>JBASRM010000672.1:0-8611 GCA_049273835.1 Blastocatellia bacterium | reverse complement strand
TTCGAGCCCTACTATCCTTATCACAAACGGACACTGGAAACCGCCGGCGCCCGTACCGATGTTGTGAAATTGCGAGGTGATTCGCTTGTTCTCGACATCGACGAATTGCGCCGCGTCTGCCGCGACGCCTCGTCGCGTTCCGTATGCCCTCTCAAAGCCATCATTATATGCTCGCCTGCCAATCCAACGGGCCGCGTCTTCAGCCGCGCTGAGCTGGTGTCCATCGTGGAGTGCGCCGAAGAATTTGATTTGATGTTGATCGCCGACGAGGTTTATGAGCATTTCACCCTGGATGCTGCGGACCACGTTTCGACCGCATCGCTGGCGGGAGCATTCGAGCGCACTATCACGGTGGGCTCGTTCTCGAAATCGTGGGCGGTGTCCGGCTGGAGGCTAGGGTATGCGTGTGGACCCGGGCAACTGGTTGGAAAGCTGGCGCAACTGGGAAACATTTATTACGTTTGTACACCGACGCCGCTTCAGCACGCGCTGGCTCGCGTGCTGCTTTCGGACCCGGGCTATTACGAGCGGTTGCGGACGGATTTTGCTCACAAACGAGAAATCATAACAAGCGCGCTTGAACAGGCCGGGTTTCACATTTATCCCTCGCGGTCGAGCTTTTATGCGTGGGCTCGAATACCCGATCGTTTCGACGATGCAACCGGCTTGAATGAGTTCATGATCCGCGAGGCGGCGGTGGCAGGAGTGCCCGGCAGCGCGTTCATGGACGAGCCCGAAAAGGATGTGTACATGCGATTCTGTTTTGCACGCGAAAATGGAATGCTCGAACTCGCAGCCGAGAACATATTGAAAGCTCTCGCTTGATTCAGAATTTGATGACGGTCTTTGCGAGACCAAATGAGGATGTTGGAGTCCTGAGAGTTAGACAGCGAGCCGAGGTCCCCGCTTAAATTCATCGACCTGAGAGACGTTCCGTGAGCTGCGCGCGTTTCACCATCTCGGCAATTCTCTGATCGACCCTGCGTCCCGCCTCGCAAAGCGTGCAAACGCGCCGGTCTTCGAAGTAAGCCACTTCGTTCCAAAAGGAAACTGTGCCGTTACCGCTACAATAGCAGCACTTCGCGGCTTCTGCCTCGAGGTTTTTTCGTCTTATGGGGTTTTCCGCCGCGACCATAATCTCACCAGGGAGTCTCTCCAGCCTCCGAATATGTTTAAGCCCGCCCTACAATATATTTTGTCGAATACTACGGCGTGAATCGTAGCACTGTCAACTACGTTCATGTTCAGGTGTTGCTCTAACCAGCAACTCGCGCCGCCACCAACCCACGAAGGGCGAAAGTCGCACGAAGAAGCCTTTGTGAATCTTGGTGAATTCGTGACTTGGTGGCGATTCCCTCGCAACTCACTACCCTCACTATCCAACTACGCGCCTTGTTCACATTGGCCCTTTCGTTTATTGTATTTTCCGGCAACCGGGCCGAGGAACATCCAAGTCGGAGGTGTTGAGATGAGGATTAGACCACGCGAGCATCAACTGATCGCGGAAATACTTCGCGAAGAACTTGATGAGGCCAGACGCCGGATCAGCGACCGCCTTGGGGAGCTCGAACGCCAGCCTGTAGCGAGTAAAAATGATTCTCTGGACGGCGTCCGCAGTTTCTACCAGGACCTTACCGACAACGATTGGACCGACGCAGATGAAGACGCACTGTTATCGCTCAAGGGCTCAAGCGAAGTACAGACGAAACGTTTGTTGCGCGAAGCATTCCGGCGGTCACGTGTGCACCCGGTTCCCAGCTTCGCCTCTCTGATCAATGTCGCAAGGAAGGGTTCCGGCTTTTCCGGCGAACCGGGCTTACCGTTCACCAATCCCGACGCGGTGCCGGCCGCCGAACGCGAGCGAATGGCAAACCTGCTGCATCGGGCTCTGGCGGAAGCAGCCAACGAGATAGCTTCCAGGTTGACACTTACTGAAAACAAGGCCTCGCTGGTCCGGGAGCAGCTTCAGGACGTCGAAGGGGCTATCATAAGCGAGTTCACTCCGCTGGTCTGAAAACGCAGAAAATCTCACGGAGGCACGGAATGGCAGAATATCCGAAGCAATTCATCGATAAGCTGGATGCCCAATGTTCGAAGGAAGCCTGGCCGTTGATAGGACTATACATTCTGGCTATGGTTGCGACCGCGGCCGGCATTTACATTGTCGGCGAGATCTCAAACCGTTTGTTCTAGTCACATCCGAGCTTCGCACCCATCATTGGAAAGCACCAACAACGACCGCGGCGACGCTCTCGCCGAAGGTTTGAACTACTTCAACTACTTCACTGAGGTAGAGGAGGAGTTCGTCCGCCGGCGCGGCAAGCATATGCTCATCTCTAGCCTCGATTGGGCTCTGGTCGAGAGTTGGAAAAACGCCGGGATCCCGCTTCACATTGTGTTACGCGGAATCAATCAAGCCTTCGATGCCTACGACGCGCGCGCCCAAAAGTATTCAAAGGTCAACAACGTCTTTTATTGCCAACAGGCGGTCGAAACCGCCTTTGCGGAGTACCGGCTCGCTCAAGTAGGCGGAGACCCGGCTTCCGGGGCCACCACCCACGAACCGGGCGGCGGCCCGCCGGCACGCCAGCAGACCGGATTTCCCAAAGACGTCCTGTTCGCATTCTTATCCCGATGCGATCAGGAGCTTGGGGCTGCCGCTTCGCAGGCACAATCTTCCGGCCGCACCGAGCTTGCCGGCGCCATTGCGCGGTCCCGCGCAAGGATGCAGGAGATCATCGTCGAGATCGACCGGTCACTACGCGTTGATGCCGAAGCTCTCGAGCGCGATCTCGACGGGATCGATCGAATGATTCTCGAAGCGGCCAAAGAGTGCTTCGGCCCGGAAGAGATAAAGAAGCTTCGCGGAGAAGCCCAGTCGCATCTCCGTTCTTATCGCAAGAAGATGGATAAGGCAATTTACGAACAGACGCTGCAGAACTTCATTGCAAGGCGGCTGCGTGAGCTCACTGGTATCCCCCGTATGAGCCTGTTCTATTTGTAGCTGAGTGGGCGCTCCACGTAGATCGCCCTGGTCGTTCGCCGACGGTCTATGTGCCGCCGAGAAAGCGGCCCACCGAGAGACTCGCTCGCAGGCCACCTCCTTCCGTTCTAAACCTGTCTACTGCTATCGTGAAGCTGTGAGCAGCTCATCACTCAGCATTGGCGATATCGTGGACGTGACCACTGAACGGCTGGCGTACGGCGGCGACGCGGTCGCGCGACACGACGGCCTCGCGATATTTATTCCGCTCGCGGCTCCGCGCGAACGCCTCAGAGTGAGGATCACCGAGCACAAGAAAACCTTCGCTCGCGCAGTCATCGAACGCGTATTGGCGCCGTCGCCTTCGCGACGCGAAGCTCCCTGCGAGTACTTTGGCGTGTGCGGCGGGTGCCAGCTTCAACACCTCAGCTACGAAGCCCAACTCGAGTCCAAGACCGGCTTTGTGCGGGATGCGCTCGAGAGAATTGGCCGAATCGACTGGCCTCGCGAGATAAAGATCCGGCACGGCGCTGAGTTTGGTTATCGAGGACGAGCTCAACTGAAAATGGACCGCAAGACGGGGCGTGTTGGCTACAATCGTGCTGCTTCGAATGGTATATGCGATGTCGTGAGCTGTCCGATCCTCGTGCCCGAGCTTGACCAGGCGCTCCAATCGCTGCGATCCGTAGTGAGCAACGGGGCTAACGCCGATCTCGCTCTTTCCAATAGGTCGCAGATCGAAATGGCGGCCGGTGAAACAGGCGTTGCGTTCGAACCGGTCTTTGAAGGCTTGCCCGGCGGGCTGTTAAAGCGAACGGTGAATGGGGCCGCGTACAGCTTTAGCCCCTCGACGTTCTTTCAAGCGAATCCCGGCCTGCTGGGAGAGCTAGTCGACGAAGCCGTGGGCGAGGCTTCTGGCGACCTCGCAATTGATCTTTACTCGGGAGTCGGATTATTTGCGATTCAACTTGCGCGCCGTTTCAAAAATGTCATTGGAGTTGAAGCAGACCGCAACGCCGCCAGGTTCGCGGTCGAGAACGCCTCCGCCAATGCAATAACCAATGTCCAGTTCCAGAACGCCGCTGCAGAGTTGTGGCTGAATAAATTCATTGAGAGCAAAGCACCATCTCCCGATGTGATTTTGTTGGACCCGCCACGCACCGGCGCGGCCGAAACGATTGCGCAGATCGCGGCAATTTCACCCGCTCACGTTACTTATGTCTCCTGTGATCCGGCCACGATGGCGCGCGATCTTCGAACCTTGATTGACTCCGGCTACGAGCTCTCCCGGGTAACTGCTATTGATTTGTTTCCGCAGACTTATCACGTTGAAACTGTCGCATTGCTAACCCGGCACTGATCACCGGGAATACCCGCATTGCAAAAGCGCGCTGTGAACCACTAGAATCCTGCGCTCGATCTGACCGTACGCTTATCACTGATAACCTGAATCAACACGGAGTAATGCATGGAAGCGGAAAAAACTCTCAGCGGCGTCGCGCTGGACGCCTTGCGTGCCCGAATCGTTCGAATCCTTCCCGCACAAATCAGAGCTTGCATCGAAGAATTAACCGAGGAGCAATTGTGGTGGCGACCGAACGACCAGGCAAACTCGGCGGGTAATCTTGTGCTGCATCTTTCCGGATCGATGCGGCACTACCTTTCGGACCGGGTCGGGGGAATCCAGTACGAGCGCGACCGGCCCGCCGAATTCACCGAGCGGGGCCCCATCCCAAAAGCGCAGCTGCTCGCGACGTTTGACGAAACGATCAATCAGGCAACCCGGGTGCTCGACTCGTTCGATAGATCGCGCTTCCTTGATTCGACTGATGAGCCAGACTATGTGCCTACCATGTTCGACCTGATCTTCAACATCTCGATTCATCTGGCTGTGCACACCGGTCAGATCGTCTACGTAACAAAGATGCTCAAAGAAGGTTCGATAGACGAGCTTTGGATTCGAGCGCACAAAGACAAATAATGCCCACCGAGTTTGACGCCATAGTGATCGGCGCAGGTCACAACGGTCTTATCACCGCAGCGTATCTCGCACGCGCCGGTCTGAAGGTCAGTGTGCTCGAGCGGCGAGATGTAATCGGCGGAGCGTCGGTGACCGAAGAAGTGTGGGCCGGGTATAAGGTCTCTACCCTCTCGTATCTCTGCAGTTTGCTCCAACCAAAGATTATTCGCGAGCTCGAGCTCGAGCGTTTCGGCTATCACCTCTACCCGAAAGATCCCGCTTTTTTTACCGCGTTCCCGGACGGAAGGCACTTGTTTTTCTGGCAGGACATGGCTGCAACTCAAACCGAGCTCGCCAAGTTTTCAAAGCGCGACGCCGAAGCCTATCCGGCATACGAACACCGGCTCGCTCGGCTCGGCGAATGGGTCGAAGGCTTGCTGCTTACCACTCCCCCGAACATCATCCGCCGGAAGATTACCGACATGATCGGGTTGGGCAAGCTCGGACTCGACGCGTTGCGCTTTCGCGATCCTGACATCGTCCATCTCGTGAAGATCATGACCCAGAGCGTGCGAGCGTATCTGGATGAGCGTTTCGAGTCGGAAGAGATAAAAGCAACGCTTGCTACCGACGGGGTAATCGGCACAAACGGCGGACCATCAACGCCGGGCACTGCTTACATCATGCTTCATCACGTGATGGGAGGGGCGACCGGCATTCGAGGATTGTGGGGCTTCGCTCGCGGCGGAATGGGCGCCATCAGCGAAGCGATTGCGGGTTCGGCGCAGTCGCGGGGAGCGGCCATTCGGACCGGTGTGCCGGTTGGCCGGGTGCTGGTGCGAAGCGGCCGGGCTTACGGAGTGGCGCTCGCTAGTGGCGAAGAGATTCATGCCCGCGCCGTGATATCCAGCGCCGATCCCAAGGTGACTTTCTTGAAGCTCGTAGATCCCGCCGATCTGGATCATGACTTTCGGCAGGACGTCGAGAGCATCCGGATGGAAGGCTGTTCGATGAAAATCAATCTCGCGCTCGACGCGCTTCCGGATTTCACGGCTTTCCCGGGATCCAACCTTGGCCCGCATCACAGGGCGACGATTCACGTCTGCCCTTCGATGGAATACGTCGACCGCGCCTGGGAAGACGCAAAGGCGGGACGGCCTTCCGAGCACCCCCTGGTCGAGGTCACCATACCAACGACGTATGATGATTCGCTTGCGCCGCCCGGTAAGCACATAATGTGCATCTTCGCCCAATACGCGCCGTACACGTTGAAAGACGCCGATTGGGATTCGATAAAAGACGAGTTTGCCGACCGCTGCATCGACGCGCTCGCCGAGTATGCGCCAAATATTCATGATTCCATCATTCATCGCCAGGTCATCTCGCCGCTTGACCTCGAGCGCGAGTACTCGCTCACGGGTGGTAACATTTTTCACGGAGATATGACGCTCGATCAGTTGTTCTTCATGCGCCCGGTTGCCGGTTGGGCGAAATACCGAACCCCGATCGATGGGTTTTATATGTGCGGATCTGGAACTCACCCGGGCGGTGGAGTGATGGGCGCGCCCGGACACAATGCTGCTCGCGAAATTCTATCCGATTGGCGAAGCCGAAAGTTGAGTTGAGCCGCGGACTTAGCTCGTGTGGGCGGTCCTCGGTGCCGCCCCCTCTCGTCGGGCCGCACCGTTCAGGGTCGAAAAGGGGCGGTCACCGAGGACCGCCATACAAGTCCACAGTGGCGAAGCCCCAGAGCCAGGCACAATAGGTCCCTGTGCAAAATAACAATCTTTTCTAAATTATATTAATTGTATTTGCTCGGCGCCCCGGTTTTGTCTATTATGACCGCGACCACTGGTTGCGATGTCCTGGGGGAGCCGCCAGTTCGAGTCAGCCAACCAAAAAAAGGAGAACTTCATGAAGAGAATTTTGATCACTGCGCTAGCTCTGTTCCTTGTGAGCGGCGCCGTTTGGGCGCAGAACAAGAATGCAAAGCCTGCGAAGGCTAAGCCGGTGGCGACCGACTGCTCATCGACTACCGATGCGCAGATCACCGAAAGCGTGAAAACGAAGCTTGCCGGGACGGCATCGCTCAAGGACCAGGCTATCAACGCGGCGACCAGCGGCGGGGTGGTAACGCTGACGGGATCCGTTAAGAAAGGTAATCAAAAAGGACTGGCGAGCATGCAGACCAAACGCGTTTCTTGTGTCAAGAAGGTTGATAACCAGATCACGGTGGAAGGGGCAGCGCCGAAGAAGACCTCGAACAAGAACAAGTAAGCGTCAAGCAAGCGGGAAACATCAGGACATCACCTCAGCGGGGAGGTTCTCCTCCCCGCTCTCTTTTGGTGTATCGCGCGCGGCACCTGAGAACGTCGTCAGCGCACTTACCTAGCGTTGGAATAAAAACCGACCGGCACGATTTTCACTCATCAAAACTGTCGTCCTTGAGAATCAGCCTGGCAGTTACTCAATCAGCCTTCCCTTCCCCCCGGGTAGAAGCATTTGGCGGTGGACCCAAAGCGGCGCGTTGCCGTTTGACAGCAATCGGTCGTGAAATTCCTTTAACGAGAACTCCTCCTTTCGATCTCGTTTGTAGTCCTCGCGCAGTTGTAGTATCGCAAGCTTGCCGACCGAGTAAACCAGGTAGGTCGGATCGAACGTCCCGCGTTCGGCTTCAATGCGCGATGGTGTTTCGCCCATGTAAGCGTTGTTCATGAAGAACCGTGTCGCCTGATCCACGGTCATACCGCCGGTGTGCTCGCGAATGCCAACCACGAACCGGCACAATCGCAGAAGCGCGTCTGCAAGCTGGCCCATCCGGAGCTTCGGATCGCCGCCGCCGAATCCTTCGTCGAGCAACATCTGCTCGGTGTAGTGAGCCCATCCCTCGACGAAGCTCCCCGGAGCCAACGCCGCAACCTTGCGTACTTCAGACCCGACCTGTTTCAGGTAGCTCCCCTGCACGAAGTGACCCGGATACACTTCGTGAATCGAAGTGGCCCAGAGCTGCGGATAGTTCAATGAACTCAGGTACTCTTCCCTTTCTTTCTCAGTCCACTTCGGATCGACGTCGGTTATCAGGTAGCGCGCGGGCATGGCCCGGCTCTCAAACGGGCCCGGGGTCCACATGCTCGCGGTTGACCAACGCATGAAATCGGGGGTCGGCGCCACAACCGGCGCGGCGGCGGGAGGTATCGTCACGATTTGTTTCTCTTCTATGAATCGCTTCAAGGCGTCGAGCTGCTTTTGAGCTTCCTCGACCAATGTTCCCGCCTTCGGATGATCGCGCTGCACGTCGGCCCACACCGCCATCGCGTCGCGGTTTGGATTTATTTGAGAAGCTGCTTTTTTGAAGTCAGCCTGAGTCTTCGCCAGCTCGCGCTCGGCAATCTTGAGAAGTGTATCGATCGGCACATCAATGCCTTCGTCGTACTTGAGTTTCGCCTCGTAGTTTTGTTTACCGATCGCAAAGGTAGCCGCCGGATCGGGCTTCATCTCCTGGAGCTGTTTGAGGTACCTGGCGATCGCGTCGGCAGCAGTTCTGGTGGACTTTTTGAATTCAGATTGAAGCTTCGCGTCCTTGACGGAAGCAAACGCCCTCGGCAAGTCGGATTGAACAAAGCTCAGCGTGCCCTTGAAGCTTTCAATCGCAACCTTCAAAAACACCG
>JBASRM010000668.1:0-4215 GCA_049273835.1 Blastocatellia bacterium | reverse complement strand
GTCGAGCCCTCATCAACTTCCATCACAGTCACAATCAAGCGACCGGCTTGACCGCATATACCCGCACGCTCGCCGCGTAGTCATTGATTTTGTAGCGGCTCAACAGATCAGCCAGATGGTTGCGCGCACTGCTCTCGTTTGACGGGGCGCAGCAGCTGGCAGCCGCAACCGGCAACCCAGTCGAAGGCGCGCCACAACTGGCCTTGCTGTCAATCTGATCATAGACGCTGAGGTCGCGGTTTGTGTCGACGATCTCGGCGTGCGCGAACCCGGCTTCAAGAAGCCCTCGCTTGTAGTCGTCGATCAGAATCGCGCCGCCCACGCAACCGACGTATGCGAGCAGGTCGCTCGACACCTCAGATGGTAATTCCTTTTTGAGAGCAATATCGCTCACTGCAAGCCGGCCGCCGGGTTTGAGGACCCGCGCGATCTCGCGCAGCACGGCTTGTTTGTCGGGCGCCAGATTGATGACGCAGTTGCTGATCACGCAGTCCACCGAGCCGTCCTCGAGCGGGAGCTTGTCGATTGTCGCGAGATGAAACTCAACGTTGGTGTAGTTTCCCTTCTCCGCGTTTCTCCGTGCCCGCTCGATCATCTCGGGAGTCATATCGATACCGATCGCCCGGCCTTCGGGGCCGACTTTGGCGGACGCGAGAAAGACATCGAGCCCGCCTCCGCATCCGAGATCGACTACGACCTCGCCCGGCCTGAGATGCGCGTAGGCGGTCGGGTTGCCGCAGGACAAACCCATATTGGCCTCGGCTGGAATTGACGACAACTCCTCCGAGGAGTATCCAAACGCCTCGGCAACCGCCCGCACTCCTGTGTGCTCACTCGAGAGCCCGCTTTCGGCAAATGAGCCGTACCGGTCTCGCACCGCCTCTTCAATTTGCTTTGACACTGTATGTCTCCTTTCATTCACTCTTCGAATGTTCGTCTTTTTTGTTCTTTTCCAACGCCTCTTTTGACAGAGGCTTTGTTTTGAAATCGAACCGAAGCAGCTCCGCGGGTTCGCTGCCGGTATTCTGAAACTTCTGTTGTTGGCCTGCCGCAATCCATCTGGTCTTGCCCATTTCCAGTTTCAATTTTTCGAAGCCCCCCTTGCCTTCGTACACCTTGAGATCCGATGGAACCAGAGCTACGAGCAAGGCCGGCTCAGTCGGGCTGGTGGTGAGTTCGAGAGATTTGCCCGATGCGCAGATCAAACGTGTGATTCGCACTTGCTTGTCGTCAAACTGAGTTTTTTGAAGGTTCTCACCTGACGGAGTTGCCACTCGGTAGAAACGCCCGCCAAAGGTGTTATCCTCGACCAGTTCGGTTTTGATCTCGACCCGCAAGAAGTCGCTCGGAAGATCGGACAGGTTTTGGACTTCGTGGATTTCCTGGAGGGCACGATAAAGCCGAAAGGCTCCAGCCTTTGTCTCCCGCCGGGTGACTGGATAGTTGGTGTGTCCGATATGGTTGAAGACGACCGGGCCGCCGTCATTCAGATAAACATAGGCTGACGCGGTCTGAGTATGTTGATGCGGGGGCAGCTTCTCGTGCGGCGCATAGTGAACTCGAGTGACCTTAACCCAATCATTTTCAAACTCGAGCTTGTAGGCATGCGGCAACAGCTTCAAAGGGTCTTGAGCAAATGCCTGTGTCACGAAAAAACAAATAACCGTCAACACACAAATGTGATTGAGGCTACTCTTTATCTGATTTCGTTCGATAAGCTTCACGCTGCGATCCTCCCTTGATCGTTTGCTTCTCGCCTCATGTTTCGGACCAATCATATCCCGGTACCAGTTAGCAGTTCTCACCTGCGGCCCCTCACGGAAGTAATCTTCACCGGTTCAACCACGTTGCTGCGGGTGCAGCATTCGGCGTAGAGAAATCCGAGCAGGTCTTGAAGAGCTTCGGCGTTGGCCGAGTACCACAGCCATTGTTTGTCTTTGCGGGCAGTCACAAGGCCCTCCATCCTGAGTTTTTCGAGATGGTGTGAGAGGGTGGAGTTTGGGATTTCAAGTTCGGTTTGAATATCCCCGACTATCATGCCGTCCGGGTGGGCCGAAAGCAGCAACCGGACTATTTGGAGTCTCGGTTCGGCGCCCAGCGCCGCAAACATGTCCGCATAACGTGCCGTTCCCTCGGTCTTCATATTTCTAGAATACTAGAAATACAATTTACGTGTCAACAAGTTTTTTGATAGACTGGTCAACATGAACCTGCGATGCGGTTGAACTCAGTGTTATGGATGCTATACCGAGAACAATTCACGTCAGCCGGAGACCGGCTATTTCAGTGATCGCAAGATTGAGAAACTTAAAAAGCGGGCAGTGAGAATGGAATTGCTACCAAGGCCGCGAAAGTGTTTTAGTCTTTGTGCGGCTTTGTTGTCTTTGGTGCGTTTGTGCCGGGAATGCTTTGCCACTACCACACTGAGGCATAAGGGGCCGAATGGTTAACCACCGGCGGTACTCGCTTCGAGCGCGTTTCGGCCTAACAGGGAGAAAATGTCGCGCCGTCAGATAAAGCTGGCGAAGGTACAACTAAGAAACTTGCTTCCAAGGATGAGCATTTGTGGAGCTTCACCATGAAAACCCTCTTTAAGGTTATTGCATTCCTGTTCTGTGTTATTCCGGTTTCGAATTTGGGTCAGTCTTCTTTAAATGATAAAGAAACGTATCTGTCTTGGAGTGAAGGAAAAGCTGTAGGGATCGGAAAGGAAATGAGAGTCAGCGGCAAAGTAGGAAGTCGGTTCGCTTTCCGGGGTCTACACACGGAACGAGCGGTCAATTATAAGCTGCGAGCCACTTGGCTAACGCCGGACGTTATCCGAGCATCTGCTCGTCTTGAGCAGCTTCGAAACAGACTGACTGACGATCAAACAAGGGCTTTAGTCGATGAAGCTGAGAGGGCTGGGGATACGGTCGTCTTGATCGAGATTGATCCGAACGAGGGTTCTGGAGTCATCCCGGAAGATTGGCGCGCTTTCTTGCAACCTAAAGGTACGAAGCCCGGAACTGAGGGAGCTATACGCGGCACCAAGGCGCCACACCTGCGTACAGCCAAAGCTCTTTCCGGAGTGCTACGGCGAGACTACGATTATGACGTCTTTTGGGTTGTATTCCCTCTAGTCGACGAAAATAAAGCCAGTTTGTTCCCAGATGCTGTTTCAGATGTCGAGCTACTACTGGGCATCCGCGACAGAGAGGAACTGGTTACCTGGCGTATGCCAAAATCTATCAGAGCCCGCATTAAGTCACTTTCACGAAAGTAATTGGAACGAGGGCTACCGTTTTCGGCGTAACGGTGCTCACCAACAAGGCTAGCCGACTCCGATAGGCCGCAGCGGGAAGGGGCTATCGACCCCACCAGCGCAATCTCAATCGTCTGAATCGTGTGAGCAAGATTTTCCGTCATACCCAGTATGCAGAAATGGCGTACTCTCATTGCTCTGGTTGCGATGGTCGCATTGCTGATCTTCCAACAGGCTTCAGCCATAGAAGCCACGATGGCCACCTGTAAGGGAGACGACCCCTGCAATGCTTGTAAGAACTGTAAATACTGCAAGTACTGTTCAGGAAAAAAGACCTGCGGAGTTTGTAAGAAGTAGGGCCTACGAAGAAAACGAATTCGATGACCGAGTTTAAGAAAAGAAACATACTAATCCTCGGCACTACATATCCCACATACTCAAACACATACACGGAAAACGTATGCACAGGCGGCATTGAAGAAGGTACCTACGAGATGGTTAGGCTTTATCCCATTCCATTCCGATACCTCGATGGATCGAAGCGTTTCCACGCTTTTCAGTGGATAAAAGTGAGGGCGAAAAAACACGATACGGATACGCGACCTGAGAGCTTGCGCATCGATCCGGACTCAATTCAACTTGGCGGAAGAGTCGCTTCGCACAAAGAGCGGAGAGCGGTTCTAGAGAATTCCCCGCATTTATGCCGATCGGTTGAGGAATTAAAAGCTAGGCAAAAATCGCGAGGCACTTCAATGGGAATCATTATTCCTAAACGCATCGACGGAGTTGACATACGGGCACAAGGCCCACAAGCTCGTAGGGAATGGGAGGCGAAGAAGAAGGCGTTGTTGGCGCGCGGTCATTTGTGGGGCGAAAAGCTAAAAGACCTCGACTTCCCCGACTTGAAGTTCTTTGTAAGGTGGCAGTGCGATGATGAAGAGTGCAAAGGTCACCAAATGAACCTACATCAG
>JBASRM010000449.1:0-3936 GCA_049273835.1 Blastocatellia bacterium | reverse complement strand
CTTTGTTGCTGTGATTAGGGGAGCGAATGGACTTGCGGTGGAGGTAACCGCTGCCACTCTTGTAAGCATGCTAATGTCGGGTATGCCTTCCGCTGAGCGACTTGGATTCAGAGAGCCCCGGCCGCGGGTTGCACCATCCTTAAAGGCTCGGTTCAAATCGTAATGGTCCCTGGCTTGTTGCTCGACACTGGAGGGGTTGTCGACTTGGAAGTAAGTCGGACTCGAGGAGTTGGAGAGCACGCTGAAGCAGTTGCTCACCGCCAGGAATGCGACTGAAAGACCGATTACATATTTGACAAGTCTGAGAGGGCTCTTCATTGCATTTCTCCTTAGGGCGCAGGGCAGATATTCTTGGAGAGATCAAAAGCGATGGCCTGCCCCGGCGCTTAAGACGCGAAGCCGGTTATGAAACGCAAGTCAAGAGAGCGGCGCGCCAGATGAACACAGTCGCAGGCCAGCACACGCTCTCAGTATCTAAGTTCGAGGCGGAAAAACTCCTTGGAGCGCGATGCTGAAAAAAAATGTCAGGTACGGCATCAGGTTGTTGTGTGGCTGATCGCCCCCGGCAGGAGTTAACGACTCGGGCGCCATCGACCCGAGCGTTGCGGTTGTCGAATAGGCGTTGGCCTGCAGTGACTTCGCCAGCGTCCGAGCCGGCGTTGGTATGGAAAGATCGCCATCGTCCAGGCTGGCGCGCTGCGCGTGCGAGTGCGCCGGGATTTCCGATTCGAGCAACGTTACCGTTTCGCTCCCGCCCGTTTCACCCAGATCATGCAGCGATAGACCGGGACCCTGGCCCGGATGCATCGGCGCTCGTCCTTGCAGGTCTGGCAACGCGAAATTAGATTTGCCGTCGCCGCCGTAGGTAGTACCAAGCAGCGAGAAAAGGGCAGTATTCTGACTGAGCGGCATCAACTGACCGTCGCACCAAGCCCATCCCTTCGGGGCAAAGTTAAACGGGAAGATTCTGATTTCAGCTACAAACGGATCAGCCATTGTTTTCTCCTGTTAAGCAGTAGCGTAGGCGGTCTGGTCTGCGCGGTGCCAACACTTGGTCGTCCTGGTCAACGCAGACGTGACAGTCTATGTCTCATAATTCCTATGTTGGTGACGGGAATAACCCGAACAGTGAAATGATGAAATCTACGCACAGGTAAGGCTGGAAGTTTGTGTGCGGCTGGCTTCCTCCTACCGAACCTATGGCTTGCGCATTCATGTTCAGCGTCGGATTGTCTTCGATATAAATCGTAATCGCGCCGGTGGTCCTGGCGAGAACCTGGTTAACGGCATTGGCGCTCGTCCCGCTATTGGTGGATGCGAGCAGAGCATGAGAATGCGCCGGTATCTGGTTGACTGTAAGCGTAATCTCCTCCGCTCCACCTGTCTCCGCGAGGATGAAGCCGTTCCCCTGATGAATTGGGATTCGACCGCGCAAGTCCGGTAGTGCGAAAGTGGATTGACCGTCACCGCCATAGGTCGTACCGATTAAATTGAAAAGCGTTTCATTCTCGCTTATCGGCAGTAACTGTCCGTCGCAAAACATCCACCCCGCCGGAGCGAAGTTACCCGCAAACATCCTGATCTCTCCTACGTATGGTTGAGCCATAGTTATCTCCTTAGTTAGGCGACGGGAAAATACCCTGCAGTGCAATGCAGATCGATAGCGTTAGAAAGGGCTGCATGTTCAAATGCGCCTGACTCCCACCCACGTTGGTAACAGAGCCGGGATTCAAGGCTGTCAATGCGGCCGCGGCAGCGTACCCGTTGTTGAACGATGCCAGAAAGGCGCCGTTTGGACTATTCACGCCACCGTTGGCGGAGGATCCATTCAGAACGTGCACGTGAGTCGGCAGTTCCGAAATCGACAGTGTGTGGGCCTGCTCTCCACCCCTTTCGCCTAGCGTATGAGCGCTGCCAACGTGAATCGGCGTCCGCCCGCGCAGGTCAGGCAATGCAAAATTGACTCGCCCGTCGCCGCCAAAAGTTACGCCGAGAAGTGAGAACAGCGCCTGATTCTGATTGATCGGCAACAGCTGCCCGTTGCATAGAGCCCATCCCTTGGGCGCAAAGACAAAACTCATGATTCTAAGTTCAGACAAAAATGGCTCCGCCATTTCTTCCTCCTTTTTGCCTAATGAATGCCATGGCCCCAGGTGATAGGCTGCGCACCTTGTTCTGCTCAACAAAGGTTACCGTTGAGTATCACAACGAGGCCTTCATTACCTAAATCCGTCTAACTCTGAGGAGCCGAGAAGCACGCCGGAGCGTATTGCTGTTTTCGGCGGCCCCGATTGTATACAGGAACACATTGCAAGTCAATGACTGGCTGCCCTTTTTTTTCAGAACCTTTCCATCACGATTTTTTTGTTGCAACTTTGACCACGAAGCCTTAGACTGCATCCGCTTCGACCCTTAAGGCTCTGTTTCCGGATATTCATTTCGAAAGAGGAAAATCACATGGCTATTAACAGGCGCGGATTTTTGCAGGCGGGGAGCATGGCGGGAATAGCGGCGATCATTCCAACGGTACTCGGCAAAGTTGCTTTCGCACTGCCGAAGGATTCAAATAAAGCCCTCGCAAGAAACCTGGCCAACCTTAGAAGGGTCGATTTCGAGCAACAACTCAATACCAAATTCCGGTTTGACACTCAGGGCTCCAATCTAACCAGCGCAAGATCTCGCTGGATTGAAACCGAGCTGATCACAGTCGAAGATCTCAGGACCTCTCCAGGTTCGGAGGACGACAAAAAGGGCATAGAACATTTCTCACTTACCTTCCGTGACAGTTTTGACGACGCACTCGCGCAGGGCACCTATACGGTTAAGCACGAGACCCTGGGAAAATTCAGGTTGTTTGTAGTGCCGGCGCGTGATTCGCGAGCAGGTCTGAACTACCTTGCACTCTTCAATCGGCTGGCCTCAACGGGCTAGTCTAATAAGCATCTCAAGGGCCTTCCAACAACCAGGTGTCTTCCGTTTCCGCTGGATCCGCATACGTCAGATGGGGGGACTCCAGCTCATCTTGAAGCTGTAGCCGTGTTCATCGACCTTCAAGAACCCTAACCTCTCGAAAAGGCTGAGAGATGGGTTGAAACCCTCTACATATATATTCAGGTGTTTTCCAGAGTGCTTCGCTTCGTCCATCAGGCATTTGATGATGGGACTCCCGACGCCTTGTTTTCGATGAACTGGAAGCAACGTGATGTCGAGAATTCTAATTTCGTTTTCCAGTCGCGCGAACCAAAGGCGGCCAACAGGATGCTTGTTCAGCAGGATGATGTAATATTCCGAGACTGGATAATGCTCGTGGTAATGTGACTTCTGGGCCGAATACTGTAGTTGCAGGAATGCCGAGCGCTTTCCCTCATCCCACGGTACCATCGCGAGTTCTTCCAGCCGCGTGCTGGCATAAACTTCGAGCAAAAAGGCTTCGTCGTCGGCAGCGGCCGGGCGAAACGTTACAAGCCGAGCGCTATCGAGCGCGATTTCTGTCGATTCCATTTGCATTGATTAAGGTACGCAGCCTTCCGGTGCGGTTCATCAGAAAGAAACAGGCACCTGGTTAGGACCGCCGCACTGGACCGTCTACGGCGCCAGCACACGGTTAAATATTGCTTCGTAACGCACGCCCTCTTTGTCCCTGCCGATTGGAACGAGAAATAGATCGAGCGCGCCCAGTCTGTCGTGATCGAGCTTATAAGTATTTTGCTCGATAGGCGCATTCACCGGTCCCAGAAACACAAGCGAGAACTGTATCTGACGAGGAGAGGAACCCACGTCGGTGACGCTGATAAGCTCCAGCTCGGCGGTTTGCGAATCGCCATAGTGCATCAGGAACTTCGTGTTCACGTGACCAATAAACGTATCTATCGTAAAAATCTCCGTCATTGTCCAAGTCTCCGTCAGTGATTATCAGGGACCCACTCCATCCTATAG
>JBASRM010000652.1:0-3733 GCA_049273835.1 Blastocatellia bacterium | reverse complement strand
GCGACAAGACCGGGATCGTTCGTTTCGGAGCGGCTTATGTCCCGATGGATGAGACCCTGGTGCGGGCAGTCGTCGATTTGAGCGGGCGCGCGTTTACGGTCTATCGGGTTCCCAAAGTGCGTGACCGGATAGGTGAGTTGGACGTAGAGTTGATCGAACATTTTTGGCGGTCGTTCGCCGGTGAAGCCCATTGCAACCTGCACATCGAGTTGCTCTACGGAGCAAACCAGCACCACATTCTCGAAGCCGGATTCAAATCGGCTGCAAAAGCGCTTTCGGCGGCGACCCGGATTTCATCGCGAATTGAAGGCGTGCTCTCCACCAAGGGAACTCTCTAGAATAAATCCACCTTTCCTGAACTGTGATCCTTCCCAAGCCGTTTGCTGGTGTTACAGGATGTTGGCCAGCCTCTCATCAAGTCTCAATCACAACTCTTTAGACATTGAGTGCGGCTTCGACATGCCTATTTCGGCTGTCGTGATGTACCATAGGAGTTTCGAGTCTGACTGAGGTTAACAGGCTACGGCGACCTTTCGAGGAGAACGAGATGGGCGAGGAGTTTCAAAACGATCAGGATTTTGCGCTCGGAGTCGATGACTTTTCATCCGAACGCGAGTATCAACTGCACTGCCTCAGGCATTCGACATCGCACATAATGGCGGCGGCAGTCCAGGAGATGTTTCCAGACGCGAAGTTTGGCATCGGCCCGCCAATCAAGAGCGGCTTCTATTACGACATGATGCTGCCGCGGGCCCTTACACCGGATGATCTTGAAGAGATCGAGCGGCGAATGCGCGAGATCGTAAAGGCGGGACTTCAATTTTCCCGTGAAAACTGGGACAAACCAAAGGCGCTCGAGTTTTTCGGGTCGCGCAACCAGAATTTTAAGACTGAGTTGATCAATGGGATTCCGGGCGACACCGCGTCTACCTACGCGATTGGTGACTTCACCGATCTGTGCGCGGGGCCGCACGTGCGCCGGACTAGCGAGTGCAAACACTTCAAGCTCACGTCGATCGCCGGCGCGTACTGGCGTGGGAGTGAAAAGAATCCGATGCTGCAGCGGATCTACGGAACGGTGTGGCCAACCAAGGTTGAGCTTGAAGAGTATCTTCACAATATCGAAGAAGCAAAGCGGCGCGATCATCGCAAGGTTGGCCGTGAGCTCGATCTGTTCATGACACACGAATGGGCTCCCGGCTCGCCCTTCTGGCTGCCCAAAGGCACTGTTATCTATCACACTCTGCAGGAGACCATACGTCGGATGCTTGCCCGCAACGGCTATGTAGAAGTAAAAGCACCGCTCCTGTTCAGCGAGCACTTGTTCAGAACTTCGGGGCACTGGTCGCATTACAAAGAGAACATGTTCATCTTCCACGAAGATGACCAGGACTACGGTCTGAAGCCGATGAACTGCCCCGGTCACATGTTGATTTTCGGGGCGAAGCGGCGGAGTTATCGCGAGTTGCCGCTGCGTCTTTCCGAGCAGAGCGTCCTTCATCGCAACGAGCGGGCGGGAGTGCTGGCGGGGCTGACTCGCGTGCGGCAGTTCCAGCAGGATGACGCCCACCTGTTCATTACCGAAGAGCAAATCGGCGGTGAAGTGAACAAGCTCCTCTCGCTGGTGGCGCGTGTTTACAATGCATTCGGTATGTCTTATCGCTTCGTGCTGAGCGTGCGCGGTGCCGACTTGTCCAAATACATGGGCGACCCCGAGGTTTGGGAACGGGCGGAAAAGCTGCTTGCCGAGGCGCTGGAGGAAAACAATCTCGAATACACGGTCGAAAAGGGCGAAGCCAACTTCTACGGGCCAAAAATTGATCAGATGGTTCAGGATTCTCTGAAACGCGAACACCAGCTCGGCACGATACAGTTGGATTTTCAGCTACCCCGCAACTTCGGTCTGACCTACGTAAATGAGCACAACGCCGAGTCAATCCCGGTGGTGATCCATCGCGCTATCTATGGTTCGCTCGAGCGCTTCGTCGGCATCCTCATCGAGCATTATGCTGGAGCGTTTCCCGTCTGGCTCGCGCCGGTTCAGGCTAAGGTGCTGTCGATCTCAGAGAAGACCGCCGATTACGCGCGCGAAGTGTATGACCGATTGTTCGCCGAAGGGCTGCGGATCGAGCTTGATGCGCGTGACGATAAGATTGGCGCGAAGATTCGCGATGCCCAACTCGAAAAGGTGCCGTATATGCTCATCACCGGCGCCAAGGAAGCTGAGTCGGGCGCGGTCGCCGTTCGATCGCGAGAAAAAGGCGACGAAGGCCCAGTTCCCTTTGAGCAGTTTATTGAACGTATTAAGGCAGAAGCGACCTTCGAATACTGAGGGTGTAACAAGCCAGAGTCTGGCCCTGTATGGGCGGTCCTCTGTAGCGCCCGCTCGACCCTAACGATTCCGGCGCGAGAGAAGTGGCGACTACGCGAGACCCCGGACAGGACTAATCACAACCAGCGAAGCATTGTTACTCGACACTCTCGGCCACATCGGCATACAAAGACAATGACTCAGGTCATTCGTGTAGACCCAGATCACCCGCAACCGGCGGATATCGAAACTGCGGCTTCGATAATTCGGGACGGAGGGCTGGTCGCGTTTCCAACCGAAACCGTATACGGCCTTGGCGCCGATGCGACGAGTCAGAGCGCCGTTCTAAAAATATTTGAAGCGAAGCGCCGGCCCGCGGACAACCCGGTGATTGTACACGTCTCCGGCAGGGAAATGGTCGACTTCATCGCGAGCGATATCACCGACAAAGCTGAACGGCTGGTGCAGAGATTCTGGCCGGGACCGTTGACCCTGGTGCTTACCCGGAAGCCAGAGATAGCGCCGGGGGTATCGGCAGGGCTGGCGACGGTTGCGGTGCGAATGCCTGAGAGCGAGGTTGCGCTCGCGCTGATCCGCCGTTCAGGACGTCCAATTGCAGCGCCGAGCGCTAACGTATCCGGAAGACCGAGCCCGACAACGGCTGCTCACGTGCTGGCCGATCTGGACGGGCGAATCGATCTGATTCTCGACGGCGGTACGACCGACATAGGAATCGAATCCACCGTGCTCGATTTGACTGTTGATCCCCCGTCGATATTGCGGCCCGGATGGATCACGACCGAGACCTTGACGTCGGTGATTGGAGCAGTCGAGCTTGCGGCATCAGAAGAGGAGTTGAGGCATTCACCTGGCACTCGTCACGGCCACTACCGCCCGCGTGCCCGCCTCGTGCTGATCGAGCGCGGTTCAACCCAGCGTTTAGACGCGCTTTGCGAAGAGGAGCTGAAAAAGGGCGCAGTCGGGTTCATCGGTCATACGCTCACAAAGATCGACCACCCGTCCTTCAATGCAATAATTCTTGAAGAAAGCGCCGCAGCCTACGCTCATTCTATCTATTCGGCAATTCGCGAGCTTGATGAGCGGGGCGCAAAAGTGATTGTCGTGGAAGGCATCAGCGAGTCAGGAGAAGGCGCAGCCGTAATGGACCGTATTCGGCGCGCGGCTTCCAGGATTCTGTCCTAGCACCGAAGGGTAACTAAATGAACATGGACTCAATTCGCGACTACTGCTTGTCGCTTCCTCACGCGACTGAAGATATTCAGTGGGGCAACGACCTCTTGTTCAGAATCGCAGGGAAGATTTTTGCCGGAATAAGTCTAGACCCACCACATTCGCTGTCATTTAAATGTACCCCCCAAAAGTTTGAGGAGCTTATCGAACTTGACGGTATCATCCCGGCGC
>JBASRM010000647.1:0-3185 GCA_049273835.1 Blastocatellia bacterium | reverse complement strand
ACTGAGCAAGACCGCGGCTAAAAGCTAACGCTTCGATTCGCCGGCGTCGAGAACGAAGCGGGCGAGTCGGCTTTTTGAGACGGAATCAAAATTCATAGCAGGCTGCTTTCGCGGAAACCCGCTGCTTAGTCCGAATACATCCGGGAGTTATTTATGAGAAGTAGTGTGGCCCAATTGATCCGCATCTCAAGTGGAGCCTTGTTATTCCTGGCGATCAACGGTTCCGTGCTCGCACAACAGCGGACTCCACCGCCGGCGCCGTCGTCGCCGGCAGCTGCCTCCAGAGCGGACTTTGAGAAATACAAAGCCAACAAGAGAGAGAGTGACGCGCGGGAAACCGACATTCGGCTGGCGGAGAAAGGCGCGAAGGAGATTGACGGCAATAAGGAATCGATCACTTTGAAGCGGGTCAGCGAGAACTTCGCCCGTCTTCAAACAGTGACTAATGAAATAATGGACGCCGTCAAGCACGATCCGACGCTCGATTATTTGCGGGTCAAGGGTGCGGCCGCCGAGATCAACAAGTGCGCGCAACGCATCAAGGGCGATCTGGTTTTTCCAGAGGCGAAGGGCAAAAGGGAGAAACGAGATGATTCAGATGATACCGACGTTAAGGCTACGCTGGGTCAACTTGATTTGTTGGTAAAAGCATTTGTGACGAATCCTTTTCTGACAAAGGGTTTACAGGAAGAAGCTCTAGGAGCCAAAGCCGGCCGTGATCTTGATGAGATAATCGAGCTCAGCAACTCTATAAGAAAGCATTCCGAAAGGTTGAGCAAGACTTCCCTCAAACCGTAACCAATCTTTCATCAGTCATACACCAATAAAAATGGGGGAGAGCGCGGAAGCGCTCTCCCCGTTAACTGCCCCAGCTTAGCTGAGCGCTAGAAGCTGTATCTCAAGACAAGCTGAATGACTCGCGGTTGCCCGCTGAAGAGCCGTCCATCCAGGAACTGGTTACCCGGAGCATCGCTCGGAATGATGTATGGAAGCGCGCCGAATGTCGGATCGTTTCCTGCTCCCGAGAGGATATACTGAGGGTGGTTGAACGCGTTGAACATTTCGGCACGGAACGCGAGGGTCTGCCGCTCCGTGAGCGGGAACTTCTTCGCTATCGTGATGTCGAAGTTGTTGATCGCTGCTGCCCGAAGGACGTTACGCCCAACGGTTGCAAGCGCCCCGACATCTCCACGAATCCACGCAGCATTCGGGTTGCTGGCAACATAGCCAACAACCTGGCTCGAAGGTACGCTACCGATCGGTACGAAAGTGCGGCTCTTGGTAACCCAGAGAACATCGCTGCCCAGTTTGCGGTCACCGCCGGGATTGAAGATGGTGCGGTCGCCGGCAGTGTCGCCATTCCCGTTGAGGTCCCTTTGAGCCAGAGGACTAAACGGCTGCCCGCTTTCGGTTTGATAGACGCCGCTGATTTGCCAGTTGCCCAGCGTCTGCCCGAGCAAGCCGCGCTCGCCGCGATAGAACGGTAGCTCCCAAATCCAGCTAGCTACGAACCGGTGCGGACGATCCAGGACAGAGATTCCCCGGTCGTGGGATATGTTGAAGAAATCTTCCGGCCGGCGAGGATTCACAAGACTGGAAAACAACTCGTTTGTTGAGTCGTCGATCGTCTTGCTGAACGTGTACGAGGCATCGAAAAGGAAGCCGTGGCTGAAGCGCCTCTTCACGTTGAGCGAGACGGCGTTATAGTTCGAGTTTCCCGCCGCCGGGAACCCGGTCACGCCCGAGAGAAATCCGAGCGGAGCCAGAGCCGTATGCCGAGCATCCAGGAAGTCCTGACGTGTCTTCAAGCCGTTCAACGTACCCGCACCCGGCACTTCAGACTGGCTGAAGAAGACGGGCAGATTGAAGTTCGGCGCAACGCCTCCATTCAAACGGTTCTGTATGAACAGATGTACACCACGCGTACCAAGATACCGCAACTCCATCGACGTGTTCTTCATGAGCTCGCGCTGGAACGCAAGCGACCATGAAATCGTGTAGGGTGTTTGCGTATCAAAGATCAGGCCCTGGGTGAACGCTCGCGCAAGGTCTCGATCATTGAAGAATTCCGGCGGTATGGCGCCACCCGACGGAATCCCGCCGTTCGCCAGGAAATTTGTGTCCGTTCCGAACGGACCACCGTTGCCGGAAGTCGCATCGATCTCCTGCTGGAACTGCGGAGGCAATTGAAGCAGCACCAGGTTCTGGAACAACACGTCGTAAGCCAGACCGAAGCCGCCTCGAATTGATGACTGGTTGCTATCTCCGAAAATCCGGTGCATCACTCCGCTCTTGAATTCGGGCGCCCAGGCAAAGCCGATTCGCGGAGCCCAGTTATTCTTGTCGGTCTTCGGTGTGCGGAATTGAATCCCGTTGGGGAAGAACCCCGGCAATTCCTTATGAATCTGTGCCAGGATAGGATCGTTCGCATCGACGTCGGAGATCTTGTTGAACTCCTGCAGCGCCGCATCGCGAGCATTGGTGGTGTACTCATACCTGACGCCAAGGTTCAGCGTGAAGTTTGGTTTCCACTTGTAGTCATCCTGCGCGAAGAAGTAGTAAGCCTGTTGGTTGCCTGCGAACGAACCTGAGCCTACGCCCTTCAGCGCGAATTCGGGTTTGAGGTCAGACAAAAAGTTCTCTAGGTTCTCAAACTGGTATTCACCGCGTTGTCGCGGCAGGAAGATGGTCGGCGCAATTGCGTTGTAGTAGGTGAAGCCAAACTTGAACTGGTGCTTGTCCTTAGTCCAACTCAACGCGTCATACCCCTGGTAGACGTTTGCGATTCCGCTTTGAGGAGAATTTCCGTCCGGGCCAATCTGAAGCCCGAGATCGTTGATGATGATGTTTGGAAACTCGCCCTTGGGGAAGGTCGCAAATTGAAGCGGCACGTTGAACGCCGCAACCTGACGGCGATAACCTAGTCGAAGTTCATTGACCAGCGTCGACGAGAAATTGTGGTTTTCGGTGAACGCCACAAGCCGGTTGTCCACGGCGATGTCGCCGGTGAACTCCGAGCCGGGGGAACCTGTCAGCGGGGAGCGTAAGCGGTCCCATAAGACACGGCCGTACATTCGATCGTTGTCAGACAGGTTGTAGTCAACGTTGGCTTGCCACTGGTACAGGTTGTTGAACGACGGAACCTGAACCGCCAGTTGGCCGACCGGTATGTCTCGTCCAAAGGC
>JBASRM010000645.1:0-18769 GCA_049273835.1 Blastocatellia bacterium | reverse complement strand
GCTGAGCAAGGCAATAATAAAAGCGAGGCCGAGGAAGAAAACCGTGATGAAAAAGTCGCGCCATGCCTGCCGATGCATACTACCTCACAGCGGCACGTTGACGGTCTTGAGGATTTCCTGGAGGGCGGCTTCGGCTTCGTCCGAACGGCGCAGTCCAGTCGAATATCGCGAGTTGACCACGATCCGATGCGCGAAGATCGGGACGACAAGCCGCTTGATGTCATCCGGAATCACATAGTCGCGTCCCTCGATATACGACAGCGCCTGAGCGGCGTGGTACAGCGCCAGGCTTCCGCGGGGGCTCACGCCAAGGTCGAGTATGTCGGCATCGCGAGTAGCGCGCACTATTCGAATCAGGTAATCGATCAACGATTCGTCGACGTTAACCTCTCGCACTTCGCGTTGCAGCGCCAGGACGCCATCGCTATGCATTACCGGGACTACCCGGTCTACAGCGGAGTTCAGTGTTTGCTGCCGAAGGATTGTCTTTTCGTCTTCAGTGTCGGGATAGCCCATCCGGAGCCTCATCATGAACCGGTCGAGCTGCGATTCAGGAAGCGGGTATGTCCCGTGATGCTCGATTGGATTCTGCGTCGCAAGCACGATGAACGGACGAGGCAACTGATACGTTTCCTGCTCGACGGTGACGTGGCCTTCGGCCATCGCTTCCAGGAGCGCGGACTGGGTTTTTGGAGTCGAGCGGTTGATCTCATCGGCAAGTATCACGTTGGCGAAAATCGGTCCGGACTTAAATTCGAAACTGCTCGTCTGTTGATTGAAGACTCCCAGTCCCAGAATGTCCGAAGGCAGCATATCCGAAGTGAACTGAATGCGTTGAAAAGTGCAGTCAAAGCTTCGTGCGAGCGTCTGGGCAAGGGTTGTCTTTCCGACACCGGGAACGTCTTCGATCAGTAGATGGCCCCCCGCCAGAAGCGTGACCAGCGCGAGCTCGACGACGTCGGACTTGCCGCGAATAACAGTCTCAATTGTAGCTTGGAGTTCTTCCAGCTTCCCGGCGGTGGTGATCACTAAGTTTCGGTCCTTCGCTCAAGCTGTTTGGGCGCTGAATCAATCTAACACAAATGAACGCGGCTCGCGACGGAAAGTTTCGCACGGAAAGTTTCGCAACCGGACTGCGCTTTCTAGCTTCTCATCGTCATTCCGGCCAAATCGCGTTGAGCAACGATGCCAGCCGATATCCTGCGAAGGCCACACGCTTCCGCACAACCTCTAACCCTCTGGTTTTGTATGCCAGAGTTGGTGTTTGACTCGGCGAGATGTCCTTGTAAACCGCGTCATGCGCAAGGTCCTCGCTCTCTTTCGCCCACAGTTGATAGTTGAATGGCTCATCCAGTTTCAAGTCCGGGTCGGTGTCCGGATGCCCTTGCAGCGCGACTGCGACGGCCGGGGCTATTCTACTCAGCGCCGGCGGCTTGAACACAGGCCCCGGTCCTGACGGCGGGAAGCTTGCCAGTCCGGCGTCCCAATAGCTGTGAAGCTTGGTGTCCTTCCTGCCGACCGTTATGTGGAAAAGGTTCCCGCCCCGATCGCCATGTGGAAACGCGGTTGTAACCCGTGTTGCACAGTGAAGCGGCTGATGTATGTCGCCAACAAAATGGATCACAAACCGCAGCGCCTGCGCCTGCTCGTTAGTATCGATGCTGTTCTTAAGCACGTCGACGTAATGTTCCAGTGCCTTTACTATGTTTTGCGCTTCGGGCAGATCGTCGGGGACGGGCGCGGTGTCTGCCGCGAAGGGAAAGTCGATGAAGTGAAGGTTCGGAGCAAACTCAAAGCCCAGCCTGGGCCTGACATCATCTGCCCAATGCGCGGCGTTGACGAAGTCCGGGGTACGCCTTGTGACGTCACAGGGGTTGATAGGAATAGCCAGCAGCTTTTTCACTTGTGCTTTCGCCTTCGGGTTAAGCCGCTTGAAGCCTATCGAAGCGACCATCATGTGCCCGCCGGCGCCCCAGCCGAGCGATCTCGTCGAGGTATAAAGGATCAAGCAGGCGGCCAGCAGAATAGGAAGATTTCGCTTTGTCATGGTTCTCCTTGTTTTGATGGCGTCGAAAACGGCAGAACTGCTCGCTTTTCGTAGTGCGATGTCCGGCGGAGGTTCAGTTACCTGCCGAGAGGGTTGTCAACTTCAGCCTGAGGGCGTTCCCTCATTGAGGGAACTGTCTCAACGCTGAACCTGCGTAAAGCGCTTCTTCAGTGTTCCCAAACGCGCGACATAGTATCATAAAATACCGAACACAATCTTGGATTTTTCGAGAGCGGTTGTAGATGTTGTTGCCTCCGCGACCTTTGGTTAACATCGACGATGAATGGGCGACATCAATTTAGGGGGTGGTAGCAATTCGGCAAAGGCATCGATCGGTTTGTTTCAGAGGTGGCGGTGGCGAGGCGCCAAATACTGGCGGCCGCTGGTCAACCGCTTAAAGGGCGAAGACCTGACAATCCACCTTTACACGCACTGCTGGAATGAAGAAAAAATGCTGCCCTTCTTCTTCCGGCATTACGATGGGATCGCCGATCAGTACTTTGTCTTCGATACCGGCTCGACCGATCGCTCTATCGAAATCCTTCAGTCACACTCGCTCGTACAATTGACGCGTATCGAACCACAGGGGAGTTCTTTTGTCGAAGAGAATACCTCCCGGCAAAACGAAGGCTGGAAACAGAGCCGCGGCGTTGCCGACTGGATAATAATCACCGCCATCGACGAACATCTGTATCATCCCGACCTTAGAGGTTACCTCGGGCGTTGCCGCCGCGAGGGAGTCACGCTGATCAAGGCCGAAGGGTATGAAATGGTATCGGATGAGTTTCCTCGCGGCCGGCAGCCTCTCTACAAGCGAATCAAGTTTGGTATGAGATCTGCCCAATGGTTTGACAAGATTCAGGCGTTCGATCCGAACAAGATTGAAGAGATTAACTATGAGCCGGGGCGGCATGAGGCTCATCCCACTGGCGAGGTGTCAATGCCGGCGCTCACAGATGTAAAGCTGCTGCACTACAAATTCCTGGGCTTGAATTATGTTGTCCCGCGCTACTTACAACTGAGGACTGGATTGCGACCGAAAGATATTGAGATGAGTTGGGGAAGCCAGTATCTGTGGGATTCGGAAAAGATCGTGGCGCAATACGAAGAGATAAGGCGCAACGCCGTGCCGGTGATCTAGATCCCGGGACTTAACCGCAATTGTCCGTGACGGTTATTTCAAGTCTTGGACGACGGAATAAGGAGAAGATCCTGTGACGAAGGCCTTGTTGATTCTTGGGAGCGGAACATTCGCGTTGGAAACACTGGACATCGCGGAGAACGCCGGCGGATTTGCGCCGATCGGCTTCCTCAACAGTCTGGAACGCCAGTCGCCGGACGCGACCCATGCAGGACTCCCCGTGTTTTGGATTGACGACGCCCCGTTCGGTCCGCATGATTGCTACCTTGTCGCAGGCATCGTAAGTACTCGGCGGCGCAAACTAATCGAGACTGTGCAAGCGCGCGGCTTTCGTTTCGTTTCAGTAATTCATCCTTCAGCGATGATTTCCCGCCGCTTCACCATCGGCGACGGGTGTGTGATAAACGCAGGAGTAGTAGTCTCACACAACGCGGCCATTGACGCGCACGTGATTCTCAACCGAGGCGCTTTAATCGGTCACGACAATCGTATCGGGCAGTTCTGCACGGTCGGGCCCGGGGCCAACGTCGCCGGCGGCAATGTGATTGGCCAAGGGGCCTACATCGGAGAGGGTGTAGTGGTCAGAGACCATCTAAGTGTCGGCGCCGAGGCTGTCGTTGGGGCAGGCGCTGTCGTGGTCAAGCCCGTTCCCGCGAACTCGCTGGTTGCCGGCGTACCAGCGCGAGTTATCAGAACGGGCGTCAACGGACTCTGATAGTTTCGTGCTCGGCAGTCAATCCTTCGTCATAGGTTCAATGAAAAGAAGATTACGATTTCGACCTCTGCTTCTCTTTGCGTTATTGGTGACGCCAGGTCTATCGGCTTGTATTCATTCCAGGTCGATCAAGGATCTGAGGCCCACGGTTATCTTAATTTCGATCGACGGTTTCCGTTACGACTATCTGGAAAAACACGAACCCCCGACTCTCAGATCTCTAGCCCGCGACGGCGTTCAGGCGAAGTGGATGATTCCTTCGTTTCCAAGTAAGACCTTCCCAAATCACTACACGCTTGTGACCGGGCTTTATCCGCAGAATCACGGCATTGTGGAGAACAACGTCTTTGATAAGAGCTTCAACGCAATGTTCACGATGAGCAAACGGGAAGAGGTGCAGAACGGGCGATGGTGGTTGGGTGAGCCGATCTGGGTTGCTGCCGAAAGGCAGGGGCAGAAAACGGCGCCCTATTTCTTTCCGGGAAGCGAGGCCGAGATAGCGGGCACGCGGCCGACTTATTGGGAGCCGTATGACGAGAACGTGTCGAACGATAAGCGCGTCGATACGATCTTATCGTGGCTCGACCTGCCATTGAGCGAACGACCGACGTTTCTGGCTCTTTATTTCAGCGACGTTGACGACGCCGGGCACGATTTCAGCCCTGAATCTGCCGAGACCCATGATGCCGTTCTCAAAGTTGACAAGGACCTCTCCGGCCTGATTGACGGACTCAAGGCGCGTAGCATTTTTGAACAGGTTAACCTGGTGATCGTTTCCGATCACGGTATGGCGACCCAGGATCCTAATAATGTGGTGATTCTCGACGAACTCTTCGATACCGGGCTTGCTGAAAAGGTCATATGGACGAGTGAGATCGTCAGCATCTTTCCAGGGGCCGGAAATGAAGACGCGATTTACAAAAGGTTGAAAGCCAACTTGCCGCCGCGGGTGAAGGTCTATCGCAAAGCCGAAATGCCGGCGCGCTTTCACTACTCCAGCAGCCCGCGCATCGCGCCGCTGTTGGTGCTGCCCGACGAAGGCTGGAGGTTGACTACTCGTCTCAAGTTCGAAGAGGCTAAAGCGAAGGCCGGGTCAAGAGGGCTGAGAGGTGGCCACGGCTACGACAACCAGCTTGAATCGATGCGTGCGATCTTCATTGCACACGGCTCGGCGTTCAAAAAAGGCAGCGTTATCGAGCCGTTTGAGAATGTTCAGGTCTACAACATCATGACCAGGATTCTCGGTCTGACACCTGCGCCCAACGACGGGAACGATACGGTATCCAGGGACGCGTTAGCGAACTATCCCGAGTCGGGGTGGAATTCAAATTAGTTCTTCCTGCTCTCGGTTTCTGCTTGGGTGAGTATTTCATCCAGAGTTTTCCTATCCAGAACACGACCTCTTGTGATTACTGCGTGGATCGCCGACATATTCCGGATATCAACAAGCGGGTTGGAGTTGAGGATGACCAGGTCGGCCAGTTTACCCGACTCGATGCTTCCCAGATCTTTTTCCTTCCTCAGAGCGCGGGCCGCATTGATTGTTGCCGCCTGGACCACCTGAACAGGACTCAGCCCCGCTTGCGACAGCAGTTGAAGCTCGTGTTGCAGGCCGAATCCAGGGAGCAGCTTGCCGAGCCCTGCGCCGTCTGTCCCGGCTATGATCTGCACCCCGGCGCGGCTGCACATTTCTACAAACTGCATTCTTTTTTTGAATCCCGCCTGCGAAACTTCTTTCAACTCCGAGGGAACCTTGAACACATCAGGTTTGGGCCCGCTCCAGGCGGCGCGGGTATGTCGCGGCAGGAATCGATTGTTGGGGTCGTTAGACTGCTGTTCAAAGAGCGAGAGCGAATTAATCTGGTCTATCGTCAGCGTTGGATCAAGAGATACCTTCTTTTCAGCCAGAAAACTTATCAGCCTCTTCATCTTGTCCGAACCAAGATCGTATCTTTGCCAAAGCAGTGCTTCCCGTTGCGCAAGAGGCAGGAAGTCGATCCTGTTAGCTTCTTCCAACGTGAGCAACTCTCTGCCGGTAATTCGGATGTGCTCGAGGCCATCGATGCCCATCTCGGCCACTCGCGTCATAGTCATTGAGCGGGGAACATGACCGATCACCGGAACGCCGCGCTTGTGTGCAGCTAGAACAATGGCTGCAAGAACAGGCTCGGTGATGCTGTTGTAGACCTTGATCAAGTCCACGCCTTGATCAATTTGAGAATTGACAACGCTTTCTGCTCGTTCTGGAGTTTCGACGACAATGCTCAACGCGGGCCAAAGCGGCGGATTTCCATCAAGGACATACCCGGCAAGAAAGAGCCGCGGGGCCACTCTCTCACCTGAGTCAATCTCCTGACGCACAAGCCGGAGCCGCGATAAGTTACCACCCGGATCCCGGATGGTTGTTACTCCGTTTGCAATAAATAACACCAGGGAAGATGCGTCGAGTCCCGAAACATGAGCATGCATATCCATCAAGCCGGGGATGATCCATTTATTCCGGCCGTCAATCACTTGAGCATCTTTCGGCGTTGTGATGGCTGACGCTCTTCCGACCTGCGTTATCAGATCGCCTTCGATAACGATTTCGCTGTCGTTGAGTTGCCCGCCGGTGTGTACATCGATCAGCGTTGCGCCTTTTATAACGACGCTTCGCGGACTCTGCCGGTCTTGGGCAATTGAAATCTTGAGACCTAACGAAGGGAGAGTCATCATCACGCGTCCCGGACTCGAGAAATCGATTAGCAACGTCAACGCCACCGCCAATGTAGCTTTTCTCATCGCGCCTCTCTTACTTTCAAAGTATTAACCTTGCGGATGCCGTAGAACAACAACGCCGCCACGAATAGATAAATCAGCGAGTTTGCGCTGATGCATGCGCTCATGCCAAAACGCTCGCTCGCGGCTGCGATTGCCACGGGCGCGACTCCGCCGCCGATCCAACCAAGAGAGTTCATCAAACCAACTGCTGACGCTCGACGTTCGGGTCGCACAACGTCGTGGAGCGAAGCCCAGATGTTCGCATCGTACAACCCTTTGAAGTACCCAAACCCGGTCAAGGCGACGATCATAGCCGGCACAGAAAGCGTCCAACCGGCGAGAAAGATGAACGGAACTCCAAGCGTCAATCCGATCCCCTGAGTCATCATTCGCCCGCTTAGGCGTACTCTTGCAAGCCTGTCCGCGATCACACCTCCGCTCAACACTCCAAGAACTGATGCTATCTGCAACCAGACTGTCGCGCTGACGCCTGCCATCGCGATGCTGAGGTTGAATTTGCGATAAAGAAAGGACGGCATCCAAGTCAAAAAAATCATCGCCACAAAGTTGGCGCCCACGAACACTGCGGTAAGGATTCGCATCATCGGATTTGCGAACAACTCTGCGATAACCTGAAGCGCATGTTTCAGTAATTGCGCGACCCGGCTCACCAGCGACCGCGGTTGTGCGTCGGGCTGGGATGGTCCGCGATCGACAGCCGCGGAGTCACCCGGGTGCTCGGCTTCCTGAGCAGCAGGTTCAAGTGAACTCGCGCGCGGGGGCTCGCGCAGCAGAACAAGCAGGACGACGCCGAGCAGCACGCCCAGTGAGCCAAACAGGTAGAAGCTCGAACGCCAGCCGTAGTGCTGGCCGAGGATTCCGGCGACGCTTCCCCCGGCAATTGTGCCGGCATAAACGCTCGACTGATGAATCGACATCGCGCGCGACCGCGTCCCCGAGCCGTGGTAATCACTCAACATCGACATGGACGCTGGAAAGTAAAACGCTTCGCCGAACCCTTCAAGCGCGCGAAATAAGACGAGGTGTGAATATCTTGTCGAAAGCGAGGTCGCAATCGTGATCAACGACCAGAAGACAAGCCCGCCTATGATAAGAGTCTTGCGGTTGATTCGATCCCCTATCAAACCCGCTACCGGTCCTATGCCGGCATAGACCCACATAAACGACGCGCCCACTATGCCGAGCTGGACGTCGCTCAGACTCATTTCGGATTTGAGCAGTTCGAAAACCGAGAAGATCGCTTGCCGGTCGGCGTAATTGAAAAAACACACGAACCACAGCATGCCGACGACCTGCCACTTGTAAGTTTCTGGTTTCTGGTTTCTGGTTTCTGGTTTCAAGCCGCCAACTCTCTGAGGCATTGGTTTACAGCCTGTAAGGGCAGCCCTCCTCGGCCGCCCCTTATCGCTGTGAGTTATCATCAGACCAGAGAGGGGCGGCCACGGTGGAAACGCCCCTAAAGGACTAGCACCTTCGCCACACTCAACCCGAAGTAGAAACCATAAACCAAAAACTAACCGGTCATTCCGGCCACCGGCCGTCTGAGATGTCGCGCAACACGAGTTTTCGGGGATCGATCACAACGTGTTTGATTCTTTCGCGCTTCCAGGTGTACGTGATGTGCACCAATCCGTCTCGAGTCTGTATCACCGCTGGGTAGGAATACTCACCAGGCGTGTCCTCCAGGATGAGGGCGGCCTTCCAGGTCTTACCGTCAGCGGAGGCTGCTACGTTGAGCGGGCTGCGCCCCTTTTCGGTATGGTTGTACACGGCCAGGCCGCGTCCGTCTTTCAGCGTCAAGGCATCTATACCGGCGCTCGGATTCGGCAGCGCGGTAGACTTCATTGCGCTCCAGGTCCTTCCGCCGTCACTTGACCAGCTCTCGGTGATCTTGCCTTGACGGCTCCGGCAGAGAATCTGGATAGCCCCAGAGCGATGAACCAAAATGGCGGGCTGGATGGCCCCGAATTGAGTTCGGTCGTTCAGAGGATCGCTTTTTTGCCAGGTCGCTCCAAGGTCGGTTGATCGTTCCATATGCACGCGCCATCCCGCGTGTTCGGTGCTGGAACCGCTCAAAAGAGAACCATCCGACAACTCAACCGGTTTGTTCTTGATCGGGCCGAGGATACCGTTGGGCAGCCTTCGCGGCTTAGACCAGCTCACTCCGCCATCCGATGAGGTCGCGACCATGCCCCACCACTCGCTGGGGCTGGGTCCGACTTTGTAGAAAAGCAATAGCGGCCCCCGCGTGGGTTGAAACAGGACAGGGTTCCAGCAAGGGTAACGTTCGCCACTCGGCTGAACACCGTTCGCGACTTCCTCAACTCTTGACCACCCGTCTCGATTCCGCCTCGAAATCCAGATCCCAACATCGGGATTCCTCTCTCGGGTGCCTCCGAACCAGGCCGCTATCAGACCAGATTTTGTCTCGGCGATTGTTGAAGCGTGACACGAAGGGAATGGTGCTTGTTCGAAAATGAACTCTGCCGTGACGATGGCCTCACGTTCAAAGGAATCATGATTGTTTCCCACGTCGACCAGAACCGCGGAAAGAGTTAGTAGAATCAGAAAGACTGCGCAATCGGTAACTCGCATAATCCCATTCCAGAAGCGTTTGAGCGCGAAGCATTGCCAAACTAATGACGGCGGTTAGCAACTCGCTGGAGCTACTTGGAAACCTGCATGTTAGTCGGACGAGCGACATAGTATCATGGAGATTCTCAGAGATTCTAAAGCACGGAAAGAAGCGAGATGCCCAAGGCGGCTTCAATAGAAGAACGACTTGCCGACCTCGCGAGGCTAAGCAAGTTGCAAGACTCACCCGAGCTTCGCGAGAACCTTCGTAAGCATCTTGGCGCCAAGGAAAGCCTCGTCGTCGCCAGGGCGGCGGAGATTGTCTTCCGTATCGAAGACCGCGAATTCATTTCTGATCTGAACGCGGCGTTTAATCGCTTCATGAAGGATCCGGCGAAGAATGACAAGGGCTGCGTCGCGAAGACAGCAGTGGTAAAGGCGCTGCTTTCGGCCGATTGTGATGATGAGGAGCTTTTTCGCGCAGGCATCCGGCATGTCCAGCTCGAACCGACGTGGGGCGGGCGAGCCGACACGGCGGCGCCGTTGAGAGCGCTTTGCGGTCTTGGTCTGGTCCAGATGGGTTCGCCCGACGCGATGAATGAGCTGGCGACGTTGCTTGCCGACCCCGAGGCTGATGCTCGGATAGGTGCGGCGAGCGCGCTCGGTCATTGCGGACCCACCGGTGCGCCGCTTCTGAGATTCAAGGCGCTGACTGGTGATCCCGAACCTGCCGTTGTCGCCGAATGCTTGAGTGCGTTGATGAGCTCGTCGGCAAGCGATTCATTCGAATTCGTGGCCAGGTTCGTGGATCATGAGTATCCGTCGCTTTATGAGCATGCGGCGTTAGCTCTTTCGGAGTCGCGGCTGTCCGGAGTGTTCGAGTTACTAAAGGACAGATGGACGGCGACTTTCGATCGCGATTTCAAGACAACCTTGTTGCTGCCGATGGCTTTGACCAGAACTGACGAGTCACGCGACTTTCTGATATCGGTCCTGGAAACCGGCGAGATTGGAATGGCTACCGCCGCGATCTGTGCGCTGCGCATCTACCGCGAGGATGCAACGTTGCGAAAACGCGCTGAGGATGCCATCGACGGCGCGAACAAGGATAAATTGTTATCCGTGTTGCGTCGCGAGTTTGAATAACATTCTCCCATTCTCACCTGTGGACTCAGGCCACGGCCGCGTCGCGATTCAACAAACCTGACTTCCAAGAAGCTATGACACGATGACTCGGTGCGTCTCAGTTGGCACCGGCGGCGGAGCGTTGATCTAAAAGCGGCCGCAGCGACCGGTACACCGTCTCCGCTACGATCCTGGTTCCTTCTTCATTCGGGTGGATTCCATCGCTTTGATTGAGACTCTCAATGCCTGCAACGCCGTCCAGAAAGAACGTAATCAGCGGAGTCGCATGCTCCCGCGCGAGAGACGCGTAGGTCTCGTGAACGGCTTTGCGATATTCGGCGCCTGAGTTGGTGGGAGCCTCCATTCCGGCTAGCAAAACTGTCGCGTTATGCGCTTTCGCGCGCTTGATAATCTCGGCGAGATTCGCCTTCATCGCGTCAATCGACTGGCCCCGCAAGATGTCATTCGCGCCAAGCTCGAGGATGACTATCTTGACGTCGCCGTCAAATACCCAATCGATGCGTCTAAGCCCGCCCGCCGATGTTTCTCCGGAGACGCCGGCGTTGACGACCTGATAGCCGTAGCCGCCGGCGTCAAGCTTCTTTTGTAGAAGCGAGGGGTAGCTTGATGATTGAGGAAGCCCGAAGCCGGCGGTCAGACTATCGCCGAAAGCGACTATCTTCGGTAAACTCTTTGCAGGCTGCGCGGGAGCGGGAGGCGACAAGGAAGACGCTCCCTTCGGAGCTTCGCCTTTGCAGGCTGCCAGGACTAACAACGCCATCAGGCCCAGGTAAAGTAGAAAACGATTCATGATTGAATTATACAAGGTATCAAAGGTTGTTCCCTCGGGTGCCGAGATGCTGACGATTCTGCACCCGCTCGATTTGAGAATACCAGATGGTCAGTTTATCTCGGTCATAGGACCTTCGGGCAGCGGAAAGTCGACGCTGCTTGGGTTGATCGCCGGCCTCGACGCGCCGACCTCGGGGGAAATTCGCATCGACGGCCGGCTGATCACCGAGATGAATGAGGACGCTCTTGCCGAGCTTCGCGGCGCAAAGATCGGTTTCATCTTTCAGTCCTTTCACTTGATCCCTTCGCTGACGGCGCTCGAAAACATTCTAGTGCCAATGGAGATTGCGGGCGCAAATGATGCCGGGGAGCGTGCCCAGCATCTTCTCGAGGACGTGGATCTGGTGGCGCGGGCTCATCACTATCCTTCGCAGCTTTCCGGCGGCGAGCAGCAGCGAGTCGCGATCGCGCGCGCGTTCGCCAACAATCCGTCGATCATGCTTGCTGACGAGCCTACCGGGAACCTCGATTCGGGGAATGGACGACACGTCTTCGAGCTGATGGTCGAGATGAATCGAAAGCGCAATGCGACGCTGGTGTTAGTCACACACGAGCACGAGCTCGCGGGGCAGGCGGACCGGCACATTTCGCTCAGAGACGGCCGCGTCGTAAGCGACAGCGACGAGCCCGAGATGAGCCGCGAAGAAGACAGCGTGGAGGTAAGCCGCTCGTGAGATTTATTTTACAGATGGCTCGCCGCGAGCTTAGGACTTCGTGGCACAGGCTTCTGTTCTTCTTCGCGTGCATCGCGATCGGGGTAGGCGCGATTGTCGCCGGTCGCTCGATGCTACAAAACGCAAGCACTGCGATTGCGTCTGAAGCCCGGTCACTGCTGACTGCCGACGTTCAGGTTGATTCTAATCGGCCGTGGGCCCCTGAAACGCTTGCGTCGATCGATCGTGTGTCGCAGCCGCTAATAGAAGGAAGGACCGAAACCATCGAATCTCCGACCATGCTCCGCCCCGCTGATCCCGGCCACGAGGGCGCAATGATGGTGGAGCTAAAGGGAATCGATTCGGGATTTCCATTGGTTGGAGAGTTCAAACTCTCAAATGGCCAACCAGTCAGTTTTGAGCTCATTCAGAACAAAGGGGCCGTAGTTTCGATTGCGCTTCTCGATCGACTGAATCTCCGGGTTGGAGACGACGTGAAGATCGGAAACTCGACCTTTCAGATTCGCGGCGCAATCGATCGAGAGCCGGGAGGAGGAAGCGGATTTCGCGTCGGTCCGCGCGTGTTCATCGAGCGGTCAGAGGTTGAAACCGCCGGGTTGACCGGATTCGGAAGCCGCGCTCGCCGCAAGATTCTGCTGACGATACCTACTGAACGGATAGCCCGGCTGGTCAAACAGTTGCGCTCCGAACTAAAAAACGGACTGGTCAATGTGCGTTCTTACAAGGAGTCGCAGGAAAACCTCAGCGCTCAGTTTTCGCGCGCTGAAGACTACTCTTCGCTGACGGGGCTCGTCATTCTCGTGCTTGGTGGAATTGGCATTTCAAACGTGACCCGGGTTTTTATCGAGCAAAAGAAGAAATCAATCGCCGTATTGAAATGCATCGGTGCGACTGGCCGCAGAATAACGGTGGCCTATCTGGCCCAGGTCGTTGCCATGAGCGTCGCGGGCAGTCTATTGGGACTCTTATTCGGTAAGGGCGTGCTGGTTTTGATTCAGCACATCTTTGCCGACAAGTTGCCGGCTTACATGACTTACGGGCTTCGCGCGGGCGCCGCGGCCCAAGGACTTGGGGTCGGTATCCTGATCTCAATTCTGTTTTCGATGCTTCCTTTGCTCCGAATTCGTCACATAAGGCCTAACGTGCTTCTGCGCGAGAGCGCTGGGGGCAACCGAGGGGCGAAAGATATATTGCGATGGTCAACGGCGGTCGTGGTTATGCTGGGCTTGCTTCTGGTGGTCTCGTGGCAAGCGGGTTCGATTCGCGTCGGACTGTTCTTTCTTGGCGGACTCGCATTGACGGCAGGAGCGCTGTACCTTGCGGCAACACTGCTGATCTTCCTTGTCAGGCGTATGCGGCCTCTCACCTCCTTTGCATTGAAGCAAGCGATCAACAGTCTGCATCGCCCCGGCAATCAAACGCGCGTGATTGTGTTGGTCGTCGGTTTGGGAGTCTTTCTCGTGATTTCGATTCAATCGCTTCAATCGAATCTGATTCGTGAGTTTGATCTGGGGCGCAGCGGAAACATTCCAAACATGTTTTTGATTGACATACAGAAGGACCAGGAGCAAGGGCTTTCCGAATTGGTGACCTCAATTACCGGCGAGCGGCCGATTCTCGTGCCGACGATTCGCGTTCGTATCGTAGCGATAAACGACAGGGAGATAGACTTCGACGATGCCGAGATGAAGCGCGAGCGCGGCCGGTTGAGCCGCGAGTACGTCGTGACTTACAGGCCCGGGCTCGAGTCAAACGAGAGAATCGTTGATGGGCAGTTTTGGGATCCCGTCCCCTCGTCTGAACCAGAGGTCTCCATTGAAGAGAGCATGCGCGGGATGGCGGGGCTGGACTTAGGCGGGTCAATGACGTTTGACGTCGGGGGCCGCAAGCTCACGGCCCGAGTGACCAGCATACGCCACGTGGATTGGAGAAACTCGCGGACGGGATTCATGGTTTTGTTCCGGCCGGGTGTGCTGGAAAACGCGCCTCAGATGATGGTCGGTGCGATCAATGGACCAACCGGTGAACTCGAACGCTCGCGATTTCAACGAGTGCTGGTCGATAAGTATCCGAATGTTTCGGTTATTGATGTGGTCGACGTAGTTCGCGCGATCGAGCGAATTATCAACAACATCACACTGGCTGTCTCGTTTGTCGGCGCATTCGTTCTGCTGAGCGGGGCCCTTATCCTGATCGGCTCACTCGCGATGACAAAGTTCGAGCGAATTTACGAAGTAGCCGTGCTCAAAACACTCGGAGCAAAGCGAAAGACACTGTTAAAGATTTTATTGGCTGAGTATGGGCTCATCGGTTTGGTGGCCGGAATTATCGGGTCCTCGGCGGCCGTTGGTTTGTCTTACGCTACATCGCGCTACGTGTTCGAGATTCCCTGGAGCTTTACACCGGTCGTAAATTTTGGAGGAGTCGTGGCGACGATCATTATGGTGACGGTGGTGGGAACGCTCGCAACCGTTGATGTGATATCGCGAAAGCCACTTGCGACGCTTCGAGCCCAGTGAAATAACGAAAGGCTCCGCCGCCGGCCCGCAGACCTGAGTAGTCGGAACATTGAGTTCCGAACAGACTAAAGTCTGTGTACCAGCGGGCAGAGCCTTCCATTTACCCGTGCAATGCAGGGCGACTAACTAACTAGAAGCCGCCCATTCCGCCGCCGCCCGGCATTTGCGGAGCTTCCTTCTCCTGTTCCGGAATCTCCGAAACAATTGCTTCGGTGGTCAGCAGCAGCCCGGCGATCGATGCGGCGTTCTGCAAGGCGTAGCGCGTCACCTTGGTCGGATCAACGACGCCCATCTGAAGCATGTCGCCATACTCTTCGGTCTCAGCATTGAAGCCGTAGTTGTTGGACTTGTTTGATCTCACCTTGTCGACAACTACTGCGCCTTCCTGACCGGCATTCGCGACGATCTGGCGCAAAGGCTCTTCAAGGGCGCGCCTCACGATGCCCACGCCGATATTTTCGTCGTCGTTGTCGAGCGAGAAGCCTTCAAGCGCCTTTTGAGCGCGCAGGAAAGCGACGCCACCGCCAGGAACTATGCCCTCTTCAACAGCTGCCTTGGTCGCGTGCATCGCATCTTCCACTCGAGCCTTTTTCTCTTTAAGCTCGGTCTCGGTTGCAGCGCCGACCTTGATGACCGCGACTCCGCCGACGAGCTTAGCAAGCCGTTCCTGCAACTTCTCGCGATCGTAGTCCGATGTAGTGTCGTCGATTTGGGTGCGAATTTGCTTGACGCGGCCTTCGATCTCGACCGACTTACCTGAGCCTTCGACGATAGTTGTGTTGTCTTTGTCGACGTTGATCTTCTTCGCTTTTCCGAGGTCTGTAAGCTGGATGCTTTCAAGCTTGATGCCGAGGTCCTCGGTAATGGCCTTTCCGCCGGTGAGAATCGCGATGTCCTGAAGCATCGCCTTGCGGCGATCGCCGAATCCGGGCGCCTTCACTGCAACGACCTGCAGAGTGCCTCGCAACCGGTTGACGACAAGCGTAGCCAGCGCTTCGCCTTCGACGTCTTCGGCGATGATCAGAAGCGGCTTGCCCGCACGCGCAACCTGCTCGAGCAACGGAAGCAAGTCCTTCATCGAGGAAATCTTCTTCTCGTGGATAAGGATTAACGCGTCTTCGAGAACCGCCTCCATTCTCTCTGGATCGGTGACGAAGTATGGAGAGAGGTAACCGCGGTCGAACTGCATACCTTCAACCACTTCGAGAGCCGTTTCGAGCGTCCGCGACTCCTCAACGGTGATCACGCCGTCCTGACCCACTTTCGACATTGCTTCGGCAATCAAATTGCCGATGGTAGCGTCGCCGTTAGCCGAAATGGTGCCGACCTGGGCAATCGCTTCGTTGTCCTTCACCTTCTTGGACAAACGCTGAATCTCTTCGACAGCCTTCTGAACCGCTTTGTCGATGCCGCGCTTCAACGCCATCGGGCTCGCTCCAGCGGCAACCGTCTTCACTCCTTCGCGAAAGATCGCCTGAGCCAGAACTGTAGCGGTCGTCGTTCCATCGCCGGCGATGTCAGAGGTCTTCGAAGCGACTTCGCGTACCATCTGCGCGCCGGTGTTTTCCAGCTTATCCTCAAGCTCGATCTCCTTGGCGACAGTAACACCGTCCTTGGTGATCGTGGGCGATCCGAACTTCTTTTCGATGACGACGTTGCGACCCTTCGGGCCGAGCGTCACCTTTACCGCGTCCGCCAGACGGTTCACGCCTTGTAGAAGCGCGCGGCGGGACTCCTCGCCGTATGCAATATGTTTAGCCATTTGTTCTCTCCTGATTTAAAGAATTGCTATCTGCCTTTTGCTTTTGCCTTCGAGCCTTCGCTCGCGGCAGCTTTCTCGATCACACCGAGGATGTCGTCCTCGCGCATGATCAAATAATCTTCATCATCGAGTTTGACCTCAGTGCCGGCGTACTTGCCGAACAGCACCCGGTCTCCCTCTGTCACGTCCAGCGTCAGGCGCTCGCCGCTATCCAGCTTCTTGCCTGCTCCGACGGCGATTACCTCGCCCTCCTGCGGCTTTTCTCTGGCACTGTCCGGAATAATAATGCCCCCGCGGATCTGCTCGCCTTCCTCGATCCGCCTGATGATCACGCGATCTTGAAGTGGGCGTATCTTTGCCATACCTGTTTGTTGCTCCTTTCAATGAATTGAAGCTAAGCGCTGATGAGATGTAGATACATGCGCGTTAGCACTCTCAAGTGAGACTGCCAAGTATATTTCTCAACGGCCAATATGTCAATTGACTTCGGAATAAATGCTTGCAGCAAGCTCCCGATTCTGAACGTGCGACTTGCACTCTCCTTTGCGGCGGGTCGGTCATCAGTCATAATCGCAGGGTGGCTTAAGCGTCACTCGTCAGGCCGGAAAAGAACTTGTCGTCAAGCCGGACGGTGCAACGCAAGGTCCCTTCAAAGCGAGCAGACTAATATGACAGTTTTAGAAATCATGGTTCGCGCACTCAAACTATCCCTAACTTCCGCAGCGATCCTGGTTCTGCTCGGGAGCGTCGCGGTCGCAGATCCGCAATTGCCTCAGCCACAGGGAATGCTCAGCGACTTTGCCGGCAAGGTTAGCCCCGCCACCAGGCAACAGATCGAAACACTTCTTCGAAATTTTCGAGAGCGTTCGGGTGTTGAAGTCGCGGTGGTCACGATTCCGTTCGACGATATGCAAGGCTATCCAATAGAAGACTACACGCTGAGACTTGGGCGCCAGTGGGGTGTCGGTCGTGATTCGGAAAAGCGAGCCTTGTTGTTGCTTGTTGCTATAAAGGAGGCAGATGGGCAGGGCGGCTATCACGGAGCAACAAGACTCGAGGTCAGTCGCCATCTCGAGGGCGACGTGCCCGACATGCTTGCCGGAGAGCTGATTCGTAAGATGCGAGTGGACTTCATGGCCGGGCGGTTCGATCAGGCGCTCACGACCGGCACGCAGACGATCCTCGCGACACTCGCGCAGAGGCTCGGAATCTCGATGGATGGGATTGATGCGACTCAGGCGGCCCGCCAACCAGTTCGGCAGCCCGTACGCGGAACAGGCCGCCGGGGCGGCGGGATCCCGGTGTTTGCGATTATTATTATCATATTTGTCCTCGTTGCGGTCATTCGAGGGTTGTTTGGGGGTCGGGGCGGGGGTGGGGGCCGAAGAGGAGGCATGGGCTCTGATTGGCTCCTGTGGGCGATTCTATTTGGGAGTGGCGGGGGCCGGGGCGGCTGGGGTGGCTTCAGTGGCGGCGGAGACTCAAGCTGGGGCGGCGGTGGAGACAGCGGTGGCGACTTCGGAGGATTCGGGGGCGGCGGCGATTTCGGCGGCGGTGGGGCAAGCGATAGTTGGTAAAAATGCTCGCCGGCGTGCTGGAGTCGGCTCATCGGATCGGTGGCTATAAGGTGGGAGGAAATCTTGGCTGATGAACTTACAGAGCTTGTAGAAAGGCTGAGCGAAGCGCACCAGGAGAATCTCAAATCAGTGGTGCTCTACGGGTCGGCGGTTGTTGGGGGGCAGCTCGATGAGGATCGACGAAAAAAGGTCCTGGTAGTGCTCGACCGAATCGCGCCTAATGACTTGAGGGCCGGCCACGATGTTGCGGAATGGTGGCGATCAGAAGGGAACCCGGTACCAGTCTACTTCACGAGCGAAGAGATAACCGATTCTTCCGATGTTTTTCCCATCGAGTTCGTAGATATGAGCGAGGTTCGTCACGTTCTCTACGGCGGCGACCCTTTCGACGGTCTGGAGATTCGCACTCAGAATCTCCGTCATCAACTTGAATATGAGCTTCGCGCGAAGGTATTGCGTCTCAGAAGGCTGTACATCCCCGTGGCGCGAAATGCCAATCAGCTAGCCCGCCTTATGGCTGAGTCCCTGGACGATTTTGCCGTCCTGTTTCGCCACGTGCTGTTGATGATTGGAAAGGAAGCTTCCTTTAATAAGCGTGAATGTGTGATAAAACTCGCCGACGAGCTCAAGCTGGATAAGAAAGTGTTCGCGCGCATCTTCGAGTATGCGGCGGATGAAGACGTCTGGCTCGAGTCTGAGACTAATGAAACTTTCGCGAACTATTTGTCTCAGATGGAGCAGGTGGTTGAATGCGTTGATCAGAGCCAGACGTGAGGGAGCGCTACAGGTCACGTCAGCTTGACCTGCTCCAGCCCCGCCGGTGAGAGATACAGCTTTTCAAGCCTGCTGGTCAGATGCTCAAATGCATCATCGACTGAATCCGTCTTGTGGAAAATCCCCAGATCCTGCGAGCTGACAACACCCCAACGCACCAGCGCGTCGAAGTTGATTATCTCGTCCCAGAACTCCGAGCCAAACAGGATGACCGGCATTGTTTTGTTG
>JBASRM010000641.1:0-17013 GCA_049273835.1 Blastocatellia bacterium | reverse complement strand
AGCAAACGAGTTGCGTTCTGAGTTCAAGCTTTAGCTTGCTCTTTTCCCCGGCTTGCAGTCAGCAAGCAAACGAGTTGCGTTCTGAGTTCAAGCTTTAGCTTGCTCTTTTCCCCGGCTTGCAGTCAGCAAGCAAACGAGTTGCGTTCTGAGTTCAAGCTTTAGCTTGCTGTTTCGCGGACTTGTGACGCGCAAGCTAAAGCTTGAACTCAGAACGTTACTTGAACTCAGCTTCGCTCCATTCGCGCTTCCGCTCTTCGAATGCATCATTGAAGCGAACGCGCGCGTCGTCTCCGGAGACTGATCGCAAGCTGTATTCCGAACCGTCGCGGTGATATTTATCACGCGACATTGCGTAATACACCAGATCACCTTCGTACAGATCATCCTTGTAGTACTCGGTCTTGTCGTAGCTCATTCCGATACGCTCCATCACCCGGTGCGAGCCGACATTGCCGGGGTCTGCGAGGGCGTAGATCCGATCGAGCTTCAACACCTCAAACCCATATCGAAGACACGCTCGCCCCGCTTCTGAAGCCAACCCCAGCCGCCAGTGTCCTTTCGCGAGCCCATATGTAACTTCGACCTCCGGGGTCACGTGTATAAACTGCAGCCCGCAGTGGCCGATCAACTCTCCGCTCTCTTTGGAAACCACGGCCCACCAGCCGAAGCCGTACTGCTCCCAACCGCTCAGGAAATAGTCCAGCCAGCCCGCCGTCTGCTCCCGTGTCAGCCGATGCCCGGAAAGGTATTTCATTACCTCCGCATCGGCATAGATCCGCGACAGATCATCCAGATCATCGGGTGTGAACATCCGCAGCAGTAGTCTGGCCGTCTCAATCTCAGGCATAACGCTTACAACACGGCGGCGCTATTCACCCGTGAACTCGGGTTTGCGTTTCTCGCGAAAGGCGCGAACCCCTTCGCGGTGGTCCTTGCTCTTGACCAGGATACTCTGGGCGAGAGCCTCGAGCATTCGGCCGGTCTGGAAATCGCTCGTCACCGAGTGCCACAGGATTCTCTTTGCGAGCCCGAGTGCCTCAGGGGCGCGCGTCAGCAAGTGTTCGGCGAGAGCTCGAGTGTGGTTCATCAACTCATCGTGCGGCACCACGCGATTCACCAGCCCAATACGTTCCGCTTCAGCGGCGTCGATCATCTCTCCGGTAAAGATCAGTTCCTTTGCCTTGCCGTAGCCGATCAGCTTCACCAGCCGCGAGCAGCCGCCGGCGCCGGGGATCAGGCCGATGTTGTTCTCGCGAAAACCAAATCTGGCTTGATCGGAGGCGATGCGAATATCGCAAGACAGGGTTATCTGCAAGCCTGCCCCGGTGCACGGGCCGTTGATCGCCGCGAGCACAGGCTTTTCGATAAGCTCGAGCTCGTCAAAGAATTGAGTCAGCCGGTGGTTTTCGGCTCGAAACCTGGCGGTCGGCCATTCGCGCTCAAAGTACTCAATGTCACCGCCCGCCGAGAAGGCCCGGCCTTCGCCGGTGAAGATGACTACGCCGATGTCCTGGTTGGTTTGGAGTTCGGTGAACAGGAGCGTGAAATCCTCGCGCATTTCCTGGTTGATGGCGTTGAGGCGGTCCGCGCGATTGAACGTTATTGTCGCGATGCGGCTGGCGAGATCGAAGAGGATTGTTTTATAGGGCATGACCAGGTTTCGAGCAAAAATCGCAGAGGTTTCTTTTATAGGGCATGACCAGGTTTCGCGCAAAGATCGCAAAGCATCGCAACGACGCAAAGTTTCACAAAGCCGCGAGGACTATGCGACGACAAGCTTCATTTGGTCGCGACCACAACAGATTTGGTCTCGGTGTAGTAATCCAGAGCTTCAATGCCGTGCTCTTTACCAAGACCGCTCTGCTTCAAACCGCCAAATGGAAGCTCGTCGTAGATCACCTGCGCGGAGTTAATCCACGTGTAGCCCGCTTCAATGCGTTCAGCAGCGCGCGTCGCCCGATTCAAATCGTTCGTCCAAATCGACGAGCCGAGACCAAAGATCGAATCGTTAGCTTTCTCGATGGCCTCCTCCAGACCGCCAACTCGGAAGATTGGGAGCGCCGGACCAAAAACTTCCTCGGTCGCGACGCGCGCGTCTTCAGGAACATCCCCGAGCAGCGTCGGCGCAAAGAAGTATCCGCGATCGTAGTCACCGCCTCGCAGCCGCTCGCCGCCGGCAAGCACGCTCGCTCCTCGATCAACCGCATCCTGCACCTGCGCTTCGACTTCATCGCGCTGAGACGCGGAGTGAAGCGGTCCAATCATCGTGCCTTCAGTCAGTCCATTTCCAATCCGCAACTTGCGGGCTCGGGCAACCAGCTTCTCGGTGAAATCATCCGCGATCGAATCAAAGAGGTAGAGACGCTTGATGGCCAGGCATGCCTGTCCGCAGTTGAAAAAGCGACCGGTGGCTGCCGCTTTTACCGCATCATCAATGTCAGCGTCATCACAGACAATCATTGGATCCGAGCCGCCGAGCTCGAGCGTCACCCGTTTGATTCCTTGAGCGGCGGAAGCCATAACGCGTCGTCCGACTTCGGTCGAGCCGGTGAAGCCGATTTTTCGTACTTTCGGATTGGTGACGATTTCTTCGCCGACCACCGACCCTTGTCCGGTTACAACGTTGAGCGCACCCTTGGGCAATCCCGCCTCGAGAAACAAACCCACGACTCGCAAATCGGTGAGCGGAGTCGTTTCAGCCGGCTTTATCACCATCGTGTTACCCGCCAGCAGCGCCGGACCGATCTTGTTTCCCATGAGCGATACCGGAAAATTCCAGGGGACAATCGCTCCCACAACCCCGAGGGGCCTCTTGATAATCAAGCCGTACTTGTTCTCATCGATCTGCGGGATGTAACCGCCTCGAATGTTCTTCCCGAGACCGGCGTAGTACTCGATGGTGTGAGCGTAGCGGCGAATCTCGAGAGTAGCTTCGCGCAGCGGCTTGCCCTGCTCCTTCGTCAGCAACGTCGCGAGTTCCTTCTCGCGCAGCAGGATCAACCCGACTGCCCGGCGGAGCACCTCAGCTCTTTTAGCCTGGGTCCATTCGCTCCAAACAGCAAATGCCTGATGCGCGGCATCGATTGCCTCTCTAGCGTCTTCGGCGGTTGCTCGTGGGGCCGTATCAACCGTTTCGCCGGTTGCGGGATTGATTACTTCGATTGAGTTGCCGCTGCGGGACCCAACCCATTCCCCGCCGATAAGCATTTGTGCCATGATATCTCCGTTAAAACTGTGCTCACTTGTTAATAATCGGGATACGCGCGAAGAGCACCGAGACCGGACAGGAAAATCCAGGGAGTACGGGCGACTGCATTGTATCAGTTTCACAACACCGCTTCCCCAGATGAAGCTTCGCTCGTCTAACTTACCAGGAAAACCTGATCTCACGTTAACGCGTAATAACCACGCCCTTCGGCTCCAAATAATAATCCAGCGCTTCGGGACCGTGTTCTCGTCCGAAGCCGCTCGCCTTCACGCCTCCAAACGGCAGCTCGTCGTAACCGTAATGCAGCGAGTTCACCCACACGTTCCCGGCTTGAAGCCTATCGATCGCCGTCTCGATGTTGTCGAGGTTCTTTGTCCATATCGACGACCCGAGTCCGTAGATTGATTTGTTGGCGCGCTCGAGCGCCTCGTCCAGGCTGTTGACTCGAAAGATCGGGAGCACGGGTCCGAATGTTTCTTCCTGAACCGCCCTCGCGTCGTCCGGGACGTCGACGAGGATCGTCGGCAGGTAGTAATAACCCTTCTCATACTGCGCGCCTTCAGGTCGAGCCGCACCAATCAACACTTTCGCGCCGCGGTCAATCGCGTCTTTGACTTGCTCCTCAATCTCATCACGCTGAGCCGCGGTGTGAAGCGGACCCATTCGAATCTTGGGCTTCTCGGCCCTCGTCATTCCGTCCCCCGGTTCGTACCGCGAGACCTTGCTTACAAGTCCCTGGACGAACTCATCGAACACCTTGTCGAATACGTAGAGCCTCTTAACCGCGAGACATGCCTGGCCGGCATTCCAGAAGCGCCCGACCATCGCCCCGGTTATCGCCTTTTGGATATCCGCATCTTCACAGACGATCATTGGATCCGAACCGCCAAGCTCGAGTGTTACACGCTTGAAGTCAGCACAGGCGACGGCGGCAACGTGCTTGCCGGTCGCCGATTCCCCGGTGAACGCGATCCGGCGCACTTTCGGGTTTACAAGCAGTTCCTCGCCCACCACGCCACCGGGTCCAGTGATGACATTCAACACGCCTTTGGGAATTCCGGCTTGATTCATCAGCTCGATGATGCGGATGGTAGTCAGCGGAGTGCTGGAAGCGGGCTTCACAACAACCGTATTCCCGGCCGCAAGCGCGGGCCCAACTTTCGTGCCCATCAACGTGATTGGAAAATTCCACGGGACTATCGCGCCACAGACGCCGAGCGGTTTTTGTACCACCATTCCATAAGCGTTCTTCGCCGGGAGCGGAACTTGGGCTCCGCGCACCTTCGAAGCGAGTCCGGCGTAGAAGTGCAACCCGTGATCGAAGTGTTCGAGCTCGCCGCTCGCTTCCTGAAAAGGTTTACCCTGCTCTCGACAAAGCAGCTCCGACAGGCTCTTGCGTTCCGCTACCACAAGATCGGCTGCCTTGAACAGCAGTTTGCCGCGATCCTCGGCGGAAGTGTGCGACCATTCCTCAAAGGCGGCTTCGGCCGCGTCGATCGCTCGCCGCGCGTCTTCGGCAGCCCCCTTCGGCGCTGTGTCGACTACCTCACCGCTTGCGGGATTGCGAACTTCATAAGTTGCGCCGCTAATAGCATCAACCGATTCTCCTGCTACAAACATCTTCGCCATTACAATTCCTCCAAAATTAGTCCGTGGTTCGTAGTCCGCGGTCCGTCGTCCACGGACTATCTTCCCTTAAACTGTGCCTGCCGCTTCTTCGCGTAGGCATCGAGCCCTTCCTGAGCGTCCTCGCTTTCAAAGAGTTGCTGCAGCAGCTCCCGTTCAAGCGCCAGAGCTTCAGCTTGCGGCACTTCCATCCCGGTTTGAACCGAGCGTTTGATCAACCCGACCGCTTTGCTGGCCTTTGCCGGCGCCACAAATTGACGCGCAAATTCGAGAACCTTTTCAAAGAAATTCTCTTCCTCGAACACGTGATTAACGAGTCCGATCTCGTTTGCTTCCTCGACAGAGATCGTTCGTCCGGTCGCAAGCAGTTCGAGGGCCTTTGCCTTGCCGATGATTCTTGGAAGACGTTGAGTCCCTCCCATACCCGGGAGCAGGCCGAGATTGATTTCAGGTAGTCCAAGCATCCCCGGGCCCTTCTTTGCGATTCGCACGTCACACGCGAGCGCGATTTCCAGCCCGCCTCCAACCGCATGCCCGTTGATGGCCGCGATGACCAGCTTCGCGGTGTTCTCCAATCGCATCAGCGTCTCGTTTCCATGCAAGCTGAAGAAATACCGAAACTGCTTAGTAGCCGATAGCAGCATCTTTATGTTTGCGCCGGCGCAGAAAAACTTATCTCCGGCCCCCCGAATCACGATGACATGCGCATCCTCATCGAGCCTCGCTTCAAGTATTGCGTCATCCAGATCGCGCATCATTTCATAGGTGTAGGTGTTTGCTGGCGGATCGTGCAGCTCGATTATCGCAACGCCATCCTGAGTGCTGTAGTTGACCAGCTTGTTTTCAATCGCTTCTCTAGTCATGAATTCTCCCCATCAACAACGGTGGCCGGTGATCGGTGGCCGGTGGCCTCTCACTGCTGCCAGATCGAGACTGTTCGAGCAAGGTGTGATTCGCGCCCGGTTTCGAGCCGCCCGGCTTCCAGCGCCTTGTCACCAAGAAAACCGCTCAGGAACAGCCGTGTCATCTTGTTCGACAGCGCGGTCACATCAACGTCCTTTCGCGGGTTATACCAGTTGTAGATCCAGTTCATCATTCCAAACAGCGAGAAAGTTGCCACTCTAATGTCGATCTCGCTGGCGCGGTACTCCTTTGAAATCTCGCCGAGCAGGTCTATTACCAGATCGACGTACTGGCGCTTCCTGGTGTTGATCTTTTTGAACAGGTCTCCGCTTATCGAGTTTGCTTCGTGCGAGAGCACCTTCATTTCGTTCATGTTTTGAACGAAGTAATTAAGATGGTTCTCGATCAGCAGCTTTAAACGCCGAACCGGATCGTCCACGCCGGCCAGCAGCCGCCGGCAATCGTCAATCACCGTAGTGAAGCAGTGGTCCTGAATAAGAAAGAGCAGCTCTTCTTTGCTTTCGAAATAGTAGTATAGCCCCGAGAGGCTCATCTTTGTAGCGCGCGATATATCGCGCATACTCGTCGAATGGTAACCCTTATCGGCGAATACCGCCGCGGAGGTCTTCAGCACGTGCAGTAACTTCTGGTCGTACCTTGATGGCGGTTCAGAGGGCATAGTCAGACTCGCGACAATATTCGAACAAGTGTTCGATCATAAAAGTGTGCGACCATTTGAGTCAAGCCTGCGTTGTCCGAGGTGGTTGGGAGCGTGCGGTTTTACCGGTCCTCAATTCACCGCTGCTCTTTGGTGTTTGAAGTTTGAATGGATCAGAGCCAATGCGGGAACGATGGAAACTTGTTTCAGGGAGAGGGTCTGCCTAGCCCAGGATCTCATCAGCATTGACGGTGAGGTTGGCGATGGTCGGAGACGTTAGCTTCTTGCCGCGTTTGAGTCGTTGTACTCGGCTGTACTTGCCGTTCTTTGGCTCGCTGTGAACCTCGATGAAACCTTTTGCTAACACAATCAACCAGGCTTCTGGGACGCCCGCTCGGGCGTACAACGGCAATTTCACGTTGCGATCAAACTGTGCGGAAGTGTCGGCCACTTCGATCACCAGCATCACATCGGCCGGCTTAGGATGTGAACGCCGATAGAAATCGCGCCGCGGCTTCAGCAGGCAGATATCGGGTTGCGGCTCTGAGTATTCATCGATGTGGACCGGTCCTTGAACCCGGACAATTGCCGACCGCCCCATCCTTTCAGCCAAGATCAGGCTCAATTCGTCTACACAACCCTGGTGAGTACTGCCAATTGGGCTCATCTCCACGACCTCGCCTTCAATCAGCTCAACCCGATCGTCCTCGGAAAAGACGCCGCCCTTCGCCATCCGATAGTAGTCGTCAACGGTGAAGTGATGCTTTTGAAATTGAACCGACATAGTCACCCAGGTTGTTTGTTGTTTGATCGATTACAGCGTGCTCGGCGCCAAAATGATACCACAATGGCTGTGCGTACGAATATTTACTCTGTTCCCATATCACCGCTCACTGAGGAGAGTGAGCCCGATGCCAGAGGGCAACGAATCCGGACGGCGCTTTTCGCCTGACCAGGGAGTGATAGAATGTCGCGCGCGAGACCAGGATGAAGAATAGCGATCGCAACAAAGCCAGCTCCCTTCGAGACGAGCAGGATCTCGGCAAGCTCGGCTATGCCCAGGAGCTGTTCCGCACCATCGGCGGCTTCTCGAACTTCGCGATCTCATTTTCCATAATCTCGATTCTAACCGGAGCGGTCACTCTGTATGGGCACGGGTTAACGATGGGCGGACCGGCCGAGATGGCCTTTGGCTGGCCACTGGTGACTTTGTTTACGCTCACGGTGGCGATGAGCATGGCCGAGCTGGCGTCGACGCTGCCAACCGCGGGAGCGATGTACCATTGGTCATCGAAGCTCGGCGGCAAGGGCTGGGGCTGGTTTACCGCGTGGTTCAACATCATTGGCAATATCACGGTTCTGGCCGGGATCGACTACGGGTGCGCCCAGTTCCTGACGCCGCTTCTGGGCCTCGATGCGGCGACCAAAAACCTGCTGCTGGTGTACGCCGCGATCCTGGCGTCACACGCGTTGATCAATCATTACGGAATTCGACTCGTCGCTCGACTCAATGATCTGAGCGTAACGGTTCACATCATCGGTGTGATCGCGATCGTCGGTGCGTTGTTAATTTTTGCTCCTAAGCAGCCGGCGAGCTTCTTCTTCACCGCGGTTACGAACAACCCGCAAGGCGCACCCTACTGGTGGGCGTTCATCCTTGGGCTGCTGCAGGCCCAGTGGACCTTCACCGGCTACGATGCATCGGCCACCGTGTCTGAGGAGACAGTCGATCCCCGCCGGCGGGTGCCGTGGGGTATGCTGATGGCTGTCGTCGTTTCAAGTGTAGCGGGTTACCTTTTGCTCATCGCGCTGACGCTTGCAATCAAAGACATTCCCGCGGTCCTCAACGCGACCGACGCTAGCGGGAATCCGGTTCCAGCGGTGATAACGATCCTTGAGACCGCGCTTGGCCCAAGAGCCGGAGCGCTTTTCTCCGCGCTGGTCGCGATGGCAATGTGGTTCTGCGGACTGTCGGCGGTCACCTGGTGTTCGCGAGTGGTCTACGCCTTCTCGCGCGACGACGGCATGCCCGCTTCGCGACTCTGGAAACAGGTCAGCAAAAAGTATCTCACCCCCGCCCCGGCGATCTGGCTTTGCGTGGTGGTAGCGTTCGCAGCTGCAGTTTACAGCGGGGCCTATTCGGTAGTGACTTCAATCAGCGTGATTGGGCTGTACTTCTCGTATACGATTCCGGTTTATCTGGCACTGCGCGCGAGACGCGCAAACGGCGGAGAACCGGAACGCGGGCCCTGGAATCTAGGCCGATTCAGCACGCCGATAAATGTTATCGCGCTCGCGTGGGTAGCATTTATCTCAGTCATTCTCAGTGTTCCGGATAATGGACGCGCTGGAAAGACCATCGCGATTGTCACGGTCTGCCTTGTAGCCTGGTATGCGCTCAGGGAGCGGCATCGCTTCGCGGGACCAGTTTTGTCGGCGGCGCCGGTGACTGCCGAGACGCCGAGTTCGCCGAGGTGACCCCGGCATGCCCGGGTGACTTCCGCGCCTGAATCGATGCTGACGCTTTGCGGCGAAAATGCCTATGAACCTCAATGACCTCGTTCAATCTTTTGCTCTCGCCAACGAGTTCAAAGAAGGGGATCTGCCCGTTGGCGGGACGCGTGATGAACAAGTGCGCAAAGATGCGCGCGAGGCTCTCGCTTCCCTGACCGTTGGAGAGATCACCAGGACAGCGTTCGTCGAAGACCAGGTTAGCGAGGCGCTCCATCGATCACTGGATTCGAGCCTTGCCGCCTACCTGGCTCGTTTGGGCATAGCCGAGATGAAGGAGATCTTGCTCGGCCCGGACTCGGCCCGATGGGCAGAGCACTATCGAGACGGGCTCGCCAGCGAAGCGATCGCGGCCGTTGCGAAGCTAATGACCAATGAGGAGCTTGGCGCAGTCTCGCGTTCGCTCTTCAATCCGCTGCCAGGTGAGGGCATCGCCATAGGCTCGTGGCAGCATTTCGGATCGCGGATTCAACCCAACAGTCCCGGCGATGACCCTGAGGAAATCCTGTTCTCGATTCTCGAAGGACTCACCTACGGCTGCGGGGATGTGATCATCGGCTTGAATCCTGCCAGCGATGATGTGGACACAATCGTTCGTCTGGAAGAGCTGCTTCGAAATGTTGTGGAGCGACTGGAACTGCCGACGCGCTATTGTGTGCTCTCAGACATCGTGAAGCAGACCAACGCGCGAGCCGCGACCCGCGTTGACGTCGGGTTTCAGAGTCTCGCCGGAACTTCGAAGGCGATTAGAGGGATGGTCGGGCTGGATGTCGACGGTCTTCGCGATTTGGCGCGTGGGTTCGACGGCCTTTATTTCGAAACAGGCCAGGGCTCGGCGGTTACCAATCAAGCCGCGGAAGCCATCGACATGGTCACGCTCGAGGCCCGCGCTTACGGACTCGCTCGACACCTTCGCCAACAGACCGGCGCCTGGATGATTTTGAATGACGTTGCCGGCTTCATCGGCCCCGAAGTCTTCCGCACCGGCGATCAGCTCCTGCGCGCATGCCTCGAAGACACAATGATGGCCAAGCTACACGGGATAACGATGGGCCTTGATGTGTGTGCCACGTTTCATATGGGGATTGACCCGCTCGAGCTTCGGACACTCACAGCCTTGATCGCCGAACGCGCCGCCCCCGCATATCTGATGGCTGTAGCGGGCAATGCCGATCCGATGCTCGGCTACCTGACGACTTCGTTCAGGGAGCATCCGGTCATTCGTCGTCGCACCAACCGACAGATTTCATCGGCGATGAAGACAAGGTTGATCGAGCTCGGCGTAATGAACAACACTGGCGAACTAAGTGGGCTCGGGCCGCAATCGCTGTACGCGACGCTTCAGAAGCGCGGAGGCGACAAGCGCGGGGTTGAAACACTGCGTGAGGAGGGAGCTAAGAAGATTTCCGCGCTCATTGAACGCGGATTCGACCTTGGGTTCGGAGACCGCGCCGCCCTGACCGATGCTGTAAGCGATCGATTGCAGACAATCTACGTCAATGCACGAAGTGCGCTCTTTGCTACTCTGGACGATGCGGTCATCAACAATCTGTGCCCGCATCACGTTCGCGTGCGGACTCAAGCGTGTGACCGGGAAGATTATCTCGCCCATCCGTCGTCGGGCGAAGTGATCCGCGACGAGGATGCAACCCGAATCGTCAGGCTATATTCAACTCGGCGACCTCGCATACAAATCGTGATCTCGGACGGGTTGAATGCGGGCGCGCTGAATGAAAACCTTCGGCCTTTGCTTCCTCTGCTGCGGCGGCAACTTGCGCAAGCGAGCCACGAGGTTGGGAGCGTTGAGATCGTAATCGAAAACGGGCGTGTCAGGGCCGGTTATCAGGTTGGTTCCTTACTGGATGTTGAAGTTCTTGTACACTTGATTGGTGAGCGCCCGGGCACCGGCTTGAACACGCTTTCGGCCTACCTGACCTATGGCCGTGATCCGGCCGGCGAGTCACGGTGGCGGGGCGATGTGGACCACTCGTGGACCACGGCGGTATGCGGGGTTCATCGCCAGGGAAAAAGGCCCGAACTCGCGGCGCAAGAAATCGCGCGCCTGGTAGATCGGATGCTCGAACACCGATGCTCGGGGGTTGCGCTCAGCTAGACATCTCGTAGGTTGAATTTGAATCCCCACGCGGCTGAAGCCGGTGGTATCCCGGGAATCGTCCACGATAAAAACGGCGGTCGCGGCGCCTGCCGATCCATAGCCGGCGCCCTTCACGGCATCAACTAACTCGCGAATCCCCAACGCACCCAACCTGATTTAAGTGCCGGCGCTTTCTCAGACTCGGCCCGCCCCCGGTGGTTCCGGTGCTGACTCGATGCTAGGATAACGCCCGATGGCAACAGACGTGATTATCGTCGGAGGAGGCGTGATTGGCTGCTCGACAGCCTGGAGGCTGGCGCGAGAGGGCGTGAAGGTAACCGTGCTTGAGCGCGGCCGGGTCGGATGCGAGGCTTCCAGGGCGGCCGCCGGTATGTTGTCACCGCAGGGATCAGCTCCCGGGCCGGGTCCGTTCTTCGATCTGTGCCGGCGCAGCCGAGCAATGTATCGAGGATTTGCGGCAGAGCTTAAAGAAGCTTCCGGCATAGACGTCGAGTACAAGGACGAGGGAACGCTCTTCGTCGTGCTGGAAGGCGAGGACGAAAAGGAAACAACAGCCTGGACAACCTGGCAGCTTGAAGCCGGGCTTCCGCTCGAACGTTTGTCCGTGAATGAGATCGCCAAGATTGAACCGGCGGTCACCAAAGCCGTCACCGGGGCCATCTTCCTGCCAGAGGAACATCAGGTCGAGAATCGACGCTTGATGGATGCGCTTGCGGTTGCAGTGAAGCGGACCGGTGTGGAACTGATCGAAGGCGCCCAGGTCACCGCTCTCACAGTCGAGCATGGCGGAGTCTCAGGCGTTATCTTCGACGGGCATCAACTGGAGGCCGGCTCGGTCATCGTGGCGGCCGGAACCTGGTCCGGTGATTTGCTTCAACCTTTGGGGCTGAGAGTCAACGTAATACCGGCTCTCGGCCAGATGATCGCGATAAAAGGTCGCGCGTGTCCTATCGAGCGGGTGATCCATTCGAGCAGGGCTTATGCCGTGCCTCGCAACGACGGTCGGATCCTGATCGGGGCGACGGTCGAATACGCGGGATTTCACAAAACGGTCAGCGTCGGTGGCGTGCGCTCGATGATTGACGCCGCGATCGAGATGATTCCATCGTTCGAGGAATTCGAACTGATCGAGACATGGGCAGGCCTGCGCCCGGATACGTCAGATCACCTCCCAGTGATTGGTCTTACGGAACTAGATGGATTGGTGCTTGCGACAGGACACTTCAGGAACGGGATACTGCTTGCTCCAATTACTGCCGAGTTGGTCTCGGAGCTGGTAACCAGCGGGCGGGTTGCCAATGAATTGGCGCATTTCAGCGTTGAACGATTTAACCGGCTCGAGAATGTGCAGCACGAGGTAAATCGCGGCTAACGCACTTGATTCGCGGTAAAGCGAAGGCCCCGGCATCGGCTCGGTAACACTTCAGTTTTCATTTCAGGGTCGCTTGTTCATCGCACTCCGCAACGCGCTGGGAGCCTGGACGCTCACTTCTTCGAGTATCACTCCGCGAGTTGACATCTCCAGACTACGCAAACTATCCTGCTCCTCGCCGACGCAACCCGATCTGTTGAACACCCCAGCCAAAACGAGAGTTCAATTATGAAGTTTGATGAAACCGCGCGCGTACGAACGGCAATAATCGTGATCATCTTGTTTTCTCTGTACTCGAATTTGCAATTGTTACTTGGCTCAGCGCGGTTCGATTGGAGCACGATCGGCAAAGACGAGATTACTCTCTACGAAAGGCGATTTGACCGCGTCAAGAAAGTGCTGCCGCGAAACGGTGCTATTGGGTACACTGGTGATCCTGTTACCAACGCCGACGGCTCGACCAACGGAGCGGCGATGCGAAACTGGTACCTGGCTCAATACGCACTTGCTCCGGTAGTTCTATCAACCGTTCCGGGAAGCAAATTGTTTTTGATCAATAAAGCTGCAGATTTCGCTGATTCCGATTCCGGTGCGTCCACAGAGGGGGGCGTTACCGTTAAGGAGCTTGGGTTCGGGAACAAGATTTTCAATTTTGGTAACGGAGTCAAGTTGTTGAGTAGTGAGTCCCAATGATTTTACAATCGGTGCTATGGTGTCTCGCGCCTTTGCTCATAGCGCTCCTTCTCATTTCTGTTTTGTGGCCCGAGCAGACTCGGCAGTGGTACAGCTTTCCTCTCAAGCTCTGTTTTGCGGTGGGCGTGGGATTCGGCTTGTTGTCCTGCGTGTACTTTCTAGGGCTATCGTTTTGGGGACCTTCGAGAACCCGCCTCTTGTGGACACAGCTTGCCTTGTTGGTGATTTTGATTGCGGTTCTCCTTTATCGAAGAAGGACACCTAACCGGGGGCTGGCGGACGCGCGCACACCGGAAGTCAGCATTGAACGAATCGCGAAATCTGGATTCAGCAGATTTGCGTCCGTGCTGTTCGTTATCGCGCTGATATCGGCTGCGGTCACCCTTGTTTTCATATCGTTGAAGAAGCCGCATGGTGATTGGGATGCCTGGGCTGTTTACAACATGAAAGCGCGATTCTTGTTCAGGGGAGGCGCTCAGTGGAAAGATCTTTTTTCACAACCGATGGAATGGTCCGGTCCGGATTATCCACTGCTCATTCCGACGGCTATTGCCGCCTGCTGGACTCTCATGGGTACGGAGACACTTGTGATACCCGCGCTGGTCGCAATCCTTTTTACCCTTGCCACAGTTGGGATTGCGGCTTTTTGCGTTTCTGTTCTGCGAGGCTCGCTCCAGGGGTCCCTGGCTGGTCTGGTGCTGCTTGGCACACCGTATCTGGTTACACACGGGGCTGATCAGTATTCAGATATTCCCATTGGCTTTTTCTTTTTGGCGACGCTCGCCCTCATACACCTTCATGACCAATTCTCGAACGGTGATTGCAGATTCCTGGTGCTTGCCGGCTTGATGGCGGGCCTGGCGGCCTGGACTAAGAACGAAGGGCTCCTGTTCATGATTGCAGTAGTGGTCTCGCGGTTCGCGGTGCTCGTTCCTCGAATCGGTTTGAAGCCCTATCTCAGAGAGATGCGGTTCCTTGCTTCGGGTCTGCTGCCGATCCTGCTGGTGGTCATCTATTTTAAGTTGACCATTTCAGCGCATAGCGGATTGCTGTTTCCTCCCGAGGGACCCAACTTCATTGCGAAACTGACCAACCTCTGGAGGTATTGGACCATTTTCGATTACTTTGTCGGGCGTGGCCTGGGGTTTGGCAATTGGCCTTCCCCCGTTGTACCCTTGTTAGCCTTTTATCTGCTGTTGTTGGGGATCGGGATCGGAGACAACCAAAAGCGCGCAATCGCGGGGTCGCTCATGGCGCTGGGGATCATGCTGACCGGATATTTTATGATCTACGTGCTCAGCCCACGGGATCTTGATTGGCATTTGGTCACGTCTCTTGACCGTCTCTACTCTCAACTCTGGCCGAGCTTCATTTTCGTTTTCTTTCTGACAGTCCGAACACCGGAACAGGTACTCGCAAAAAAGGAGCCCGTGGGGGCATAGAATCGACTGCGGAGTAGCGGGACGATTATCTCCTCTCGCTAGGTTCAACAACCATCCACCCCAGATGTATAACGGACATCGAATAACAACGGTCATCCCGGCTCACGACGAGGTCAGCCACATCCGCAAGGTCATTGAGACAATGCCCGAGCCGGTTGATCATATGATCGTGGTAGATGATTGCAGCGATGACAACACCTCCGAGGTCGCGCGCGCGTGCGGCGATCCGAGGTTGATCGTTTTACAAACGCCTAAAAATCTTGGGGTGGGGGGCGCTACCGTTTTGGGCTATCGAAAGGCGATCGAGCTGAAAAGCGATATCGTCGTAAAGATGGATGGCGATGGCCAGATGTCTCCAGAGTATCTCCTACCTCTTCTCGAAGCGCTGATCGAGCAAGACTACGATTACGCCAAGGGCAACCGGTTTCTCACAAGCGAATCTCTGGCGTTCATGCCCCGCCATCGGCTGTTTGGCAATATCGTGCTCACGTTTATGACCAAGCTGGCCTCGGGCTACTGGAACATTTTCGATCCTCAGAACGGCTACACCGCGATTAAGACCGAGGCCTTGCGGCTGCTCGATCTGGACTCAATTCACGAGCGTTTCTTTTTTGAGAATGACATGTTGATTCACCTGAATTTTTTCGGTTGTCGCGTCAAGGACGTTTCGATTCCCGCTCGCTACGGTCAAGAGAAATCCGACATCAGCTTGTTCGAGGTTGGCGCGACCTTCCCGCTCCTGCTGCTGCGCAGATTCTTTTATCGGGTCTATCAAAAGTACGTGCTGAGAGACTTTTCCCCTATCGCTTTGTTTTTGTTTCTCGGCCTTCTGCTTTTCGGGTGGGGCGTACTATTCGGCGTGTATCTGTGGTTTGAGAGTCAAATCACCGGCCGCCTGACGCCGACGGGAACCATCATGCTATCGCTGTTGCCTCTCATCTTGGGCTTTCAACTCTTGCTGCAAGCGATCGTTTTGGATATTCAAGAAACGCCGAAGTAATAAGCGGATACTCATGAAGTTATTATTCGTCGCATCCTCACTCGATTTAACCCAACCCTTTAGCGCGACTCCCGCGTGGTGGCAACTGATGAAGGGGATGTGCGAAATCGGAGTAGAGGTGATCGCCACGCCTTATCAGGGGCCTGCCATCGAGACTCTCTGGTGGCGCGCGGAGCCAAACCCCGCGAAGCTCCAGGGCGATGCATTCAAATACGCTCGCGATCGAGTCCAGCGCCTGACTGGGAACAAACCGCAAGACCAGCCCGCTCAAGCGCCCAACGAAAGCTTGTCGGACAAGACCGTTCGTCGAGTCGCCCGCTCCCTGATTGCTCCGCTCTGGGCAAAACATCTTGACCGTATCCTCACCGAGCAGCCCGATATCGATGCGATTATCTTTCTTACGGTGCCGCTGAATCACTTGAGCGGCGTGGCCGCGGAGGTGCAACGCAAGCACAGCAAGCCGGTTCTCTACTACGACGGCGATCTGCCGGCCAGCCTCCCATCAATGCGCGGCTTTGCCACCGGCTTTCGAATTTATCAGGGCGCGGACCCCGCGGAGTACGCCGCCTTTATCAGCAACAGCTACGGCGCAGCGGAAGAGTTGCTGAAGCTCGGCGCTCGAAGGGCGCATCCGTTGTATTGGGGTGTAGATCCGGATGTTTTTAGCCCTATGAATGTGTCGGAGCAGGATATCGATGTTTTGTTTTGCGGCCACGGACGTGAGTACCGATCTGAATGGATGGACCAAATGATCACCGGTCCGTCAAAACTTCTAACGCAAGTCCGCTTCGCCGCCCGTGGCAGGAAGCTGGGCGATCTGGGCAGCGCGGAGCAGTTGCCTTATCTGAGCTTCACCAAGATGCGCGAATACACCTGCCGAAGTAAACTCAACTTGAACATCACTCGCGGCGCGCACGCAAATCTTTACGCTTCTTCTACCTCGCGACCTTTTGAACTGGCAAGCATGGGGGCTTGCACGGTCTCCAATATCTACATAGGGATAGAAGAATGGTTCGAGCCGGGCAAAGAGATTTTTGTCGTTCACTCACAAGACGAGGCCATTGACCGCTACCGTTATCTGCTGGCGCACGAGTCTGAGCGTCTGGCTGCCGGACACGCGGCGCGCGAGCGAGTGCTGAAGGAACACACATCCCGGCATCGCGCTCGCCAGTTGGTGGAAATAGTGAAGCAGTACTTGTAGTCAAGCAATCGGGCCAGTGCAATTACCGCTGATGACCGCTGACTAACCTAACGCAGATTCCCGCAGATCATCCGAACTCAATTGAAGTCCTACCGTCACCCTTTGTCCTTTGGAACGTCATATCGCTTTTCGATCCAGGGCATGTTTAGGACAAGATCGTCTTCCTCGAGCTTGAGCCAGGGCAGTAGTTCCTGCGGCAGCTTGGGCTTGATTACGAAGAAGGCGAACAGGTTCGATTGCTTCGGAAACAACTTGCCTGCGAGTTTGACAAAAGGATACAGGG
>JBASRM010000446.1:0-11711 GCA_049273835.1 Blastocatellia bacterium | reverse complement strand
GCGGAGCCCATCGGCACAGGAGGCGGCGTAGCCGCTGGAATACCGACAGACGCTTCCCGAGGGCGGAGCCCATCGGCACAGGAGGCGGCATAGCCGCTGGAATACCGAGAGACGCCTCCCGAGGGTTGGAGCCCATCGGAACAGCGGGCGGCGTAGCCGCTGGAATACCGAGAGACGCTTCCCGAGGGCGAAGCCCATTGGCACAGCGGGCGGCGTAGCCGCTGGAATACCGAGAGACGCTTCCCGAGGGCGAAGCCCATCGGCAAAGGAGGCGGCACATCGGAACAGGAGGCGGCAGAGCCGCCCGAATCTTCGCTCATTATTCAACACTCATAATTCAACACTCATAACCTACTTTGCTTTCACTCTTCGCTCATCACCTGCATTGAAACGACTGCCCTCACCATGTAGCATGATCCAATGACCCTCAACCTGTTTCACCCCGCCGTCGCTAACTGGTTTGCTAAACAATTCCCCGCTCCTACCGCCCCGCAAGAACGTGCCTGGCCTTCGATCAAAAAACGTAATCACGTCCTCATCGCCGCGCCTACAGGATCGGGAAAGACTTTTGCCGCTTTCCTCTCAGCGATAGACGACCTGGTCAGGCAGGGTATCGACGGTACGCTGGAAGACGTCACCCAAGTCGTTTACGTCTCCCCGCTCAAAGCTCTCAGCAACGACATTCAAAAGAACCTGCAAGAACCTCTGGCCGGCATCGAGCAAGAGCTGAAGTCGATGGGACTGCCCGAGGTCAACATTCGCACGCTCGTTCGCACCGGAGACACCCCGGCGCACGAACGGACCGCGATGACCAAACGGCCCCCTCACATAATCGTCACTACCCCCGAGTCGCTCTACATCCTTCTCACCAGCGAAGGCGGCAGACGGATGCTCAAGACCGCGCGAACCTTGATCGTGGACGAAATCCACGCGATGGTCGGCGACAAACGAGGCTCGCACCTGTCGTTATCGATTGAGCGCCTGCAACAACTGATCGGAGAGAATCTCGTCCGCATTGGCCTCTCAGCGACTCAAAAGCCCATCGAAGAAGTAGCCCGATTTCTGGTAGGCTCATCAAATATCGCCGAGGACGGAACTCCTGCCTGCACGATTATCGATTCCGGTCACCAGCGCAAGCTCGATCTCGCCATTGAAGTCCCGTTGAGTTCCCCACTTCAGGCCGTGATGTCGGGCGAGGTCTTTGACGAGGTTTACGACCGCCTCGCTCAGTTGATCAACAGTCATCGAACAACTCTTGTTTTCGTCAACACGCGGCGGATGGCTGAGCGCGTAGCTCGCTACCTGGGAGAGCGGATCGGAGACGAAAACATCACATCTCATCACGGGAGCCTTGCACGCGAGCAACGTCTTGTCGCAGAACAACGATTAAAAGCCGGCGAGCTGAAAGCGCTCGTAGCGACTGCGTCACTCGAGCTGGGGATCGACATCGGCGATATCGATCTTGTCTGCCAGCTCGGTTCTACTCGCGCTATCTCGACTCTGCTTCAGCGAGTTGGTAGATCGGGACACACCGTGACCGGCTTCCCGAAGGGCAGAATATTTCCGGCGTCTCGCGATGAGTTGATCGAATGCGCGGCGCTGCTGGATTCGATTCGTCGAGGCGAGCTTGATCAACTGTCGATCCCTGAAAAACCGATCGATATTCTGGCTCAACAAATCGTAGCCGCGGTCGCCGCCGATGAGTGGGTCGAAGACGAGTTGTTCACGACAATCCGCCGGGCTTATCCGTATCGGCATCTCCACCGGAGCGAGTTCGATGACGTCATCAAGATGCTGCGCGACGGCTTCTCTACTCGAAGAGGTCGGCGCGGAGCCTACCTGCATCACGACATGATTAACCACCGGTTGCGCGGGCGAAAAGGAGCGCGGTTGGCGGCAATCACTTCCGGCGGAGCCATTCCCGACAACGCCGACTATACCGTGGTGCTCGAGCCAACCGATACCATCGTGGGAACCGTAAACGAAGACTGGGCGATCGAGAGCATGCAGGGCGATATCTTCCAGTTGGGCAATACATCCTGGGAGATTATCAGGGTCGAGAACGGCAGAGTTCGCGTGGCGGACGCTCACGGTAAACCGCCTTCTATTCCGTTCTGGCTTGGCGAAGCGCCCTCACGCACCCATGAGCTGTCGGCTTCGGTGTCGCGTCTCCGAACTGAGATCGCCGACCGGTTTGCCGGTGATGATTATCCGGATGCGGCCGGGTCCGCCCTTGCCTGGCTGACTGATGAGGTCGGACTCTCGGGAGCGGCGGCCGAGCAGATGGTCGAATACCTGATCGGAGCGAAGGTCGCGCTGGGGGTGATGCCTTCGCAAGACACGCTGGTGATTGAACGGTTTTTCGACGAGAGCGGCTCGCAGCAGATGGTGATTCACTCGCCCTTTGGCAGCCGGCTCAATCGTGCCTGGGGGCTGGCGCTACGCAAGCGCTTCTGCCGCAAATTCAACTTCGAGCTTCAAGCCGCGGCAACCGAAGATGCTATCGTGTTGTCGCTCGGCGCGACTCACAGTTTCGCCCTCGATGAGGTGTTTCGATATCTGCGTTCGTCATCGGTTCGAGAGATACTCATTCAAGCGATCTGCGCGGCGCCGATGTGGGAGATACGCTGGAGGTGGAACACGACCCGCGCACTCGCCGTGCCTCGCCGGCGCGGAGGCAAGAAGATTCCCGCCCAGCTTCAACGAATGTTCGCAGACGATCTGCTCACCGCCGTTTTCCCGGACCAGGTTGCGTGTGCCGAGAACCTTCCCGGCGGTCACATCGAAATACCGGATCATCCGCTTGTGCAGCAAACCGTTCGAGACTGCCTCGAAGAGGCGATGGATATCCAGGGACTGGAAGCGCTGCTCGCATCGATCGAGCGCGGTGAGAAAACCTTGATCGCCCGCGACGTGGTCGAAGCCTCGCCGCTCGCTCAGGAGATCCTTAACGCGAGGCCGTATGCGTATCTCGACGACGCGCCGCTCGAGGAGCGCAGGACACGAGCGGTTTTTCAGAGGCGCTGGCTCGATCCTGCAACGGCTTCCGATCTGGGTGCGCTCGATCTTGCGGCGATCGAGCGAGTGCGCGACGAAGTGTGGCCGGACGTCGACAACGCCGACGAGCTGCACGACGCGCTTGTCGAGTTTGGCCTGATCACAGCGGAAGAAGGGGGCCGGAGTGAGAGGACGGATTGGGGTACCCTCTTGAACGAACTTGCTTCTGATCATCGAGCCGCGGTTCTTCGAACCGGAGGGCCGGACCTTTGGGTGGCTGCGGAACGGTTGCCGCAGCTCAAGGCCATCTTCCCTCAATCGACAACCGAACCGCCGATCGTGGCGCCGGATGCGCTGGCGTCCGTCACCTGGACCAGCGACGATGCGATGGTTGAGATCCTTCGTGGAAGGCTTGAGGGACTTGGCCCGACTACGACGCCCGCGCTCGCACTTTCAATTGGCGTTCCGGCATATTCGATTGAGACCGCGCTTTTGAAACTCGAGGCAGAAGGCTTTGTGATGCGCGGCCGCTTCACTCCGGGAGTCGAAGAGACCGAATGGTGCGCCAGACGTCTGCTCGCACGGATTCACAGTTACACGTTGAATCGTTTGCGCCAAGAGATCGAGCCTGTTTCGAGCGCAGACCTTGTTCGTTTCCTTCTCACCTGGCAAAAGGTCTCACCCGAACATCAGGTCGAGAGCCCGGAGAGCCTTGCTGCATTGATCACACAACTGGAAGGATTTGAAGCGCCCGCGGCGGCATGGGAAGGTGAGATCTTTCCTGCGAGGATGATCGACTACGATCCGGCGTGGCTTGACTCGCTCTGTTTGTCTGGTCAGGTGATGTGGGCGCGGCTGACCACGCCAAGACCCGGCCCGGAACGACCGAAATCGACGGGGCCGGTTCGAACGACGCCGATAGCCTTGCTGAATAGAAAGAATCTGTCTCTATGGACGCCGCTTTTCCCACAGCCGGCAATCGGCGAGATCAATCTCTCTTCGGCAGCCCAGTCGGTGTATGAGTATCTGGTGAAGCACGGCGCATCATTCTTCACCGACCTAGTGGAGGGGGTTTCGCTTCTGGAGACGCAGATGGATGACGCGCTCGGCGAGTTGGTTGCGAGTGGGCTGGTGACCGCCGACAGTTTCACGGGTCTTCGAGCGCTGTTGACTCCCTCGAATAAGCGCACCAACGCCGCGCTGAAACGTAAGCGCCGAGGTGCGGTGTACCAGATGTCCAATGCCGGGCGTTGGTCTTTGCTTGCACGCGAAGCGACATCCGGCCGCGACGCGTACGATCGCGAGAAGGTCGAGCGGATCGCGTGGATTCTACTGCGGCGATACGGAGTGGTATTCAAACGGCTGCTCGATCGAGAAGGCTTGCCTCTGCCGTGGCGTGACCTGCTGAGGACCTATCACCGCCTGGAGGCCCGGGGTGAAATTCGCGGAGGCCGATTTGTGTCCGGGTTTTCAGGAGAGCAGTTCGCCCTTGCGGAAGCGGTTGGGATGCTTCGAGCGATCCGCCGGGCGCCCGGCGAGGGCACACTGATAAGCTTGAGCGCGGCCGATCCGTTGAACTTAGTAGGAATCATAACACCCGGGAATCGGCTCTCCGCATTTGCGGCAAATCGCATTCTGTACCGTGACGGCGTTCCGATCGCGGCGCTCGAATCGGGCGAGGTGCAGTTTCTGGTAGAGATGGATTCAGCGTCCCAGTGGAAAGCGAAGAATGCGCTGGTTCGCCGCGCGATTTCGCCGCCGCTGCGGACTTATTTGAGCCGCCCTGCGTGATCAGGGACGGCTCCGTGGCCCCGAGGATAACATCAATCCAACGTAGAAGAAACGAATGAATTCGTTACTACCAAGCGACGTTTTTCGCCTCAGCTGTATTTAGAACTCGTAACTGGTTGAACCCCGCGCTAAACCCTACTAAGAGGGCTTGACTCCAGCCGCGGGCCGCAATATTGTGGTTTCGCCGCAGTGGACACATCGGCACTCACTCTCACAAACGCTTAAAAACGAAGTCTCGGCGTTAGCTTCTCAAGATATTCTTTCAGGGGGAACCACGATGGCTACAAAACTTCTTCGCTCCAGTGCGTTGGGCTTGATGCTGCTTGCGCTCTGTGTGGGCGCGGTCGCCCAGTCAAAGAAGGGCTCGGGCAAAGGCACGCTCGACAAAGAAACCTTTATGAATATGGAAAGCGTGAGTAACCCGACCATCGCTCCCGACGGCAAGCAGATTGTTTTTACCCGCTCGTGGGTCGACAAGGTAAAGGACGAACGCGTCAGCAACCTCTGGATCGTAGACGTGGACGGCGCTCGGATCCGAGAGCTGACCAGCGGCAACTGGAGAGACAGTCAGCCGGTCTGGTCACCCGATGGCAAACGCATCGCCTTTCTGTCGGACCGCGATGGTACGAATCAGCTTCACGTGCTGTGGGTCGATACCCGCGAGGTGGCTCAGCTCACCCATCTCGAGCAAGCCCCGTCCGGGATAAACTGGTCGCCCGATGGCAAGTTGCTGGCCTTCACCGCCTTCGAACCGGACAACGATCCGATTCTAGCAGTAAAGCTTCCAGAACGGCCGCGGAACGCGCAATGGGCAAAGCCCGCCGTCATTGTCAACCGACTGGCCTGGGCTGCTGACGGAAGAGGCCCGCTGCCGATGGGTAACACTCAGATTTACACGATTGACTCCGCCCTGGGAGGCACTCCTCACCAGATTACCTCAGGCAAGTACAATCACAACGGTCCGGAGTGGTCGGCTGATGGACGAGTGATCTACTTTTCCGCAATCCGAAAGCCTGAAGCGGAGTACCTGCGCGGCGACAGCGAGATCTACTCAGTTGATCTGAAGTCTCTCGAAATCAAACAGCTCACCAATCGCAAAGGCCCCGACGGCAACGCTCAGGTTTCGCCCGATGGACGGTGGATCGCATACACCGGCTATGACGAGAAGAGCTATACGAACCACTTGTCCAGCCTCTATCTGATGGACAGCGCCGGCGGAAACAAGAAACTGTGGGCCGGCGGACTGCCGAGCTCTCCGCGCGGCGTGCGCTGGGCTGTAGACGGGTCAGGCGTCTACTACGATATGGAGGAGCTGGGCTCATCACATATCTACTTTGCGCCGCTCGACGGCAAGGTTCGCAAGGCCACTGACGGCGTCCACGTATTGCAAGACTACTCCTTGGCGAATAACGGACAGGTTGCGGCTGTTCGGTCGAGCTTCAAAGAGCCGGGCACGCTGGTGACCTTCAACATGAAGGATCCGGCGAATATCAGGAAGCTCGTGGACGTCAACGAAGACGTGCTTGCAGGGGTGAGACTCGGCGAAGCAGAAGAGCTTTGGGTCAACTCCAAGGACGGTTTGAAGGTGCAAGGCTGGTTGATCAAGCCTGCAGATTTCAATCCGGCCAAGAAATACCCGATGGTGTTGTGGATTCACGGGGGGCCATGGTCAATGTATTCGGTCGCGTTCAGTTGGTCTTTCCAGAACTTCTCGGCGAACGGCTACGGAGTGTTGTTTATGAATCCGCGGGGCTCAACCGGCTACGGTCAGGCATTCGTCAACGGGATTCAGTATTCGTATCCGGGCAAGGACTACGACGATTTGATGGCTGGTGTTGACGCTGCTATCGCGAAAGGCTGGATCGACGACAAGAACCTCTTTGTCTGCGGAGGCAGCGGCGGCGGCGTGTTGACTGCTTGGATAGTTGGTCATACGGATCGGTTCGCGGCAGCCGTTTCGATGAGACCGGTGATCAACTGGCACTCGTTTGTGGGTACGACCGACGGCGCGAGCTGGTACTATCAGTTCGACAAATATCCCTGGGAAGATCCAATGCAATACGCAGTGCGCTCACCTTTGCACTATGTGGCAAATGTTAAGACGCCGACGATGGTGATGACCGGTGAAGCGGACTTGCGCACGCCGATGAGGCAGAGCGAAGAGTTCTATCGCGCGCTGAAGATGCTTAAGAAAGACACGCTGCTGGTGCGGATGCCTGATGAATATCACGGGTGGCGCCGTCCTTCGCACCAGTTGCTTCAGCAGCTTTATCTGATGGCGTGGTTCGAGAAACACAGCAGGAAAGACAAAGGTGCAACGGTGGATGCGGCTACTTCGCAGAAGTAATCACGGTCGATGTACCGTAGACTGTCCAGTCTGCGGCGCATTCCGCAGACCAGGCAGTATCAGATAGAGCTGCGGCGTCAGGCGTGGCTGCGGTGGATGCGGCTACTTCGCAGAAGTAATCACGGTCGATGTACCGTAGACTGTCCAGTCTGCGGCGCATTCCGCAGGCCAGGCAGTATCAGATAGAACTGCGGCGTCAGACGTGGCTGCGGTGGATGCGGCCACTTCGCAGAAGTAATCACGGTCGATGTACCGTAGACTGTCCAGTCTGCGGCGCATTCCGCAGACCAGGCATTCTAGGGTACAACGCAGAAAGTCGGGGCGGCCACTGAGGACCGCCCCTCTTAAGTGTCTAAGCGTTGCCCGTCAGCTTTATGATCGCGAACATCGCGCCTTGCGGGTCGGCAATCACCGAGAACCTTCCAACGTTCGGGATGTCGGTCGGCGGCACAAACAGCTTGCCACCTGACGCCGCAGCTTTATCCGAAGTTGCATTGCAGTCCTCAACCATGAAGTAAGGAAGCCAGTTCGGCGGGACCGGTCCCATGTCGGGCACGATCTCCATCATCCCACCGATCGACTGACCGGCGTTCTGCCACTCCGTATAGACGCCCATTGCGCCCATATCGCCCTCTTTGGCGCCCCATCCGAAGAGACCCTTGTAAAACTCGGCGGCTTTCTTCCGATCGGTCGTCCAAAGCTCATCCCAGCAGAAGGTGCCGGCCTCGCCCACAAGCCGCGCACCGATATGCGCCTTCGCTTGCCACACACAGAAGGTAGCGCCCTGTGGATCTTGAATGATCGCCATTCGTCCAACATCCATTACATCGAATGCGCCGGCCATCACAGTTCCTCCAAGCGACGCTGCCTTTTTCGCCGCGTCGTCGGCGCTTTGGACAGCGACGTAGGACATCCAGTGCGGCGGTACGCCGTGAGCTTTTTGTTCGGGCTGCAATTGGCACATCGCGCCGACTTCGAGACCTCGGATCCTGAGCATCGTGTACACCATGTCCGGGCCTGCAGGAGTGTCTTCGGGCTCCCAGTTAAACAGACCCGAATAAAACTTCTTCGCCGCAACCGGATCGCTGGTGTTCAGCTCGACCCAGCAAAACGATCCCGGTGCGTGACTTGTTACCTCTGGCATTGTTTGTCCTCCAATTAGGAAAGGCCACGACACACCGAAGGGCACCGCCTGTCCTTCATCGCGTGAGTGCGCGGCGTTTCATTGTTTTTGATGGTTCTCACCAGTCCTATTAAACACTTCCCGAGATCCCTTTATGATCTCGGCCAGGGTCGCCCGTGTTTTCCGGGCGCCCGCGCCGCCTCAATTCGTGCCCCGAAATTCAACCACATTCCGCGAAGGTTTGCATGTCGTTCGGTGGCCGGTGGTAGGTGGCCAGTGGTCGCGTGATGGGCGGCCGGTGTTTCTGTCCTTTCGAAACCTCTTTGCGTCTTTGCGCGTAGTTCCTTTGCGTCTTTGCGCGAAACCTGCCCTCGCTGAGATCGTTAGCCACTTGGACCGCCGGGCCCGCGTCTGGAAAGTAACGGTCAATGATGATAAAACTCACCCGAGCGTTGAGCAGCGAGTTCTTGCGTAAGAACTCTCCCAAAGGAGATCCCAACATGCACGCATACTTCTTTCGCTTGTTAGGTTCGTCAATTCTGACCGCTCTGATTTTGCTCGGCAGTTCGGTTTCGGCCCGGCAATCAAAAACGCAGGAGCAGGATCAGGACTTTGCACGCTCCGTCAAAGAGTGGACCACCAAGCCGGAATTTATCAGCCCGCTGGTCGATCACCTTCCCAAGGTTCCGGGGATCCCTTCGCCAAAAGAAGTGCTCGGCCATCACATCGGCGCACCAGGCAAGCTTACTTATCACGGGGAGGTCTTGAACTATTATCGTCAGCTGGCAGCGAAGACGCCGCGCGTCAAAGTCTTCTCGATCGGTACTACCGATGAAGGACGTGAGTGCGTGGTTGTGGCGGTAGGCTCCGAAGAGTCTGTTAAGAACATCGATCAGTATCGGGCCTATCTGGCCCAGCTCGCGGACCCGAGAAAGCTCACCGACGAGCAAGCCCGCGACGTCATTTCTAAAGCCAAACCGATCTATCATCTGATGGGAGGGCTTCACAGCGCCGAAACCGGGCCGCCGGAAATGCTGATGGAGCTCGCATATCGACTCGCCGTCGAAGACTCACCGGTGATCAACCAAATCCGCGAGAATGTGATCGTCACCATCACCCCGGTAGCCGAACCCGACGGCCGCGACCGCTATGTCGACTGGTACTACCGTTACAAAGTTGATGAGAAGAGCGAACAAGACAGCATGGGAGGGCCGCCCTATTGGGGCAAGTACGTCTTCCACGACAACAATCGAGACATAAATTACTCTCAAGCGACGATGCGAACGCTGATCGACTGGTACTTGCAATGGCATCCCCCGATCATGCACGAGCTCCACGAGTCGGTGCCGTTTTTGTACACCTTCAGCGGCCAGGCACCACAAAACCCGACCCTCGATCCAATCCTGTACGCGGAACTGCCGTGGTTTTCAAACTTTGAAATGACGCAGATGATCAAGTACGGAATGCCGGGCGTCTGGACCCACGCTTTTGTGGACATGTGGTCGCCTGGTTATCTCGGGTTCATGTCTTCAAACCACAACGGCATGTTGCGGATGTACGAGACTTTCGGCAACGGGGGCGCAAACACGATGAAGCGGAAAGTGGATTCGGGTGAAGCGACCGGCGGCGGACGCATAAGCCCTACAAGCCGCGAATGGTATCGCCCGCTCCCGCCTTACAAGGAAGTAGTCTGGTCGATGCGCAACAACACCAACTACATGCAGACCGGCGTGCTGTCGGCTCTTCAGCTCACCGCCTCGTTTCCAAAAGTCATTCTCGAAAACTTCTATCGCAAGAGCCGCAATTCGATCGAATCCGGTAAGAAAGACGCGCCGTTCGCTTACGTGATTCCGGCTGGCCAGCGCGACCCAACCCGTGTGGCTTTGCTTGCAAACACGCTTCGAATCCAGGGCATCGAGATTGGCCGCGCAACCGCCGATATCAAAGTCAACGAAGGAACGTTCCCTGCCGGGTCGCTGGTCATTAAGCGCGATCAGCCATACGGCAGGCTCGCAAAGATCCTTCTCGAAAAACAGGACTTTCCCGATCAGAACCTTCGCACCTATGACGACACCGGTTGGACGATGGGGTTGATGAGTCACGCAGAGGTTAAAGAAATCGCGGACAAGTCGATTCTGGACATCGCCGTTCAGCCGGTAGACAAGCTCGAGGTCAAGGGAACGGTATCGGGTGGCCGGGCTTCGGCCGCGTATGCAATCGCACACTACGGCTCGAACAACATGATCACGCTGCGATACCGCCTGAAAGACCTCAAGGTGGAGACTGTCGAGCAGCCATTCAAAGAAGGGAACACAGACTTCCCGGCGGGGTCTTTTATTGTGCCGGCCAATCAGAGCGGCAAGGATGTTCACGCCGCGGTCAGAGCGTCGGTCGAAGCGCTCGGATTGAGCGCGACGGCGCTCGCGCGATTGCCTGAAGTGCCGAGGCACGAACTGGATCTCCCCCGGCTTGCGATCTACAGCACCTGGGGCAACACGCAGGAAGTGGGTTGGGTCCGGCACGCGCTAGACAAGTTCCAGGTGCCGTTCGATCTGATTTACAAGGAGCGAGTGAAAAAGGGGGATTTGCGCGCTACCTATGATGTCATAGTCGTGCCCAATCAGGGGCGCGGAGGAAAGGGCCTTGTTTATGATCTCGAGCCCAAGAGCAAACCGATCGCGTACACAAAAACAGAGCGATTCAAAAACCTTGGCGTGTACGGCGAGTCGGATGATATCACCGGGGGCATGGGTATCGCCGGCGTCGCGGAGTTCGAGAAATTCATCAACGCCGGGGGGCTATTGATAACCATGGGAAGCGCGAGTTTCTTCCCGCCCGAGTTCGGTCTGACGCGAACGATCGACGCGGGCAGGACCTCCCCGCAGTTCTACGCGCCCGGACCAATCGTGGAAGCCGAGATACTTCAGACGACACACCCGCTTTTCTATGGCTATTCGCATAAGACTGTCCCGGTGCGTTACGCAAACGGCCCGTTGCTTCAAGTGCCTGAGCGTGATCGCGGGAGCCAGGTACTGATGCGGTTTCCAGGCGGCGACAAATCGGTGCTAAGTGGATTGATGAAGGGAGCGACTGAGATTCGCAACCGGCCGGCGATTGTGGATGTTCCGGTAGGCCGGGGCCGCGTAATGCTGTTCTCAACAAACCCGTGTTATCGATGGCAGAACTTTGGAGAGTTCAACATGCTGTTCAACGCCGTGCTGAATTTCAATGACATCAAGCCCACCGCGAGAAAACCTGATCAAAGCGCAGACGGCCAGGACAAGTAGAGAAGAAGAGCTCTTCAACACCACCGGCTTCAGCCGCGTGGTGCTTCAGTTTCAATCTGCGACGATACAACCCTGATCCCGGGGGGACACCACCGGCTTCAGCCGTGTGGTGCTTCAGTTTCAACCTGCGACGATACAACCCTGATCCCCGGGGGACACCACCGGC
>JBASRM010000608.1:0-4780 GCA_049273835.1 Blastocatellia bacterium | reverse complement strand
GGCTAGCGTTGTTCATGTGGAGCAGATTGAGCTTGTAGCCTCTTAGGCTGCGAATCCTGCCCGGATGAATTAGCTCTGGTCATAGTTGCTGATGCCGGCGGTCGAGGCCTGTTCTCTCCTCACGTGCGGCTGGCATTCTACTATAAGTGTGCGTTGATCACACACTTAATTTGATCCGCCTAAATGGAGGACGACGAGCCCATAGTTCGCTCAACAACTCAACCATCGAACCGCGTCATCAGGTCACATATTGTCGTTCCTCAGCAATAGAGCAGCGGTGAAACCTGCGTCCTTCCTGAAATGCAGAGCGTGACGCCCACTAAATTGAAACGCGCCAGATCGCGTGCTAGTCTTTCTTCGCCGGGTGACCGACAAATACGGAGTTATCTGTGAGAAATAGGTACGCAATCGTGGTGCTTTGCTTTGTCGAAGCGATGACCCTAATCGCACCTGGTTTGGCCCGGCAGGGCGATCAAACGATAAAGTTGGAAACTGATCTGGTCGTCGTGGACGCAACAGTCACGGACAAAGACGGAAACTTCATACGGAAGCTCAAGGCCGAGGACTTCGCCTTGTTTGAGGACGGAGAGCCCCGCAATCTCGACTCCTTTGAGGCGAGCGAAGAGGCATCGCTCACTCGGCCGCTCGCGGTTGTCTTCCTGCTCGACATCTCTGGAAGCATCGAGCCCGAGCAGTTGGTCAAACAACGCGAGGCGGCCAAAAGTTTTATTAAGCTCGTTCGGCCGGACTCGGCTTTTGCAGTCGTAACGTTCGCCAGTGAGTTTCGCATACTCCAGGACTTCACCAACGACCCCACTAAGATTGATCGGGCTTTTCAACGGGTAAAAGATGTCGGCGGAGGCACTCGCCTCTTTGGTTCGATTGATCGGAGCATATCAATGCTGAAGCGCGCTCCGAGATTCCGCTCGGGACGCAGACTGCGCCGGGTGATCGTAGCGATAACCGACGGCATCGATTCGCTCGACTCGGTAGACCAGCCTGATTTGATTCGTCGCGCAAATGACGCAGAAGTCACGGTCTACTCGATTACCCTTCCGTGGTATTCGCCGGCGTTGAACGGCAAAAGGATTTTGACTCTTCTGGATGTTTCCCGTGTAGTCCCGCTCACCGGAGGGAAAGACTTTTCAGCGGACACCAAAGACTTCACACCGGTTTTTAAGGCGGTGGCGGAGGAGATCCGGTCGAGCTACACCCTCGCTTTCTATCCACCTGACAAGAACCGTCGCGATGGCCGAGTACACCAGATACGAATCGAGTGTAAACAGATCGGAGCAATCGTTCGCGCGAGCCGGACAAGCTACCAGGCTAGAAGCGAAAGAACATTCAATCTGAGTCCTTACGGCGCGCCGCCGTGGTGCGAGGTCTGCCACACCACGCAGCCGATCGCGGTTCAAATCGGACCGGCACTGAGCTTACAATAGAGCGAATCGGTTTCTCCGATCGCAATCAAATCAACCGGAACCAAGAACTCAGGCGCGCTGCCCTGGTTTCCGCTTCACCGGCCACACAATCAAGAACGAACTACTCGCCGGTGAGTCCGCGAACCTTCATACCGCTAGTAAAACCTATGCCCATCGGCTAACATAACCATTTCCCCAGAAGCGACGGGAGCTGACTGATAGATGCATCTCAAGAAGAAAGTTGGAATGGTGAGCCTCGGCTGCCCCAAGAACCTCGTAGACAGTGAGGTAATGATGGGCTTGCTCGCGCGGCAGGGCTACGAATTCACCGCCGATTCGCGCGCGGCCGACGTCCTGATAGTCAACACGTGCGGCTTTATTGACTCGGCGCGTCAGGAGTCCGTCGATACTATCATCGAAATGGCGCAGCTAAAGCAGAGCGGCAACCTGAAGCGGCTCATTGTTGCCGGTTGTCTGGTAGAGCGTTACCGCGAGGAGCTTCAAAGGGAGATACCTGAAATAGACGCGTGCATCGGCGTCAATCAACTCAAGGAGATCGAATCAGTCATCCAACCTGGCGGTCCACGGGTGTTGCCGGTCTACAGTGACGGCGCGGCCGCGCCAGAGCTTTTCCTTTATGATGAAACGACTCCCAGGCTTCGAGCCACCGCGCCTTACACTTCGTATGTGAAGATCGCCGAGGGCTGCGATCACACCTGCGCTTTCTGTATCATACCCAAGCTGCGCGGTGTCTTTCGTTCGCGCTCGCCGGAGTCGATTTTGCGAGAAGTCGAGATGCTCGCCGCGCAAGGGGTGAAGGAGTTCGTGCTCATCTCGCAAGACACGACTAGCTACGGGACGGACCTCGGGCTAAAGAACGGGCTGGCACGATTGGTCGAATCGATTGCAGCAGTTCCCCAGGTCGAGTGGGTGCGTTTTCTCTACTGCTATCCGACTGCCATCACGGATGAGTTGCTGGACGTGATGGCAGGACATTCAAACGTCTGCAAGTATTTTGATATCCCGCTGCAGCACGCGAGCCGCCGCATGCTCGGGCTTATGCGCCGCGGCGGCAGCCGTGAGTCCTATGAGAAAATGATTCGGCGAATACGAGACCGTGTGCCGGGGGTCGCAGTACGCACGACGTTCATAGTTGGATTTCCGGGCGAGCGTGACGAGGACTTCGAAGAGCTTATGGATTTCATTCGCGCGGTAAGATTCGACAGAGTAGGTGTGTTTACCTATTCAGATGAGGAGAACTCAGCCGCGTTCGAACTTGGTCAAAAGGTCGATAAGGCGACAGCGAGGAAGCGAGAAGGGCGTTTGATGAAGGAACAAGCCAGGATATCGGGACGAAAGAACCGAGGACTGGTCGGGAGCCGGGTGAGAGTGTTGCTCGAAGGAAAGTCAAAAGAAAGCGACTTGCTGTTGGAAGGCCGCATCGAATCGCAGGCTCCGGACATCGACGGTGCAGTTCTAATCAATGACGTGCCCGATGGGCTGGATGCATGTCCGGGCGACTTTGTTATGGTCGAGATAACTCAAGCGCTGGAGCATGATCTGGTGGGCCGCGTTGTTGGAGCCGCTTGAGTATCAACGGGAGAGAGGAAACGGCTCTCAGTTCTAAATCTCATCGCTTGAATCGTTCCCAATCCACTAACAGGCGAAACGCCACGGCCGCAGACCGCGCCGGCTATCTCATTGCGACGGGTTTCGGAGCGGGGTTTGTACCTATCGCCCCCGGAACAGTTGGGGCGATTCAAGGCGCGTCGATTTTTCTCGCGATTCACCTGCTCAAACTTGAACAAGCGTCTTCGCTTGTTTTGCTTGCGGTCATAAACATCATTCTGTTTGTAGTGGGGGTGTGGGCCTCAAATCGGACCTGCGACATGACCGCCGCTGCAGACCCGCACATTATCGTGATTGACGAAGTCAGCGGCCAGTTGATTGCGCTGACGCCAGTTGCCTTTTTGCGGTTCTCGTGGGCCGCGGTGATAGTTGGATTTCTGCTCTTTCGACTGTTCGATATTTTCAAGCCCTATCCGATTCGCAGGCTCGAACGCCTGCATCAGGGGCTCGGAGTGATGGCCGACGATGCGCTTGCAGGGATCTACGCAGGCGCGCTGTTGTGGGGGGGCCTCCTCCTGGGCCTGTTATGATTCAACTGAGAAATGACTGATCATCGCCTGAAAGAGATCGTCGAGCGCATCGATCAAAGCGGCGAGCCTCGCATCGAGATCGTCAAGCGTGCGTATTCCATTGAGCGGCGTCTCGGCGTGTTTGCATCTTCGTTTAACCCTCCTACGACCGCGCACGTTGAACTGATACAACGCGCTGCTGAAGCCTACTCGCTCGATGAAACCATCGCACTGGCAGGCAAAACCAACGCCGACAAGCTTGATTATGAATGCTCCTTAGAAGATCGGCTCGCGATGTTGATGCTTGCATTCGCTTCTTCACCCTCAGTGTCGATAGGCGTATCCTCGCACGCTTTCTACGTCGACATTGTGGAGGCTTTGGAGCAAATCTACCCGCCGCGAACTGAGTTGCACTTCATCGTCGGCTTCGATACATTCGAGCGCGTGCTCGATCCGGCAAACCAATACACTGGGAGATATCACCGACAATTTGCGAACCGTCTTGAAGCGCTCGAGTATTTGTTCGAGCGGAGCAACTTCATCGTGGCCGGGCGCGCTGGCGCGGGGCTTCACAGTGTAAAGCTGTTGGTCGAACGTGAGTCGGCGCTTCGGCCAGAGCGGGTCCTGTATCTGGATTTTCCGGCTGACCTCGGCGAACTTTCCGCCACTGAGGTGCGCAAGCGGACGCGCGCGGGGCGAACCATCACAGGATTGGTGCCGGCGGCGGTCGAGCAGCACTTGCGCGAGCGGGGACTCTACAGGGATGGGCGCTAATCTTGCTGACATAACGGTTCAGGGTTCAGGGTTTCGGGTTGATGGTTTCTGGTTAAGAACGCGATGGGAACAGAGACCGTAAACCGGAAACCAACAACCAGAAACAGAAACCAACCAGTAGCGGGCTCGATTGTTTACGGTATTTTCAAAGGTCTAAAAAACATCATCATGTTAAGAGCGGAAATTATCGCGATCGGATCTGAGCTGTTGACGGCTCATCGAACCGACACTAATTCCCTTTGGCTGACGGATCGGTTGAATTCGGTAGGAATTGAAGTTCAGCTTAAGACTGTCGTCGGGGACGATGAAGCGATCCTAGAGGAGAGCGTGCGCGATGCGCTGGGGCGTTCAGACGTGATCATCTCGACCGGCGGGCTCGGGCCAACTGAAGATGACATTACACGAAAGGTGTTTGCGCGCGTTACTGGACGGCAGCTTACGCTCGAC
>JBASRM010000444.1:0-9030 GCA_049273835.1 Blastocatellia bacterium | reverse complement strand
CTCCATACCTTGTTGCAATGCCGGACGGTTCTTCTGCGCATTAATCAAAGCCTTATCGCAGTCGTCGCAATCGTTGACTGTCCTCACGGCGCTTGAGTCTTCCGCAGACTGTCTTCCGCAGACTGTCTTCCGCAGACTGGACAGTCTACGGTACAACTCCATACCTTGTTGCAATGCCGGACGGTTCTTCGGCGCATTACGGCAATGCAAACGGCTGTGCCGCCTTCTGTGCCGATGGGCTTCGCCCTCGGGAAGAAACGGCGAGCTAAGCAAGCGGCTACGCCGCCCTGCCCATGGGCTTCGCCCCCGGAAGGACCTCGGCCGATTTGTAGCGGCTGTGCCGCCTTCTGTGCCGATGGGCTTCGCCCTCGGAAGGACGTCGGCCGATTTGTAGCGGCTGTGCCGCCTTCTGTGCCGATGGGCTTCGCCCTCGGGAAGAAACGGCGAGCTAAGCAAGCGGCTACGCCGCCCTGCCGATGGGCTTCGCCCTCAGGAAGAAGCGGCGAGCTAAGCAAGCGGCTACGCCGCCCTGCTCATGGGCTTCGCCCTCGGAAAGAACTCTGGCATTCAAAGCAGCTGGCCCGCTCTCTGCTCAGCCAATGGGCGAGGTTGACGCGCGCTGGACGAGACAACACAATAGATTTGATTTGAGTTATTGCACAATATTGAAAGCCATAACACTGGCCTTGACGCTGTCGCTGTTGCTCTCTTGTGACGGCGCCGCGCCCCCTCCCTCAAGGTCTAATGCGCAACCGTTCTCGCTCATCTCCGAGCAGGCGGATCCGGCGGCGGGCAGCATCACCCTGGTCATTAAGGTTACCGGGCCGCCGACCGAGCTGAGCGTGAAATCCATTGCGGAGTCAATCATCGCAAATCGAAAGGGAGAGTATCGGCACATCCTCGTGAAGACTTATACTGAAGGCGCGACGGCGAGCGAGGCACCCTTTGCGGTTTCCAGGTTGGAGGGTGAAACGGTGACACACCGGTTCAACTCAATGGCTGGAAATCAAAAGATACAGACTCATTAATATGACTTGCAGCGCGGCTACACCGACGTTAACCATAGAGGAAATCACCGCAAGGCTATCTCGGCTGAATGGGTGGTCGTTTGGCGAGGGCTGTATCGAGAAGACATTCGAGTTTAAGAATTTCCTCCGCGCAATTTCGTTTGTGAATGCGGTTGGCTATCTGGCCGAGTCGATCAACCATCATCCCGACATCATCATTCGCTACAACGAAGTAACCTTGAGGAACTGGACACACGCAGCACGCGGCGTAACTGAATTCGATTTTGAACTGGCACGGAAGATCGACGCACTGGGTGTCGCAGCGAAGAGTTTGTAGCCGGGTCCTCGGAGGAGGGCCAGTTTGTGAGGTGGGTCCGCGGAGCTTATTGGTTAGCCGCGTCCACCTTCGGCTGATGCGCGGCGGCGAACTAACTTGAAGGGAGAAAAAATGGCACTAATCTCCGACAACGATCAGGAGACAATACGAACACACTTTCAGGAACGCCTAAGCGGCGACGTCGAAATCGTAATGTTCACCGAGCGCGAATCGCCGATTAACATCCCAGGCAAACAACCTTGCGAGATGTGTGCTCAGACAGAGGAGCTCCTTAAAGAAGTCGCGTCGCTTTCAGATAAGATCAAGCTGACGGTTCACGACATCGAGGCCGCTCAAGATGAAGCCCGTGAGTTGGGCATAGATCGGGTGCCGGCGTTTGTTGTCAAAGGAGCATCGCGTGGCCAGGTTCGCTTTTTTGGAATACCTTCGGGCTACGAGTTCTCGGCTCTGATCGCCGATGTGGTCGACGTGTCAACCGGTGCCACCGATCTAACCGAAGCGACCCGCGAGTACTTGAGCTCGCTTACTGAGGATGTGAACATAAAAGTCTTCACTACACCTACGTGACCGTACTGCCCGGCAGCAGCCAGGTTGGCTCACCAGATGGCAGTGGAAAGCGAACATGTGACCGGAGACGTGATCGAGGCAATGGAGTTTCCGGATCTTGCACGCCAATACGGCGTCCGGGGCGTACCCAAAATAGTCATCAATGAGAAAACTGAGTTCGTCGGCGCGTTGCCGGAGGAACAATATCTGGCTCACGTCAGGGCAGCCGTGGAAGCAAACGGAAAAGGCTAGGGTTAAGAGGCAAGCTAAAGCTTGAACTCAGAACGCGGCAAGCTAAAGCTTGAACTCAGAACGCGGCAAGCTAAAGCTTGGACTCAGAACGCGGCAAGCTAAAGCTTGAACTCAGAACGCGGCAAGCTAAAGCTTGGACTCAGAACGAGGCAAGCTAAAGCTTGGACTCAGAACGCGGCAAGCTAAAGCTTGGACTCAGAACGCGGCAAGCTAAAGCTTGAACTCAGAACGCGGCAAGCTAGAGCTTGAACTCAGAACGCGGCAAGCTAAAGCTTGGACTCAGAACGCGGCAAGCTAAAGCTTGGACTCAGAACGCGGCAAGCTAGAGCTTGGACTCAGAACGACGGTTGAACTCTGATCGTTCATAGACTATCGTGATTGCCTCTCAATGACCCCTGAAAGGAATCGGTATGCACTTCGAATACACGGATAAAGTCAAAGGGCTTCAAAAGAGGCTTCTTGCGTTCATGGACGAGTTCATCTATCCAAACGAAGAGACCTACCATAAGCAAATCGAAGAGGGAGACCGATGGCAACCCACGGCGATTATCGAGGAGCTCAAACCGAAGGCGCGCGCCGCCGGGCTGTGGAACCTGTTCTTGCCTGAGAACCCATTCGGCGAGGGGCTTTCTAATCTCGAGTATGCCCCGCTGTGCGAAATCATGGGGCGTTCGTCCTTGGCGCCCGAGGTGTTTAACTGCTCCGCGCCCGACACGGGGAACATGGAAGTGCTCGCCCGCTACGGTAGTGAAGACCAAAAGGATAGCTGGCTCAAACCGCTGCTCGACGGAAAAATTCGATCGTGCTTCGCAATGACCGAGCCCGCGGTCGCGTCCTCCGATGCGACCAACATTCAATCCAGCATCGTTCGCAGCGGCGACGAGTACGTGATCAACGGACACAAATGGTGGAGCTCGGGTGCGGGCGATCCGCGATGCAAGATTGCGATATTCATGGGCAAGACCGATCCCAACGCTCCGTTACACAAGCAACAATCGATGATCCTGGTACCGATGGACGCGCCCGGCGTCAAGATCCAGCGGATGCTGACTGTGTTCGGCTACGACCACGCTCCTCACGGACACGGCGAGGTTGTGTATGAAAACGTTCGAGTCCCGGCCTCAAACATTCTTCTTGGCGAAGGCCGGGGATTTGAAATCGCGCAAGGTAGGCTGGGACCGGGCCGCATACATCACTGCATGCGACTGGTCGGGTTGGCCGAACGCGCACTTGAAACGATGTGCAAGCGGGTCCGCTCTCGTGTGGCGTTCGGGAAGCGGATCGCCGATCAGGGAACTATCCGAGCCGATATCGCAACCTCGCGCATAGAGATCGAGCAATCCCGGCTGCTGACGCTAAAGGCGGCTTATATGATGGACACCGTGGGCAACAAGGCCGCGCGCACCGAGATCGCAATGATCAAGGTCATCGCACCAAACATGGCGTTGAGAGTGATTGACCGGGCGATACAGGCTTGTGGCGGCGGCGGCGTTAGTCAGGATTTCGAGCTTGCTGCCGCATGGGCGAATGCTCGCACTCTACGATTGGCAGACGGACCGGACGAGGTTCATCGCGAGGCTATTGCAAAGCTCGAATTGAAAAAGTACGAATAGGTTGAAACCCGGCTACCTCAAGAACCCTGGGTAGTAAGGCTACAGACAGGAGCAGATGAAACTAAAAAACAAAGTTGCGGTGGTCACCGGCGGGGCGAACGGAATCGGGCGAGCTCTCGTCAGACGCTTCGCAGCCGAGGGCGCGCGAGGCGTAGTTGTCGCGGACCTAGATCTCGAGCGTGCAGAAGAGCTGGCGAAGGAAATAGGGGGAATTGCGGTCAAAACTAACGTCGCCTCCGAAGCGGATATCGTAAATCTGGTGAGCCGGGCGAACGAAGCCTATGGCTTGATCGACCTTTTCTGCTCGAACGCCGGCATCGGTACTCCCGGCGGCGCGGATGAACCTAACGAAATCTGGCAACATATTTGGGAAGTAAACGTGATGGCTCATGTTTATGCTGCGCGTCACGTATTGCCGGGCATGTTGGCGCGAGGTGAAGGTTACATTCTGGCCACGGCATCCGCCGCCGGCTTATTGGCGCAGATCGGATCGGCCCCTTACTCGGTCACCAAACACGCGGCGGTGGCTTTTGCAGAATGGCTCTCGATCACTCACGGCCATGCCGGCATCAAGGTCTCGTGTCTGTGCCCTCAAGGCGTGAACACCGATCTGCTGAGGCAGTCGGCGGGTGGGCCGGGCGAGTTTTTGCGAGCCAATGCTCTGGAGCCTGAAGACGTAGCGGATGTGGTGGTGAAGGCTCTCGACGAAGAGCGGTTCCTGGTCTTGCCACACGCTGAGGTGGCGGAGTATTTGCGCCGCAAAGCCACCGATGAGGATCGATGGCTTCGCGGCATGAGACGGCTTCAAGCCAGCTTCAAAACACTCGCTTCAACAGCGGAATAAAGCTCGCCGAGCGCGTACTACTTCTTTGCAAACGTAAGCGTTGTTTCCTGCTTTCCGCGGGGACTTTCTTGAGTGCGATGAACCTTGAGGGTCTTCCCGCCATCCGCAAGCTCCCAATGCTCGGTTGAAGTTATCGTGACGTCATTGCCTTGCACATTCACGTTGCGCACAGAGCTCAGTTCGAGGACTTTGCCATCGCCCTGCCACTTTGCTTTAAGTGCAGCTTTCCCCGGCATGCGCCCGGTTACTTCCATCGTGGTTTCGCTGCCGTCCAGGTTGTACGTTCTTTTTGAAGGCGGAATCGGCTGCTCGGTGCCGGTGATTGTCGTTTCAACCGTCAAAGTTTTTGCATCCTGTGTCACGACCCAGGTTTGATCCGCGTTAGCCATCGGACCCTGCAATCCTTCACTCTTTGCCTTGTCCAGCGACCAGGTTCCGGCGAAGTTGGCCGGCGCTGCGCTCACTGACCAGAAGCCGACCATCAAAAGACAACACAAACTCACAAAAATTAGGGACCTCTTCATTATCAACTCTCCTTGAATTGTTCTGAAAATCTTGCGCGGAGACTTACAACTGTGCTTGCTGATAGAACGATAAGATTTCCGCTGTTGGCCAAAACGCTCGCCGGACTGGTCTGGTTACAACGAAATTGACGGCCCACGGAATGTTCGACAAGGTTATAGCCGGAGAAGCCGATGTCGAGCGAACCAGGGTGCACCCGCCGACCGCCTGGGTTCAGGACCGCTACGGGCGCTTCCAAGCGAGCATCATGCCGTCGCGCACCGTAAGGCACACATTCTCGACTCGCTGATCCGATTGCACCAACTCGTCGAAGGCCACGATCGCATGATCATCGGATGTCTCGGGGTGAAGCACTCTTCCGCTCCACAGAACGTTGTCCGCGACGATTAATCCGCCGGGTTTCACCAGAGGAAAACACGCTTCATAGTAGTTCGAATAATTCCCTTTATCGGCATCGATGAAAACCATATCGATCGGACCGCTGAGAGTCTTTATCGTCTCGAGCGCGGGTCCCATTCGAATTTCGATCTTGTGCCCGTGCTGGCTTTCGGAAAAATAGCGTCGCGCGATCGATTCGGCTTTAGGATCAACATCACAAGTTATCAGGTGGCCGTCGTCCGGGAGCCCTTCGGCCATCATCAGCGCACTGTAGCCGGTGAACATCCCGATCTCGAGCACTCGCCGGGCGCCGATCAACCGGACCAGCGTCTTCAAAAATCTGCCCTCGATCCGGCCAACCTGCATCTGAGGGCAGTTCATATCTCGGTAGGTCTCCTCGCGCAAACGAGCGTATAACGATGATTCTGGGCTGGTGTGATCGTGAGCGAACTGCTCGACAGCTTCGTCTATGAAACTAACCATCTATCATCTCCCATGAGAGAACCGCTGATCCGCCAAGAGCGCTTGTTTCGAAAACGCGGATCAGCGGTACGTAGTCATTTGCCGGCCTTCTCCTTGATCTCTGCAGCCGCCCTGTACTTTTCTTTTTCTTTGTCTCGCTGGAGATACGGTATGCCCTTCACCATCCACTCTGGAGCGGGTGCGCCTTTCAAGAAGTGATCGAAGTATTGCTGCAGCCGCATCGTGTAGTCCTTCTGGTTTTGCCGCTTGCGCAGGCCGTGAGGCTCGCCGTTGTAAGTGAACAAATACACTTCCTTGCCAAGGCGACGAAGCGCCAGATAGTACTCGATGCCCTGGTACCAGGGAACTGCGTCATCGGCGTCATTGTGGATCATGAGCAGAGGAGTCTGCACGCGGTCGGCTTTGAAAACCGGTGAGTTTTCAAGATATAGCATCGGCGCTTCCCACAGGTTTCCGCCGATGCGGCTCTGCGTGTGCTCGTACTGGAACTGGCGAGGCAAACCTGACCCCCATCGAATCCCGCTGTACGCACTTGTCATGTTGGCCACAGGCGCTCCTGCCGAAGCCGCCTTGAAACGCGTCGTTTGGGTGATCATGTATGCGATCTGATATCCGCCCCAGCTGTGGCCCTGGATCCCAATTGCCTTTTCGTCAACGAAGCCCTTGTCAACCACGGCTTGAATGGCCGGCAACACGCACTTGAGCGCGCTTTGTCCTGGATGCCCGATCGTGTAGACGATATCAGGCTCAAGGATCAGATAGCCGTTGCTCGCGTAAAAAGCCGCGTTGATGTTGTGGCCTGGTCGCGGATCGACAAAGCGATGCACGTTCTCCGAGAGCGTCTCGTAGATGTAAACGATCATCGGATACTTCTTGTTTGGATCGAAGTTTTCGGGTTTGATCAGCATCCCCGACAGCGGAACGCCGTCGAGGTTTTTGAATCGAACGATCTCCGAACTGCCCCAGAGCAATTGCGCCCTCTGCGGGTTTGCGTCGCTGACTTTCTTCATCTCCTTGAAGCTTGAAGAAGTGATTCGAAGATCAGGAAACTCGTTAAAGGTTGATGAGGTGAGAAGGTAGACGTCGGCGTCTTTCGCCTTTGATGGTGCGGTAAGATTCTTCGCCTCCATGATCAACTTCTCCGGCATTCCCCCGTCGATCTTGTCGCGGTAGAATCCGGAGTCTCTCGTCCATTCATTCTCAGCTCTTAACAGGATGGGCTTGGACGGATCGATTCCTTTTTCCTGCGGATCCAGCTTCGCGTAACGGAACTGAATCTTATTCTTGCGCCCCAAACCGTCGGTCAGATTCTTGGCATTTGAACCATCCGGCCCGACTTGCCAGATGTCATACTGATCGTAGAGCAAAACGTATTTGTCATCGGATGTCCAACCAGCATTGCCGTAGGACGGAGGCGTGCTCGGCGAATCGTGATCCTCGCGCCAGAAGTTCACGCCCAGATTTCGCGTCAAATTACTTACTCTGCCGTCGGGAACGGAGAGTGTGTTCCAATCTTTGCCGTCGTAGAAAAGCGCGTATCGACCGCCGGGTGACCAGCTGAATCCTCTGCTGTGTTTCTTCATCAGCGGGTTACGGCTGCCGTCGATTGTGTTTACCAGCGAGACGTCCGCTGAATTGGCGTCATCGTCGTATCCAATCAAAATCCGATAGGCGCGATCGTCGGCGCCCAGCGCCCAACGGCCGTCAGCCGAGGGATTGATATTCTGTAACGTTTCGTCTCCGAGCTGGACGTACTTGCTATCGGCGATATGAAACACGGCCCTGTAGGAGCGGTTTCTCTCCTGCTCGGCCCGCACTTTTTGCATCGGCTGAATGTAATCGTCTTTCCAATGCCATAAGTCGACCGACACCTTGTCATCGGAAGATGCTTCGTCGGTTTCTTCCTTATCCTGATCTGGGGGCGGAGCTACGCCGAAGAAGACCCGTGCTCCGTCGAGTGAAAAGCTGATCGCCCCTTTGTCGCTGATGACATAACCGGGCTTGAAGTTGGCGGTGGATGTGGACACGAGCTCTGTCGCAACACTTGCCTTGCGGTCCCAGCGATAGAGCTTGTATCGAGGTTGGGCCGCCGACGCATCATCGCGGTCACTGAGAAATGCGACCTGCGTTTGCCGGTCGTCCCACGAGAACTTCGTGTACTTGCCCTTTCCGGCGAGCAGCGCGAGCGGCGCATCGGTAGACGCCGTTGCGACCGCGTACGCGCCGTTGGTCTCTTCTTTTTTCGACGATACCGCGAATAGAAGGTTCTGGGCATCCTTGCTGATCGTGTATTCAAGAGCATCGGCAAAAACGCGCTCGCTCTTGTCGGTCATATTGCGCAGCACCAGGTCAGTGCCATACTCTTTTTTCCTGTCGCGCCTTCCTCTGTTTGCATTCGGCGGCGGGGCATCGGGTTTCTTATCGTCGGCCTTTCTCTCTTCGGGCTTCGCTTCGAGCAAGTAGGCAATGAAACCTGCGCCGTCCTCGGGCACCTGGAAGTTCTTGACTCGCTCGACTCGTACAACGCTTCCGGTGCTGAGATCCATTATCCCCATGGAATTCTTTGGCATCTCTTCAGGTTTCTTCTTCTCCTTTTTTGCCTTTTCGGTTTCGGCTTTGGCGGGCTGAATCTGGAACACCAGGAAGCGGCTGTCGGCTGTGAACACGGGTCGTCCGGCGAACGGCGGCGGACCAAACGCGGGCTCGCCTTCAGGAGACCTCTGAGGCGGGTTTACCGGCGCCGCGCCCCTCGAATGACGCCATTCGACGCCGCTGGCAACGTTCCGCACAACTACTTCGCCATCGCCATCCTGGGGCACCAGCGCATAAGCTACGAACTTGCCGTCGCGCGAAAGCGACTGCCCCTGAATCGAACGCCAGCCATCGTAGTCATTGTGTGTCAGCGGCCGCTTCGTCCCCGGTTGCTGAGCGGGCGCACTAGTGGAGACCAATAGTGCGAGAACGCAAAGCGCAGCCACGCGCTGCCAGACTTGGACGCGGCTGGCGCGGCGGACTTGGAATCTGGTCATTGAGGATACTCCTTGGTGT
>JBASRM010000598.1:0-6803 GCA_049273835.1 Blastocatellia bacterium | reverse complement strand
TACAGACGGTTTCGTCGAGTATAAGTTGTTTGGCGCTCCACAGAAACGCGATCTTCCCGACAGTGCTAAGCCGGTCGACAAAGAATTCTCCATCTACGTCAATGCCCAACCGGAGGAAGCCGGCCTGAATTCAATGCTCAATATATTCTTCGGCGGTCTGACCTTCGGTACCGCGCCGAGCGGAGCCGGGGGCATAGGCTCGGTATTTGACGTACTAAGAACCTTCCAATATGACATGGGCGAGTACGTTTTCAACCTCACGGACTGGGTCATGCCAGGCTACCAGGCCTCTGGTTCGTTCGGCCTGGGGCACATATCGGGCACCCTGTGCGGTCCCCTGGACCACCCTTTTGCATTGAAACAGGACTCACCGGTGGGACATGTCGGCGCCTTCACTTTTACACCCGCGGGCGAGCGGAGTGGCACCTGGACTTATGCAGGGCAGTTCCCGGGAGAAATCAAGGTGACAATGACAGGAAGTGGAGACTACACGGTTGAAGATAGGGGAGAAGGTCAGCTCGAGATCGTGATCCCGGCTGGCACACGCTGGACCGCAACTTGGGTGGGTCACACGTCATCCAGCAGAATTGACACGGAGCGACTGACGATAGCGCTTCAACCAGCCGCCGATGCATGCGGCAAGTAAATCTTGCGTCGAAAAAAGCTGTTGTCGGTCACGGCTCTTTTCACGTTTGTAAGATTCAGGAGCAATAATGAAAACAACAATTCTCGTCGTCGTAATGCTCCTCAAGAAAAGCCGCTCGACGGGAAACCAACTCGCGCCAGCCCCCTGGGGGCGTCGGCGCAAGGGGGGCGCACCGTAGCGCGCGCCGGCGGTGTAGTTTCCGCCGCAAGTATGATCGAGCATCTGGGCGTCACGATCTCGCGGGATGAGCTCCTAAATGAGGTGTGGGGCTACAACAGTCTGACAACGACTCGGACGGTTGATGTGCACATATCGTCTTTGAGGCAAAAGATAGAAGAGGTCCCGCGTCACCCGAAGTCAATAGTGACGATTCATGGGTTTGGACAGGGATCATTCGCCGCCTGAATACAGCGACTCAATCAACTCGCCATATTTCTCTTCAACCACCCGCCGTTTTACTTTGAGCGTTGGGGTTAGCTCGCCGCCGTCGATGCTGAACTCTTCTGCAAGCAGCGCGATTCGTTTTACCTTTTCATAATCCGCAAGCTCCCCAGTAAGACGGTTGACATCCTTCTTGATCATTTCCACTACGCGGCGGTCGGCGATCAGTTCGCTTTTGTCCGCGGTTGTGAGGCCCTGGTCCTTCGCCCACGCCCGCAGGCGCTCGAAATCAGGTACGATCAGCGCGCTGACGTACTTGCGCTTGTCTCCTACGATCACCGCCTGTTCGACGTACTCGCTTTGATTGATCATTCCTTCGATCATCTGCGGTGCGACGTACTTGCCACCTGAGGTCTTGATCAGATCTTTCTTGCGATCGGTGATGAATAGAAAGCCGTCTTGATCGAATAGTCCAATGTCGCCGGTCTTGAACCAGCGTTCGCCTCCGGCCGGGTCCTCATCGAACGCGACGGCGGTGTCTTCGGGCTTGTTGAAGTAGCCTCGAAACACGTGAGGTCCGCGGGTGAGTATCTCTCCATCTTCTGCGATCTTCACCTCAACACCCGGTAGAAGCCGGCCCACCGCCCCGACGCGATTGTGCTCCAGAGAGTTGACGGCAATCACCGGAGACGTCTCGGTCAACCCGTATCCCTGCAGAATCGGGATCCCTGCTCCGGTGAACACCAGCGCGATGTCAGTCGGAAGCGCGGCGCCTCCCGAAACCATGCGTTTTATTCTCCCGCCGACCGCTTCGCGAAGCTTTTCGAACACGAGATGGTCGGCGATCTCACGCTGAAACTCGAGCAGCGGCGGAAGCGGCTTTCCCATCATTGTTGACTGTGCACACCGGCGCGCAACTGACAATGACCAGTCGAAGATCTTTTTCTTCAGGCCTCCGGCGTCACCCGCGTTCTTCTGCATCCGAGCATAAATCTTTTCCAGCAATCGAGGCACGGTAGACATCAGCGTCGGCCTCACATCCTGGATATCCGCTGCGACCGTTTCGATCCCGGTTGCGTAATTTATCTGCACGCCGCGATTCAGGCATAGATACAGGACCATCCGTTCGAATATGTGTGAAAGCGGCAGGAATGAAAGCATCACACCACCGGGCTCGATTTGCAGGAACTCCCCGGACGCCAGCGCATTGAAGACGATGTTCGAATGGGTGAGCAATACGCCCTTGGGCTCGCCGGTGGTGCCCGAGGTGTAGATGATTGATGCGAGGTCCGAGCCGAGCACGTCCGATGCGATCAAATCGAACAACTCAGGTCGTTCCGCTGCCACCCGATCCCCGTCCTGTTCGAGAGATTTGAACGAGATGAAGTTCTCGCCGTCGGGTATCGGTTGGAACCCCACTATTCGGAGGTCGGGAAACTTCTTGATTGCGGCATCGACTCTTCGCATCTGACGAGGTGTCGAGACGAATAGTAGTTTGGGTTCCGACTCGCGCAAGATATATTCGACCTGATGTGTTGGTTGCGTTGGATAAATCGGCACGTTGACCGCGCCGTTCGCCAGCACGGCATAGTCGGTGATGCTCCAAAGCGGACCACTCTCAGCAAGAATGGCGATTCGATCGCCCTTGCGAATGCCCAGACGATAGAGCCCCAGCGCAACGTTTCGCACTCGGCCGAGCAATTGGTCCGCCGAAATGCCAACCCACGCTCTATCCTGTTTGTATCTTAGTGCCTCGCGCTCGGGTTGCGCCGCGACTGCCTGCTGCAACAGCTCGACAAGCGTCTCTGGCTTGTTCTCTTCCATTGTTGGTCTGGTCATGAGCTTGAACGGATGAAAAGCGCGGTCATTGTAATTCGCCGGCTGAAAGATGTAAATCGAAATGGATCGTACCCTTTGAGTAAACTGCGCTGACGCCGGGCCTCCGCGGGGCAGCAATCATGCGACATCCGCCCGCTTGCGACTGCCCTTTCGTTCTGAACCGAGGCGCCGCGAAGTACCGCTGTTCGCATCAAACTCGCTTTGGCTACGTGGAATAGTTGTTGCTCTGACAGGCGTCCCGGTCGAAAGACAAATCAAGCTAAAGTGAGGAGATGGCAATGCGAAAAATGCTGGTGGGGGTAATGTTTCTCTTGGTGATTCAAGGAGCCGCGCTCGCGCAGAGTTCGGAACGCAGAGGATGGGGCTACGTGTTCGGCGGCGCCGGCGCATCGACTGGCGATTTTACGTTCGCCGCGTTTCAGGTCGGCGCCGGCGGAGAAGGGCTTGTACATAATGGCCTGGGGCTGGGTGCAGAGATTGGCTACCTTGCGCCGTTTCGAGATGCTGGCAACGGCATCGGTATTTTCTCCGGCGATGTCTCATACCACTTCGCGCGGTCTTCAAAACTTGTCCCGTTTGTGACCGGAGGCTACTCTGCCGCATTTCGCAGAGGCGCAAGTCACGGGGCAAACTTTGGCGGTGGGGTGCAATATTGGATGAAGGAACACGTTGCGCTACGGATCGAGTTCCGCGATCACGGTTTCTCGAGCGACAACCCGCATCTATTTCAGTTCCGGGTTGGGTTGGCGTTTCGCTAGTCATCGGCCACCAGAGGACTCGCAAATAAACGCTAAAGAGCTCAGGCGGGAAAGCAGCAACGGTTGCCTTGTTTCCATTCTTTCTCGTGGCCGTGTTGCCGGGTCTGTACCGTGATTGCTAATCTTGCCCCCCCGTGTTGAAGGTCAATTTTTTCCGGGTCCAAGCGTCGCTTCTTCAAACTCTTTTTCGAGCACTTCCGGAGGCGCGACCGCGATCATTCCGCGACGCACAAAGTAGATTCCGGCGAAGATAACCGCTGCGCCGGCGAGTTGTCCTAAAGTGGGCGTCTCGCCGAGCGCAAGCCATGCCACCACCAGCGCCACGATTGGAGTAATGTTTGAGTAGATCGCTGTCCGGGTTGAACCGATCCGTCGAACTCCATAGCTCCAGATGAGGTACGCGATCGCAATCGCGAACAAGGCGCTGTAGATAAGTCCCGCCCAGGCGATTGGACGTACATGATGCCAGTCTTGCCGGATCAACGAGGGTGTGCATACCAGTAACAACAACGGAGTCCCGCTTGTCATCATTATGGTCGTCGCCTTCATCGAACCGTATTTGTGAACCAGTTCCATCGAGCCGACGGTATACAATGACCAGCACATCGTAGAAACGAGGAGCAACGAATCACCCAATATGGTTTCGCCGAGCGAAATTTCTCCTCGCCCGCTGATTACGATTAACACGATGCCGGCGAAGGCGAGAACCAGCCCTCCGACGCCGCGGGCGGTGAAATACTCGTGCTTGCGAATCCGCCCGAGCATCGCCGTAAACAGCGGAGTCGTGGCAAGAATCAACGCCGCGTTGCCGGCTCGCGTGTGCGCCATTCCGGTGATGAACAGCGACTGGTAGCAAGTGTTACCGAGAAGACCTAAACCAAAAAGACGCCGGCCGTCGCCCGGTGCAAGCTTGAATCCGGTGGGTGACAAGAAAGCCACGATCAGCATCACGATTGAGGCAATACCGAATCTGAGCGCGTTGAAGCTGAGCGGAAGCATATCCTCAAGTGAATACTTTATCGCTGTGAAGTTCGATCCCCAGATGACGGTCATCAATAACAGAAGCACGTCCGTCGACCCAAAGCTCATCGCCCGGCTGCCGGCAGGCTGCTGCATTTGTTTTTGAGCTTCTGACATACAGTTATCAAGGGAAGACGGTTCGCTGCCGCCTCCTTTATTGCTTTTTGATGACTCTCCTAAAGATAGCAACAGCCAGGAGGCGCTCTGGTCGCATTCGTCGGTCTCGTCGACGGCTAGAAATTGCTGATCAGCGGCGGGGTGGAATCAAATCCCAGGGCCTGTTCGAGGTTGTGAGCCGTCCGCAGCAATCGCGCTTCATCGAAATGCTTACCGATTAGTTGAATTCCAATCGGCAACCCGCTTGAGGTTAACCCGCAGGGTAGACTCAAGCCGGGCACGCCTGCGAGATTGAGGGTTATCGTATAAATATCGGAAAGATACATTTCCAGGGGATCATTGGTCTTCTCGCCAAGCTTGAAGGCAGGTGTGGGTGCGGTCGGGGTCGCTATGACATCGCATCGGGCGAAAGCATCATGAAAGTCACGCTCAATCAGCGAACGCACTCTCTGAGCTTTCCCATAATACTGATCATAGTAGCCAGCCGATAACGCATAAGTCCCCAGCATTATCCGTCGTTTCACCTCAGTCCCAAAGCCCTGCTCACGAGTACGGCTGTACATGGTCTTGATCGTTGACGCTTCCTCGGCCCGGAATCCATATCGAACACCGTCGAATCGCGCGAGATTTGCGCTCGCCTCGGCGGTCGCGACCAGATAATAGACCGGTACGGCATACTCAGTATGCGGAAGACTGATGTCGACGACCTGCGCGCCAAGCTCTTCGAGCTTTTGGATCGCGGCTTCGACACTTCCTTTCACTTCGGGATCAAGCCCTGCGCCGAAGTACTCGCGCGGGACACCGACACGCAATCCGCGAATGTCTCCGCCGAGCGAAGAGACATAATCATCGACGGCGACGTTGCTGGACGTCGAGTCGTTGGAATCGCGCCCGGCGATGATACTCAGCATACAAGCTACATCTTCAACAGAGTTGGCGAGCGGTCCAATCTGATCCAGCGAAGATCCGAAAGCAATCAAACCATAGCGCGAGACGCGGCCGTAAGTAGGCTTTAGTCCAACCACTCCCGAGAGGCTCGCCGGTTGACGGATTGAGCCTCCAGTGTCGGAACCCAGCGCGCCTATTGCCATCCCGGCCGCGACGGCGACGGCCGATCCACCAGACGATCCGCCCGGCACTCGGCCCGGGTCCCAGGGGTTCTTAACCGCGCCAAAAGCGGAATTCTCCGTTGAGGAACCCATCGCAAATTCATCCAGGTTGGTCTTGCCGATTATGATTGCGCCCGCCGTCTGTAATCGCTCGACAGCAGTCGCGGTGTAAGGCGGTTTGTAATTAAAAAGAATCCGCGAGCCGGCCGTCGCCCGCACGCCACGCAACACCATATTGTCTTTGATTGCGATCACCGCTCCCGCAAGCGGAGGAAGCCGCTCGCCTCGCTGGGCCGCGCGATCGATCTGTTCAGCTTGAGCCTTCGCCGCTTCGTTCGTGACTGTCAAAAACGCGTTGAGTTCTGAGAGACGCTCGATGCGCGCAAGCGCCGCGGCGCAAACGTCGGCTGCCTTGAGCTGGCGTGACGCGATGCGCTGATGAAGGGATTTGATGGTTAGTCGTTTAAGTTCCAATCCGTTCTCCATACGGAGGTTTTTGGATCCCGACTCTAGTCGGAATGTATAGGATAGGGCGACTGAAGCCGGAGAACGCTGAACTCAGAACGCCGCCGACTAAAGTCGGAACTCAGAACGCTGAACTCAGAAGCGCCGACTAAAGTCGGAACTCAGAACGCTGAACTCAGAACGCTGAACCGCGGTACCCCACGTCGATCCTTGTTAGCCGCCGATTACCCGTGGCACCTTGAAGTATCCGGCTTCCGAGTCGGGAGCGTTTTCCACGGCCAGCCGCTGACCGAGACCCGGTCGAACTTGATCATCTCGCATTGTAAATTGTGTTTCTTCCCCCGGCTGACCGCTGTGCGACATCGGCGGCACGTCTGATGTATCGAGCGCGTCCAGCTTTTCTACATAACCGATAATCGAGCTGAGCTGCCCGGTGAATAAGTCTGTCTCCTCAGCGGTGAGCTCGAG
>JBASRM010000590.1:0-1558 GCA_049273835.1 Blastocatellia bacterium | reverse complement strand
TGTTCTGATAAGCGGCAAACTGAGATTTTTGCGGTGGAGCCGGATTGTTTTGGGCACACACAACACTGCCTGCGAGGGCCAGGGCAATGAATACGGCGAAGCTTCTAACAAACATCCACGCCATGGAGCGAATTTAACACGGAGCGCGAGCCGCGTAAAAGCAAAAGCAGATGTTCAACGCGTTTATGTTTGTAAAGGCACCCGTTGGCGAAGCGCATATTGAGCCGTGGCATTACGAGACATGACCTGAGAAAGAGTTCGCGTCCTCAGTCCTGGTTGTCTCAGATTGAGTCATTCGAAACGAAAGTCGCGGCACAACCTACGGAAGGAACAAGGCGCCGTAAGTTATAAGGACCGAAGGAGCCTCAAACAACAAGGGCCGGCTCACTGCGATTGATGTTCGTGAGCCGGTAGACCATGTCGCCGACCCTTGGGTCGCTTTGTTTTCTCATCACAACCATTTGTAGGATCGTTCACCATTACGATTTCCGGGTTTCCTTCGTTTGGCATCTCCTGACGGGTGCGGCCCTCGCCATCGCGGTACAGGTGCAGACGCCTGCTGACGGCGTAAGAGGCTAATCCCACTAATCTGTTAGGCCTCAAGCCGTCAAACTTTGGCGGCTTTCATTCTTATGAAGGCAAGGTTGAGTTGCGGCAGGGAATTGAAGGCAGCAGCCTTCGTGCAAAACTCCTTAGCCTTCCCCATGTCGCCTTTGCCCTGATAAGCTCGACACAAGTGATAAAGATCGTAAGGATTTTGCTGGTTAGCTTGTTGGAGTTCATTCACCGCGTTGTCGTAATCCTTCGCTTCAAGGGCAATCAATCCCAGCAGCTGGTGAGCTAGCTTTGTTTGGACCGGATTCTTCAGGGATTCCGTGCCCTGCCGGAATGCTTCCGCTTCCGTCTTTGCAGTTGGCAGGTCTTTTTTCGCGAGCGCAACCCGAGTCAGGTTGTAGTGGTGGAAGCGTTTCGCGTTGTCCTTGATCTCCTGTGAGAGGGTTGAGTCTTCGGTCATCTTCAAGCCACGTTCGAAAAGCGCCTTGGCCTCATCAGGCTTGCCCATCTCCAGCAAGATGTTTCCTTTGAATTGCAGATCCCCAGTCATCGCGGGAATGTCATTGGTTTTCTCGCCCAGCGCATATTGCTTGTCCATGTCTTCAAGCGCTTTGTCCATCTTGCCGGTGTCGACGTCGACCACAGTCTGGGCAAACAACGCGGTGCGGCGTTCGGCATCGCTCCTCGCCTTATCGGTGAGCTTCTGCAGTTCAGCCGCCGCCTGGTCAGGTTTGCCCTGATACATCAACGCCGCGGCAATCCCCTGGTGGGAGTTGATGAAGTTTGAATCGATCGCCAGCGCCTTCTGATATTGCGCGATCGACTCATCAAACCTGCCCATCTTCAGCAGCAACTCCGCGTAGGAGTCGTATGGATTTGGATCGTTGGGAATCAGCTCGATGTATTTCTTGAAAGCTTGCTCGGCGTTTGCGTAATCGGCATTCTGGCGATAGGCATAGCCGAGGATATTGAAGGCAGTCGAGTAAGTTGGCGCCAGCTCAGT
>JBASRM010000585.1:0-32227 GCA_049273835.1 Blastocatellia bacterium | reverse complement strand
ATTCGATATCAATGCAAGTATCCGCCGCCATCCGGAAAATCGCTAACTGAATTGAGGTGACCAGGTAGCCCATGTCGAGTGTAGCTGAAGTCGTAGGGTGAACTTGAATCACCACGCGGCTGAAGCCGGTGGTGTCGCGAGTGTAGCTGAAGTCGTAGGGTGAACTTGAATCACCACGCGGCTCAAGCCGGTGGTGTCGCGAGTGTAGCTGAAGTCGGAGGTTGAATTTGAATCACCACGCGGCTCAAGCCGGTGGTGTCGCTCAAGTAGCAGATCTGACTGTGATTACTTTGGGGGTCTTATGAGAATCGGCTTTTGCTTCAGAGGAGCCTCCTCCGGCTTTTGCTTTGGGACCTCCTCATCGCTGTCCGCGTCATCCGCATTAGAGGCTCGATGGTCTCCTTGACGCCTGTTATCGCTGTTGAGCGAGATACCCATTATCTGAGGATTGTTCATGAACTCGACAAGCTTGTCCGGACTGAACCTGGTCTGCAGCACGACGGCGTCTTTATGTTGGAGCGTCACCACCAGGAGCTTGACGTCTTCGTTTTCGCGGGACACGTAGACATATGACCACTGCCGCTCGCGTGGCGAACTGTATTGCACCAGCGGCGTCCAACGCGGATCGATTTTGCTGGCAATGAGCGAATGAAACTCAGCCTCCTGCGGACGCGGCTCGCGAGAATAGTCGAGGTCCCTCAGCAGCACGACTTTGAAACTCTTCACTCCGGCCGGTTTTATGATCTTGACTGCGAGTCTGGCAAGCATCATGGCACCGAAAAAGCCTTGCTGCTTTGCGTGGTAATTCGTCTTGATATGCTTGACCACTGAGCTGAAGCTCTCGTCGCCGGCTAGAGCAACCACCGGCGCGAGCGACACCAGCACTACTGTGATCGAGAACCTTGTGAGCAGTCTCTTTTGTGTCGTCATTGCTGGTTACTCCGTCGGAGGGTTTTCGCCCCGTATCAGCGTTGGCGGTTTCTTCTCAGCGCGCTTGGTGGGTTCAGTTGTTTGCTGTTCCTGTGGTTTGTCAGGTTCCGGGTTCTTGTCCTTCTTCTTTTCGGTGAGCGTAACCCCGGGGATCTGCTCCAGACCGAAGTGTGGAATGCCGAATTTGCCTTCGAGTTCCGAAAGTTTTGCAAGATCAATCGGACCGACGATATTGACTACTGTAAACGCCTTCGGTTCAGCAGCGAGCACCGCCAGGCCTCTGATGACGCTGCCTTCGCTCATAAGAACTACGTCGTAGTTGCCTTCGCGCTTGCTGCGTACGTTTGCGACGTGCGACCAACCCGGCGTGTTTAGCTGCGTCCGAATCGAATCGACGTCCTCCATCGTGTATTCGCCGTCCTTCTCAAACTCGAACCGCTTGACGAACACGCCCTTCAACCCAAGTATGAGTTCTTTGATTTTCGCTTCATCCGGCGAGCGCTTTTCATTGAGGAACGAAGCCGCCAGACGCAAAAGCTGCTCGTCCACCGTCACGTTTATGACTTTATCGGCGCGCTCGGCGAACTTGTCGAGGTGGCTCATGTCGACCTTCGCCCGGTCCTGAGCGTAAGCTGGCACCGCTGCGCAGAATGAGAGCGCCAAGCCAAGTACCATCGCTCTCATTGATTTGGTTATGAGTTTCATAAGTCCTCCGTTAGTACTATCAATCTCTTCTCACCTAAGGTTTTGGGCTGTCATCGTGAATGGCTTTCTGCGCGTCGTTGAGCGTCGCGCTGGCGATCGAAAGCGCATACATCAACTTCTCTTTCGCGGCTTCTCCTTCGAGTCTGAGCTGCTGCTCTCGTTGCCGCATGGATCGTGCGATCGCCAGCCGGTTCCGGGATACCGAGCCGGAACTGCGAGGCTGTTTTGAGACGCCATTCGATCTCGGTTTATTCGGTTCCGCCTGGTCAACGGCGGGTCCGCCTCCAGAAGTCTCTGGCTTTGCGGTCTGCGAGGGAGTCGGCCCACTCTTGGCGATCGAGCCGTCATCTTTGACGACATCCTGATTCATCCTGCTGTACTGAACGGCCCCGATGGCTAATAACAGAGACGCGGCGACTCCAACCGCCACCCATCGCAGCTTCGGCGGCTCAAGCAGCGGAGCCAGTCTTTGCCACCAGCGCGGTCGCGGCGCGGGTTGCTGAGCGATTCGCTCGAGCAGACGCCCGGTGAAATCGTCGGACGGCTGCTCGCGTCTAAAGGCGTTTCGCAGTTCATCATCGAGGCGACTCATATTCCTACCTCCCCTAACGTCCGGCTAAGCTTGTCTCTCAGGATCGAGAGAGAGCGCCGCAAGTGGCTCTTGACCGTGTTTAGCGGCATCTCAAGCACTCTGGCTATCTCAGACGGATCAAGATCTTCCTGGTATCGAAGTATCACAACCATTCGCGCCTTTTCAGGCAGCGTGTCCACCACCCTGCGCAGCATTTCCGAAAGAAACAGGTCGTTCTCGGTGGCCTTTGCCGCCGGCTCGGGCACGTCTTCAAGGCTTACTTGGGGCCGGACCTTTTGCCGGCGGACCTGGTCAATGCAACGATGGCTGGTTACCTTACGCAGCCAGAATGTCAGATGCTCCGGAGACTTGATCGAATGAAGGTTCTGGTGCAAATTCAGAAACACTTCCTGCGCCAGTTCCTCCGCAAGCGAGCGGTCGCGCAGGAAGTGGCAGGCCAGGCTGAAGACCATTCCCTGGTGCTGGCGAACGATTTGCTCGAACGCAAACTGATCCCCGAGGGCCGACCGTTCAATCCGATCATCGAGCCGGGCTCCCGTCACCTTATCCAATGCAATTATTCCTTCCCACCCCACATACTCTAGTACGCAGAGGTTTTACGATCGAATGCAAGTTTCTGGATAAGACGACGTACCGTAGACTGTCCAGTCTGCGGGGTGGCTAAGAATCGACATACCTGGCATGTCCAGTTTGCGGAGTTCAAGCTTTAGCTTGCCAGTTTCTGGACAGGGAACGTTCTGAGTTCAAGCTTTAGCTTGCCAGTTTCTGGACAGGGAACGTTCTGAGTTCAAGCTTTAGCTTGCCAGTTTTCTGACCGCCGACGCGCAAGCTAAAGCTTGAACTCAGAACGTTACAAACTTTACTACCCTTAGGTCGGCGTCACGATCCGGCTAGACCGTCGAGTCTGCGATGTGGCTAAGAATCGACATACTTGACGCGACCAGTTGCGGATGAGACATCCGCAGACTGGATAGGGTACGTTCTGAGTTCAAGCTTTAGCTTGTCAGTTTCTGACCGCCGACGCGCAAGCTAAAGCTTGAACTCAGAACGTTACAAACTTTACTACCCTAGAGGTCGGCGTCATCCGGCTAGACTGTCCAGTCTGCGATCTAGCTAGGAATCGGCAACGGTACATCGTCCCCACCAGTTTGCGGATGAGACGTCCGCAGACTGGACAGGGAACGTTCTGAGTTCATGATCGCACACGTTAGCTAACTGATCGCCGTAGGTTGACGTTGTGTATTCTTTCATCGGGTTAGTACCGGATGTTCAATTCAGTTTTTGGTTGATTCGAACGCAGCGCTTCTGAACTTCTTACAGCAACAGCATCGTATCATCAAGCGGAGGCAGAATGAGAGATCCAGGTATTGCGGCGATACTGAGCTTCTTCATCCCAGGGATTGGGCAGATCTATAACGGCAAGATACTTCGCGGAATCTTCTGGCTGATCGTCACTCCGGGAATTTGGATTGGAACAGGCGGATGGTTCGGCTGGGTATGCCACATCATTTCCGCTTGGACCGCGTACCGTTACGCGCGCCGTCATCCGATGGGGTAACGGCGATATGATATTGCGACATCGGAAAAGTCTACCTGGTTTTCGAATAGCGTAGGCACTCACCTGGCCATTGAACGATGGAGAAGCCCGCGGCAGTCCGCATTCTTGAGCGAGTTGCAGGCGGGATTCTGCGTTCAGTCAATGACTAAGCGCTCTTGATCTCACCATTCTTCGCCATTCGAGCGATATGATCGGCGGCGCGATACGCAAGGGCCTGAATCGTGCAGGTGGGCTGGCCCCGCCCTGAAGTCACAAAGCTGCTTCCATCGCATATAAAGAGGTTCGGCAAATCGTGCGCGCGATGATACTTGTTCACCACTGATCTCTTCGGATCATTTCCCATCCGGCACGTACCCAGAAGATGCACTCCAAACGTTTGCTCCTCAACGGGAGCCGCCCACCTCTTTGTCGCGCCGGCGGCCTCGAGCAACTCCATTCCACGGTCTGAAAAGAATTTCATAATCTTGAGATCGTCGGGATGATCCTTGTAAGTCACTCGCATAGCCGGCAGGCCCCACGCATCTTTTGCCTCCGGATCAACCGAGATGCTGTTTCGTTCAACCGGCAGAGAAGTGGTGTGCCCGAACGTGAACATGGATCGCGTGTAATACTGTTTGAGAGCCTTTTTATATTCCGCGCCCCAGCGCGGAGTCTCACGCGGCAAGGCTCCAAGTGCGTAACCGATCGGGTAAACGTCGAATCTGGTATCCATACCGCCGCCGCCATAAAACCCGCGCTTCGGGTCTGAATCATAAAAATCATGGATGATTCGCGTCACCGCCACACTTTTAAACTCATTCAACTCGTGTTCGAAGACCCCGGTCGCGAAACCGCCCCCGTTGAACATCAGATACTTGCCGACAACGCCGCTGGAATTGGCGAGCCCGTCTGGAAACAGTTTGGACTTAGAGATCAGAAGCAGCCTTGCGGACTCGGCGCCGTTCGCGCACAGCACGACGGCTTTGGCCCGCTGGAAAATCTCTGTCTTTTTCTCATCGAAGTAAATCACTCCGGTCACTCGGCCCGCGTTGTCCGTGTCGATCTTTCGGACGTAGCTGCCCGAGCGAATCTCGCACCGGCCGGTCTTTTCAGCTTCCGGAATGACGGTAGCAAGCGTGCTGGACTTCGCTCTTATTTCACAGCCATAACCTTCACAGAAGCCGCAATGCGAACAAGCACTGCGTCCGCGATACGGCTGAGAGATGATGGCCATCGGCGCGGGTTGAGGGTGCCAGCCCAGCTTGCGAGCGCCGGTTGCCAAAAGCGCTCCCGCAGACTTAATTGGGAGCGGAGGAAGCGGGTAAGGCTTTGAGCGGGGCGGGTCGAAAGGCCCCGGCTCCCCGGAGATTCCGAGTTCCAACTCGGCTTTAGTGTAATAGGGCTCGAGCTCGGCGTAAGTAATCGGCCAATCGTCGAAGCCGGTGCCCGAGATCGTTCCCAGCTTGCTTCGCTCTACGAAGTCGATCTCGTGAAACCGCCAATAATTCGCCGTAAAGTGTGTCGTGCCCCCGCCAACCATTCGGCCATAAAGGACAGCAGGCTGGACCCGTGCCTTCGCTTTCGGAGTCTTGCGGAAACTATTGGGTTGCTTGTTCCAGTCGTTTACCAGCGCCGATTGCCAGAATTGTTTTACCTCGTCGTGATCAAAGTCCTTTTCCTTCAAATACGGTCCCTGCTCGAGAACAACGACTTGGAATCCGGCGGTCGCGAGTTCCTTTGCGATCACTCCGCCCGCGGCACCCGCGCCGATAACGACAAAATCCACAGGCGTCTGAGTTTCAAACTTTGGTTGTTGTATGTTCATAATCAACGATGACCAACCTCGGGCATGCATTCTCGTCACGCCGTCTCTCGCTTCTCCCAGCTCGCCTTTGTTTCAATGCGTTTCTTTGTACTCGCGATCGTAGTAACCAAACGGGGGTTTGAAGTTGAAGTCGTCCTTAAATCCAATGAGGTTCCAGCCGATTCTATCGAAGTTGCCGCCGTAGGACGGATCGGCGAAGAAGCCCATAATCGTATGCAGGCGGACAGTCTCGAAAAACGCGTTCTTCTCGAAAGCCTTCAGCACTTTGATTTGTTGCTCCGAGTTCAAATCGGAAAACTTCGCCGAGTTTTTGAACATCTTCTTCTGCTTCGACTGAAGCTCCTTGAGACCTTTGACGTAAAGCGGCTGTTTATCTTTGTCGAACGTTATGAGCGCACGGTCGATAAAGTAGATGACCCGCGCCTCTCGAGCGCCGGGCGAGTCGTCCGTGGGGATGATCTGCGCTGCGATCGCTTCGATTTCTGCGGCCACTTCGGGAGTGAGGTACTCCAGCTTCGGCGGAGTGTTTGCCTGAGCCGCGGTATGGGCGTGCTCCTGCGCGGCCACGATCTCTGGAAGGCGCAGCGCTAGCCATGCCGAGCTAACGCCGGCCAGCGATTTGATCAGGAAGAGTCGTCGGGAAGTGTCCTGGTTTTCCATAGGGCGCCAACTCTGATAACGAACAATTGAAACGACGCGGTCGCAACGCCGCTCGGCTGTGACGTGAACCTACTCCGTTCCTGGAGAAGATGTCAATTGAGCATGCGAACAAGCGACGAGAATGTGTGAAACCTGCAAATACCCCAAACTGAAAGTTGGTAGATTGTTCATATATTCAGCCTAGCAGGCAGGATATGCGACCGACTCGTTTCCCGAATCCCACCCACGGCAGTGGGTGGATTGTTCAGGCCCAGCCTACACGGGCAGGCCGATCGACCTTTCTCCGAATCCCACCCACGGCAGTGGGTGGATTGTTCAGGCCCAGCCGCTGAAATCGCGAAGATCGCTCGCATGCGCAGAGGAGCTCGCGGAAGCGTTCGTTGCAATGCGACCCATTTCGCGATACTCTCGCGCCCTGGGAAAGCCAACAGTTCGAGCCAGTCCAACAGGAGGAGTCACCATGTCACGGGCAATTGCTTCCGCTTTAGTGCTACTAGCCACCTGCGTGGTTGCTGTCGCAGGCCAACGCGCGGCTTTCACCGTTGGCACCGCTACGGCCAGGCCCGGTCAAAAGGCGACCGGAGCCATCGAGGTGCCGGCCGGAGTCGATGCGGCTACCAGCATTCCGGTCGCAGTTGTTCACGGAGCAAAGCCAGGCCCGGTGCTCGCCCTGGTTTCAGGCGCGCACGGGACCGAGTACGCCTCGATCATTGCGCTCGAAAAACTGATCGGTCTGCTCAACCCCTCGGAGGTTTCCGGCACTGTAATCATCCTTCCGCTGGTCAACATTCCTTCGTTTGAACAGAAGGTACCGCATCTCAATCCGGTCGATCGCAAAAGCATGAATCGCATGTATCCCGGTAAGATGGACGGCACGCAGACTGACCGGGCTTCTTATCTGATAACCAAACAGGTGGTCGAGCGATGCGATCACCTTATCGATTTGCACGGCGGGGATTTGGATGAAAGCCTGCGCCCCTACAGTTACTGGACAAAGACGGGGAACGCCAAACAGGACGAGACTTCTCGGGAGATGGTTCTTGCCTTTGGCCTCGATCACATAATCATTTCAACGGACCGGCCCAAAGATGCCAATGCCTCGAGGTATCTCGAAAACACCGCAACCACTCGTGGCAAGCCGTCGATCACTGTTGAAGCCGGCCACGCCGGAACCGTCGAGCCCGAAGACCTGGCAGCACTGGTCGAGGGCTGCATGAGCGTGATGCGCTATCTGAAGATGCTCCCCGGCGCGCCGTCCCCGATTGAGCATCCGGTGTGGGTCGAGAAGATCGTATCAATTCTGAGCGACCAGACCGGGATCTTCTATCCGCTTGTAAAGCGTGGCGCCTATGTCGAACAGGGGATGAAGGTCGGCTACGTGACCGACTATGTCGGCAAAACTATCTTCGAAGCAAGGTCGACAGCCGCAGGTGTTGTTCTTTACATATGTTCTGTCCCGTCCATGACGAAAGGCGCGACAATCGCCAATGTCGGCGTTGTTGCAAGCCCTAACCGATGAAAGGGAGAGTCGATGACCGCAAGCGATCCGACTGGGGAGCATCACTGCATAGGCTTTGTTGAAACGAGCTCTATTGCGAAAGGCATTGAAGCGACTGACGCGATGATGAAGATGGCTGAAGTCGAGCTTCTTATGACTACGATCATCCCCAGGGGAAAATATCTGATCATGATCGGCGGTAACGTCGCCGACGTCGAATCGTCTTTAAGAGCGGGACTGGCCACAGCCGCCGGAACTGTCCTGGACCATTTCATCATCCCGAACGTTCATAGCGAGATGTTCCCCGCGATAAGGGGACGGGTGAAGATCGACCGCATCGAGGCGATCGGTATTATTGAAACCAGGGAGGTGGCCTCGGCCATTTACGCGGGAGATGCTGCCGTGAAATCCGCCAACATCAAGCTGATCGAGGCTAGAAATCAACCGGGAGGGAAGGGGCTCGTCGTCCTTACTGGAGAAGTTGGCGCCGTCCGGACAGCCGTAGCTGCCGGTGTCGCCACAATCAAGAAAGACGGAATGCTGGTAGGCGAGGTAATAATACCTTACGCGCACGAGGCTCTGTTAAAGAGCTTGGTGGGATAGGTGCGAGGATTGATGACCTGCGAGGAATTCGACAAAGACTGCTGAGGTTAGGGGACAGGATTTTGAGCCTGGAAGAATTTGTTTTGAAATGGTAACTGCCGCTAAGCTGATCGGCCTTTGCGCTGCGGCTTACGGTCCGTTTTGCTCAATCTCTTCACATATTGCAGGACCACCGTCCGGTCACCCGCCGACAGTTTAATCACCTCTTGGGCGATTTCCGCGACGTCGTTGCTTATGACTGTCTTCTTTATCAAGTCAATAAGAACCAGGTGGTGGGATTGGTCGGGGCTGCGTTGATCGTCGCGTTCGTCGGCCAATCCAAAAGCAACACGAATCAACTCAATTTCGCGCACTCGAAGTCCGCGGGCCAGTGCTTTGAGCTTCTCAATGCTCAGGTTTCTGGCGTTTCCACTTATGATCCCGCTGACGTAACTGTCGGTTATCTCGCCGCCGGATCTCAGCTTCACATCGCGGCGCGACAGGTGCTTCTCCCGCATTATTCGATCGACGTAGTGACTCAAGCCTTGCTTGCGAGGTTTAATCATCGGGGAGCTCCTGAGTGGCCAAAACTGTTTTGAAGTTGGCCCGTCAAACCCGGTTGGCGGGAGCCTATTCTAAACGAGTATTATCAATACTACAAATCTTTTTGGCGGCGAAGAACGCGCGGCTTTGCCCCCGAGGGCGGTGCCCATCGGCACAGCAGGCGGCGATGCGCGCAAAAGCAAATTGTCAAAAATTGACGCTCTCAGAAACGGGGTGGTAGACTTAACCGCTCTACCGAAGGAGGGCCCACATGCCGGTGAGCGAGAGACTCTTAGAGATACTTGCCTGTCCCGTGTGCAAAGTGAAGGTCGAATTGAAGCCTGACGGGAGCGGACTGAAGTGCGTTGAGTGCAAACGAGTCTATCCGATAGTCGACGATATCCCCGTTATGCTCGTGGACGAGGCAGTGATTGAACAGTGACGAGCGCATCTCAGCGAACGCAACGGACTCGCCGGTGGACTGGTCCCCAGTCGAGAGGGTCGTGCTCATTCGATTGAGGTCGATAGGCGACACCGTTCTGATGACCCCCTGCCTGACCGCGCTAAAGGCGTGGCGTTCCAACGTCGAAATCTCGGTGATTTGCGAACCACTTGCCGCGCCTCTTCTTGAAGGTCACCCGCTGGTTGATAAGCTCATCGTCGCCGGCACATCGACCGCCTCGCGCTTGGCGACGATCGCCCGGCTGCGGAAGTCGCGTTTCGATATCGCCTTCAACATGCACGGCGGATCAACTGGCTCCATCCTGGCGCGGCTCTCCGGCGCCAGATACTCGATCGGCTATGCCGGTTTGCCGCTCGCACGGATGCTGACTCATCGAGCGCCCTCACCAGATGTAATTCTGGGACGCGCGCACATACACAGCGTCGAGCAGCAACTAGCGCTGCTTAAATGGTCGGGTATGCCGTGGCCCAAAGCTCCGCGGTTACGCCTGGTTGTTTCCCTCGAGATTATGGCGAAGATCAGAGAAAGACTTGCGGCTCAGCCCGGGATGAAATGGAAAGAAGCATATCCGAGCGGCTACGCCTGCGTAGCTCCGGGTGCGGCGCTCGAGTCCAAGAGGTGGAGCGCTGAAGGCTTTGCCGCAGTTGCGGATCATTTAAAACAGCGTTGGAATCTCTCTACCGTAGTGATCGCCGGACCAGGGCAGGAGAGGCTCGCAAACGAAGTGGCTTTCGCCGCACGTCACAAGGCCGCCGTGCTGTCTGGTCTCAGCCTGAAGGAGTTGATTGCGTTGCTCCAACTCGCTTGCGTGTTCGTCGGCAATGATAGCGGACCTATGCACATTGCCTCCGCACTTGATCGCCCAGTGGTTGCGGTCTGGGGTTCGTCAAATCCTACGGTGTGGCATCCCTGGACCGAGGCGCCGTGGCGGATTGTTGGAGGAGAGGCGTGGAACAGAGAGGCGGCGAGTGGGCGCGGAGGCAATCCGGCCATCAGAGAGATTCCGCCAGCCGAGGTAATTGCGGCGGTCGACGAAGTCCTGGAACCGGCTCTGGAAGCTAATCACAAGGCTGGTTGGCGAGCCGTTTACACAGAGCGGGCCTAGTACTCTGTCACGCTCAAGGGTGATCGGCCGTACAGGGGCTATCACCTTGAGTTTTCTCAAAATCATGGTGACGTAGTACTAGAACTTTTATCCCTGGCTTGCAGCAAAATTCCGGGGGCTGGTTGGAGCGATCGACACCCCGGCGTTTGCCGGACGCGCGCTTGAGACGCGCACTCGACGATGACGACATTAACGCAGCAACGGGCACGAGCGATAGCGGATCAATTCGGAAACAAGCGCATCGTCGTGCTCGGCGATGTGATGCTCGACGAGTTCATTTGGGGCCGCGTCCGGCGCATATCGCCGGAAGCGCCGGTCCCGGTCGTCGAAGTGGAGCGGCAAACGCTGGCGCTGGGGGGCGCAGGAAATGTCTTTTCTAATCTGGCGGCGCTCGGCGCGCAGTCAACGCCGATCGGCGTGCTCGGCAATGATCCTGACGCTCAGCGCCTGAGGCAGGCCTTTCACGAACGAGGCGGAAGCGTTACGAGGTTGGTAGTTGATTCTGATCGCCCGACCACCGTCAAGACTCGCATCATCGCTCACAATCAGCAGGTGGTCAGAGCCGATCGGGAGAGCCGCCGAGCGATCACCGCCGACATCGAAGACCGAGTTGTCGACGCCTTTCGCGAGGCAATAGAAGGCGCGGATGCCATCGTCGTCTCCGATTACGGGAAAGGACTGTTGTCGCCCGGGTTGCTTTCGCGAGTCCTTGCGGCAGCGCGTGAACGAGAGCTGATCGTTGGCCTTGATCCAAAGCTGCGCAATTTCGAGCACTATCAGCCGGTCACCATTATCACCCCGAACACTCAAGAAGCGGCCGGCGCGGCGGGCATCGCGATCGAAGGCGAAGAGGGTCTGATCGAAACCGGGCGGAGGCTGCTCAGCTCGATTGACACTCGCTCGGTGCTGATTACGCGGGGAGAAGAGGGGATGACGCTGTTCACCAACGGCGGGCCGGATGGTGCTGAAGTCACACACATCCCCACCGTCGCGCGCGAGGTATACGATGTCACCGGCGCTGGAGATACAGTTATCGCCACTCTCACACTTGCGCTCGCAAGCGGCGCTTCACTTGAAGAGGCCGCCGTGCTTGCGAATCACGCCGCCGGGGTCGTTGTGGGCAAGGTCGGAACAGCATCGGTCACTCGAGATGAACTCCTCGCTACCATCTGACTAAACTACTATTGTCTTGACGGCGGGGCCGAGGCGTAGTTTCATAATTGTGCGCCCTGCCTCTCGGTTCAAGGCTGAATCGAAATCATTTTGCATTTATGGGGTCCCTACGAAATGAGTGAGAAATTTCTTAATAAACTTACCGAGCGTCGCGCAGTGGTGGGAGTCATTGGGCTTGGATATGTGGGCCTGCCTCTTGCGGTCGAGTTCGCTCGCGGTGGTCTGAAAGCGATCGGGTTCGACCTGGATCGGTCACGTGTCGATTCGATCAATAACGGCAAATCATATATTCCCGATGTACCCACCGAGATGGTGGATGCGCTGGTCAAGAAAGAGAAGCTCTCGGCGGCCACCGACTTCGCTCGTCTGGCCGAGACCGATGCGGTGATCATTTGCGTGCCCACTCCGCTGCGCAAAACCAAGGAACCGGATATATCTTACATTCTGGCCGCGGCCGAACAGGTCAAGACCCATCTTCATTCGGGGCAACTGGTGGTGCTCGAATCAACAACATATCCGGGCACTACAGATGAAGTGCTTCTGCCGATGCTCGAGGAAACCGGACTCGAGCTCGATAAAGATTTTTATCTCGGTTTCTCACCCGAGCGTGTCGATCCGGGAAACAGACAGTTTCAGACGCACAACATTCCCAAGGTCGTAGGAGGAGTTTCGGCTTTATCGACGGAAATCGCGGCTGCCCTTTATCAGACTATCGTCAATGATGTGCACAAAGTTTCGAGCGCGCGCGTAGCCGAAACCGCCAAGCTGCTCGAAAACACCTTTCGCTCGGTGAACATCGCCCTGGTCAACGAAATGGCTCAGCTTTGCTATCACCTCGGGATAGATTCCTGGGAAGTCATCGAGGCGGCCGCGACGAAACCGTTCGGGTTCATGGCTTTTTATCCGGGGCCCGGGATCGGCGGCCACTGCATCCCGCTCGACCCACATTATCTCTCCTGGAAGGCCCGGATGCTTGGGTTCGAATCAAGATTCATCGGATTGGCGGAAGAAGTGAACTCGTATATGCCGCGCCACGTCGTGCAGCTTGTGCAAGACGGCCTGAACGAGCAGGGCAAAGCGGTTAATGGCTCGCGGATCCTGGTCCTTGGTGTCGCCTACAAGCGCGATATCAACGACGTGCGCGAATCGCCGGCACTGGGGATCATGGATCAGCTGCTTCACAAAGGCGGCGTGGTCAGTTATTACGATCCATTCGTATCTGAGATGACTTTGGATGGAAGGGGCTCGCTCTCAAGCGTCGCGCTGACTGATCAGACGCTTTCAGGTTGCGACTGCGCTTTGATCGTGACGGACCACTCGGAGGTGGACTACTCGCGAGTCCTCATGCTCGCGCCGCTTGTGGTTGACACCCGCAACGTGACGCGCAAGCTCAAGATGCCTGAGTACGAGGAAAAAATAGTACGCCTGTGAAGCGGTTTCAGGCGTCCAACGTAAGGGGTTCGCCTGTCCCGCTTTCTGAATAATTGTGACCAATACGCTCAAGGCTGCGTCTCAGAACTTGACCTTTTTGGAGCTTGAGCCTTAGGGCTCGCTCGAAACGATTACGAGAAGTATAATGTGCGGGCGTTATTAAGTGTCCAAGCCATCCTGGAACTAATCCAAGTGGGGCCAGTCAGGGCGATAGGTGGAAACGCAAGGTTGCAGTTGGGACTCAAAAGGTTCAGTTGCCATCAAGATAAGAGAGGTTGTGGATGAATAAGAAGTTAGCACTAGTCGTATTCCTGGTGATGTTTGCGCTCGCGATGCAAGCCTCGCCGCAACTCCTTCGAAGCGCAAAGGTGCACGCCAAACCAGGCGGTGACAGCGGGTTTGCACAAACTGTATCGAGCACACCAGGCACAGTTGCAGCGATCGTGGAGCTCGACAGCGAGCCGGTCGTTCGCCACCAGCGGCTCAACGAGCGAATACCTTTCAAGCAAATCGATTTTGACGCGCCCAACGCGCGAACTTACGAAGCGCGGCTCGAGGACGAGCAAACAACCTTCAAGTCACGCGCCACTCTCGTGTCGCCGACCCTCCGGGTGAAGGCTCATCTTCGCAAACTTGTGAATGCGGTCACCATCGAGGCCCCCGAAACGGAGCTTGCCGCCATCGCAGCGCTGCCGGGCGTGAAACGCGTCGAGTTGGTGAAGGAAGTTCACGCAACGCTGGACGCGAGCGTTCCGCTTATCAATGCGCCGGCGGTGTGGAATACCCTCGGAGGAATCGGTTTAGCGGGGCAGGGGATAAAGATAGCGATTCTGGATACCGGCATCGACATCACAAATCCGCTCTTTTCAGATGCCGGCTTCACGACGCCGTTCGGTTTTCCGAAGGTTAACAACGGGAATGGTGCTTTCACGAATAACAAGGTGATCGCGGCGAAGTCCTTCCTCTCCGGGAACCCGCCCCCGACGGCAGTGGATGAGAACGGGCACGGGTCTAACGTCGCCGGCATCGCAGCGGGAAGCGCCACGTCATCGCCGCTGGGAACGATTTCAGGCGTAGCGCCGATGGCATACCTCGGCAATTATCGGGTTCTGGGCGCAAATGGTTCGGGTCGCACTGATTTGATAACCAGTGCCATTGAAGCCGCGGTTGCGGATGGATTCGATGTGTTGAGCATGAGCTTTGGCGCCGACGCCGGCAGTGCTCTCGACATCAGCGCAACTGCCGCCGAAGCGGCAGTCGCTTCGGGGCGGGTTGTCGTGGTATCAGCGGGGAATACCGGAGACGGAGGCGCTGCGATGACGATCACATCGCCGGCTATCGCCCCGTCGGTCATAACAGTTGGAGCTACCTCGAACTCTCACGTGGTCGGCCCGGTAATAACCGTCTCCGGACCGGACCCGGTTTCCGCCTTTTTGACTGGCATCGGGACTACGAGGGGAAGTGGCAGCACGGCGGTTTTCGACAGCTCGCTTGGGCCGCTGGCCTACGCGGAGACCGATGCGCAAGGCCGCGCGTGCGGTGCGCTGCCGGCGGGTTCGCTCACCGGCAAAGTCGCTTTGATCGAACGGGGAGCATGTACGTTTGCGGCGAAGGTCGACAACGCAGCGGCGGCAGGCGCCAGAGCCGTTATCATTTTCAACAGGGACCCCAATGAGGATACCGCGGGCAGCTCTGCCGGAGGTGACAACCTCTTCACCATGGACGTGACTGGCACATCGATACCGTCTTTCTTTGTCGTCCGCAGCAAGGGCCTCGCGATGCGGGATTTTGTGCGAAGCAATCCAAATGCGACGATAACGATCGGGACCTTCGGGTCGGGTAGCTTCCAGGGTGACGTGCTAGGCGACTTCAGTTCGCGAGGACCGTCCACTCTTGAAGGGCTCAAACCGGATGTCTCGGCGCCTGGGGTCATCATCTATTCGGCTGCCATACGGACCGGGAATGCGAACGTGGGAGTTGTTGACTCAAGCGGGTTCCTGGCGATTAGTGGTACAAGCCAGGCAGCTCCCCACGTCGCCGGGGCGGCTGCGCTTCTAAAGCAACTCAATCCGTCATGGACTCCGGAACAAATCAAATCTGCGTTGATCAGCTCGGCTACAACCGATGTGTTTCTTGGACCTGACCTGGGCTCCCGGGTTGGGGTGCTCGATACCGGCGGCGGGCGCGTGGACCTGGCCAGGGCCAGTACCGTCAGCGCGACGTTCTCGCCGGCGAGCTTCAGTTTCGGAATAAGAAAGCTCAAGAAGAACAACGTTACAGTCGCCGTCGATCTCAAGATTACCAGCACGATCGACGGCCAAAACACATTCAACATCGCCGTTCAACAACTCAATCCCGGAGACGGAGTCACTGTGACTTCATCGCCGGGATCGGTGTCGCTTGCACGCGGCGAGACAAAGACGGTCACGATAACAATGGCGGCGATCGTTGGCTCGCAGAGACGCGACTATACCGGTTACGTACTAGTCACCGGCGGCAACCAGACAATGCACGTGCCGTACTGGGTGCGTTATGTGAAGAAGAAATTCTAGAGCAATGAACGTGATGCGTGATCCGTTCGGTTCACGCATCACGCCTTACGCATGAGCCGACTCAGGGCTTTCGCTTCTGCTTCTCACGCTCCTTCTCCAATTCTCGCTGCTTTCGCTGCTCTGCTTCAATCTCTAATAAAGATGGCGGCGCCGCCGCAAAGGTGAGTTCTTCGCGGTAAGTTGCAAACACAGGCTTGCCGTTCAGCAGCGCTGGAGAGAACTTGTACTGGCGAAAGGCTTCGACTGCGCGCTCGTCTATCACGGGATCCAGCGACCGGATCACACGGATGTTGACTATTTTTCCGTCGGGCGTCACTACTCCGCCCAGAAGCACAGCGCCTCGCACACTGCGGCCCGCTTCGAACGTCGGCGCCACTCGCTCGACCGCGACCGGCGGCGTGAATCGGTCGGCTTCTTTTGTCGGAATCACGCCACCGAATTCATCAACCGGATGAGAAAGTTCCTGAGGCCGGTTGCGCAGGTTTGCTACCGGTACAATTTCAGGCGTAACCGACACCAGCAACGTGCGCTCGGTGGGCACACTCTCCTGACGTCCGCCCCCGCCAACGAAGTACTTGACGCCGAACATACCCTTCCCGCCCCGTAGCATTACGGTTTCATAATTCTCGACCTCAACGTTCTTAACGTCGAGAAGGGGTTCATTCGCATAGCGAACTCGCAGGTCGAGCTTCATCAAGCCGCGCACGACTTCGCGGGGGGTAACCGTGAACACCATGTACTCTGGGCCAAGCAGCACCGCGTCGTTAAAGGTATCGTCCTTTCGAAGGCCTACCGATCTGACGTGACGAACGGCAAGCTCCTCCAGCTTGTTCCGGTCCTTCAAGTAAGCGATTTCTTCCTGGGCGGTCGAATAGGTCCCCGAGAGGCGGGTTACCTCCTGCATCGCCGGAGATCGCGTGGCGTCGTACTGATAAACGGCAAAAGTAAGGTTCACGCCATACTCACGTCCGCTTGAACGCGCGCCGCCGGCCCCACTCTGCCCGAAAGCCGTCAAATGGACCATAAACGAAACAATGAGAAACAACAGCATCGTACGCGGCGCGCAGAGCCCTCGGCGTGCCTCGGCGTCCTCTTCGGCTACACTATGCGCAAACCTCATGGCTTATTACTCCTTGCCCGCTCGGAGATCATCAATCTGTAAGCCTCGCTCTTGCCGATTCCACGCTCGCGAGCGACTCGCTTGAGCGCGCTCTTCTGGTCAAGTCCTTCGGCATTGATCAACTGTTCGACCTGTTCACTTACTGACAGCGTTGCCTGACTCGTTTCTATAGCGCGGCCTTTCAGCGGCGGCCCGATCAACACCACAAACTCGCCGCGAGCCGAGCCTTCCGGGACTTCTATCTCAGAGAGACGCCCTCGCAAAAACTCTTCGTGAAGCTTTGTCAGTTCACGGGCGATTACGCATTCGCGCTCACCAAACGCCTCACGAGCATCCTCGATTGTCGCTTTGATCCGGTGCGGCGCCTCGTAAAGGATCAGTGTTGTCTTCGACTCGGAAAGCTGTTGAAGCCGCGCTTTTCGTGCTGTTGGCCGAGCGGGCAGAAAACCCGCGAAAACAAATTCATTAGTTGGAAGCCCGGCCGAGGAAAGTGCGGTTATGAGCGCCGATGGTCCCGGCACGGCAACGACCTTGATCCGGCGCTCGATTGCCTGTCTAACGATGTTAAGGCCCGGGTCCGAAATCAGAGGCGTTCCGGCATCAGATACAAGAGCCAGACTTAGTCCGGCCTCGAGTTTCCTCATGAGTTCGCCGGCGCGCTCACGTTCATTGTGTTCGTGATAACTAACAACCGGCTGAGAAATCTGATAGTGAGTCAGGAACTTCCGCGTATGTCGGGTGTCTTCACAGGCTATGAGGTCAACTTCTTTGAGTACACGCAGCGCGCGCAACGTTATGTCTTCAAGATTGCCGATCGGCGTCGCGACGATGTAAAGGGTGCCTGCCATAAGACTCAAGAGAGATATGCCTCTCTAACGATATTAAAAGAGATCGATCGTGTCTATCTCGACACATTTCAGTCCAACCGGAGCATTTCTGCTACTCCAGGGTAAAATGATGGCAAGCTACGCGGGCTGACGCCCTGAGCAGTCCCAACTGAAGGGATTCGGGATGCTGGTCGGCTCGCGTATCCTGGTAGGCTGGGCCTGAACAATCCACCCACTTCCGTGGGTGGGATTAGGAGAAAAGTCGATCGGCCTCCCCGTGTCGGCTGAGTATAAACAATCCACCGACCGGCAGTTGGGGGCAGCCGATGGGCCGGGGCCATCGGCTGAGCAGGGCGGAACGGTCGCTTGATCGAGCGCGGTCCTTAACGAGGGCGGAGCCTTCGGCATGACCGGTGCGCCGCCGCAGTCCCAAAGCAGGGCCGCTCAGCCGAACTACACCTCTAGTCACAATCGATTTGCATTCGCAAAGGCATACAATTTGACGACCGGGCGGCCGCTACACTATAGTGTGCCGGAACTTAATCATAACCCTATTATGTTGTGGTCGATTTATGTTGTGGTCGAACTCGCCGGCCACGGAGCTTGAATGTTTAAACTCGAGAAACTTGAGATAAGCGGCTTTAAATCCTTCGCCGATCGCACCTCCCTCGTGTTTGGTGAAGGCATCACTGGAGTCGTTGGTCCTAACGGCTGCGGTAAGAGCAATATCGCCGAGGCCATCTCGTGGGTCCTGGGCGAACAGTCGCCCAAGAATCTTCGCGGCGGCAAGATGGAAGACGTCATCTTTAACGGTACTCGCGACCGCAAGCCAACCGGGATGGCTGAAGTGCTGCTGACGCTCGTCGCGATTGAAGACATCGCCGCGCGCGATGCGGAAGGCTCGGAAAAAGATGACGAACAGGAATATGAACGGGCGCTCACAAATGCCGAACACGCCGCTGATGCCGCTCGCTCGCTCGTCCAGGAGTTGGCGCCGGAAGAATCCGGCGTTGAGCAACACTCGCCTGAATCGCCGCCGAGCGTAAACAACGATTCTTCGCTTCCGGTCGGGGCCACGGAAACTCCGAGTGATTCTGATCCAAACGGCAGGCACGATAATCTCTCCGATGTGATGCACTCTGAACAGCCGGAGGAGCCGCGGTCGCCAGATTCGAACGAATCAAGCATTGAAGCTGCCGCGCGAGTCGATGCCCGGCAATCGGCGGCGAAGCTTGAGACCCCGGAGGCCGGCGTTGAAGACCAGCATGAAGAACCGAAACACGTAGAGCGCAAACGCACCCGTCATCACCGGAAGCGCCGGACAATCGCAATCTCTGCCGGCGAGCGCATAGTCGTAGGCCGACGGCTCTATCGCACCGGTGACAGCGATTATCTGATGAACGGCCGGGCTTGTCTTCTTCGTGACATTCAAGACCTGTTTGCTGGCACCGGACTTGGTGGCGCTCATTACGCAATCATCGAGCAAGGGCGTATCGGTCAAATCCTCTCATCCAAGCCGCTCGACCGTCGCGCGCTCATCGAAGAAGCGGCGGGAATCACAAAGTTCAAATCGCGAAAGCGCGCTACAGAACTTAAACTCGAATCGGCGAAGCAAAATCTCACGAGGCTCAACGACATCATCAGCGAAGTCGAGCGTCAGGTGAATAGCCTGAGGCGGCAGGCACAAAAGGCCCGGCGATACCGGAGGCTTCGCGAGGAGATGCGCTCGCTGCTCAAGATTATCTTCACCGCCGACTACTACCGATTGAACGAGGCGATCGAGCGGGTTGGACGAGAGATCGAAGAAGCCGGCCGCAATCAGACTGAACTGGATGCCCGCTTGTCGGGACTGGAAGCCGAGTATCGAGCCGCGTCTGCTCATTCGCGCGCCGCTGAAGATCATCTGGCCGGCTTGCGCGCCCGCGCCGCGGCTGTCGAGCTTGAAGTGGACCGCGCCCGCAATCGCCGCGCGTTTGAGGAACAGCAGATCAACGAGTTGACCGCCCGCATCGAAGAGCTGAATCGCGATCAGAAGGCGCTCGATGAACGGCTTGCGTTGCTAGAGTCGGAAGCGCAGCGGCGAGCGGCCAGTCTTCAAACGCTGGAAGGCGAGGTGGCCGCCGAACAGGCCGATATGTCGACCCGCGAAGGGGTTTATCAGGATGAGCTTGGGCGACTGCGAGAGACCGAAAGCGGGATCGAGCAAATGCGTGTGAGGATGCTTACCGAAATCGGCACCACCGAGCGGCTTCGAAACCTCAGCGCTAATCTCGCCGATGCACTCAGACGCCTGGATCTGCGGCAATCAAATCTGAACAGCGAGCTGGAACGAGCAACAACACGGCGTGATGAAGCCTCGAGCGAATTCACGCGCGCCGGAGGTGAGGTCGAGGGCGACCGCGTGCGACTTGCCGAGCTGAATACCCTAATCGCCGAGCGTGCGCGTGAGCGCGATGTGCTTCGCGAACAGGCGGCGGCGCGGCGCACCGAACGTGAAGCCGCGCACGCGCGCCATGACGCTGCCGCCCACCGGCTAGCCTCCCTTGAAGACCTTGATGCGCATCGAGCCTACTATTCGGATGCCGTCCAACACGTGCTTTCGCCCGAGCAGGCAGCCCGCATAAACGCGCTCGGCACGCTTGCGGATTTTGTCGAAGTCGAGCCTCAATACGAACGCCTGATCGAGAGCTTGTTCGCGCGCGAACTTCAAAGTGTTCTGGTACCAACCATTGACGACGCGCTGGCGGGCGTCGACTACATCAAGACCGAAGGACTTGGCCGAGGCGCATTCCTCGTCGTGGGACTTCACGGGGGGGAGGACGACTCGGACGGGGGGACGGGAAGAGCCGACGCCGGAGGAACGGGAGGACCTCGAGATGAGGAGACTGGAAACGGGGGTAGCATCGAGGATTGGCTGATAGGCAGTGAAGAACCCCGTGAGGTCTCGCCGTTTCAAGAGCAGTACGTCCCGGAAGAGCGCCAGCTCCCCGCGGCTGATTTCACCGTTGAAGACGCAATCGTCATTCATCTTCACGCGGATGATCAGATTGTGATTTCTGATTCCCACGTCGAGATCATTTCTGAAACCGACGATCGCGCTGCGACGCGTCAGTTTGACAGGCAGGACGTCGAGGACGCCTCGCGGTTCCAGCTCGAAGTCCTTCGGGCAATCGATCTTCTCGGCATAAGACCGGAGATTAAGACGGTTGTCGAGCGCGCATTCCAGGAGAAGTGTGCGGCCGCGGTGGTTCCGGACATCGAAGCGGCGCTTCATTTGTCGATCGAAAACGCGTCGGTGATTTATGTAACGTACGACGGCGAGCAGGTTGCCGGCGGCCGGCTGATCGTTACCGGGGCGCAGGCGAGTCAGATGGGCACTTCTCTGCTGGGTCTGAAGCGTGAGATCAAACAGCTTAGAGAGCAAACGAAGAACAACGCTGAAGAAAAGCAACGAATATCTGACGAGATGACCGCTGCCGAGGAGCGATTGCGTGATGTTGAATCGGATGCCGCATCGCTGGATCAGGATCTGCGCCAGCACGAAAAAGCCGCCGCCGCGCGAAACTCGCACCTGGAGGGGCTCGATCGCGATCTCGAACGCGCTTCGCAACACGTTCGGGTGGTCGAAACTGAACTCGAGCAGGGGGCTGTTGAGCGCGTTGAGCTGCAGACCCGCATCCAGCAACTCGATTCGGAGGTTGCCGCTGCCGAATCATCACGCGAATCGTTGCAGAAATCCTTGGACGAGGCCGGAGCTCGATTCGTCGAAATGCGCGCGTATGTCGAGGAACTATCGCAACAGCTTTCAGCGGTTCGCGCCTCGGTTGCGGCGCGCGCGGAACGGATGCACGCCGCTCGATCCGAAATGCGCCGGATCGAAGCTGAAGCCGAAGAGCTGAGGGCCAGGATCAATCGAAACAAGTTGGAGTTATACGACAGCCACGGTCGAATCGACGCGCTCACGGGTTCGCTTGAAGAGGGGGCCGGCGCGGCAGCGGGTTTTGAAACCGAACGCGCTTCGCTGGCTGAGCTGATCAGCGAAGGCGGCCACGAGCTTGCCTCCGCGCGAGCGCGAACCGATGAGTTGGAAGCAACCCTCAGCCAATCGAGACAAGATGCTGGAGAAGCCCACGACCGACGCGGCCAGATCGAAGTCGAGCGGGCGCGGATTGAGTCGGAAGCACAGCATCTGACCCGCACCTGTTTCTCGGAGCTCGCCATGTCGCTGGAGGATGTGGTGACGAGCGTCGAGCTGACCAGGACTACGGACGCGAGTGCGGAGGACAACAAAGACGCCGACGAGCAGGAGGGCGTTGATCCGCTAGCGACAAGCGGAACCGACGAGCAGGCTGAGGCAGCTCCGGGAAGCGGAAGCGAGGCGTCCTTTCCCGCTCTCCCGCGCTCCGCTCCTCGGCCGGCGTACACCCCTGAAATTTTGCTTTCTGAGATCGATGGTACCCGCGCGCGTCACGATGAGCTGCGAGTCAAGCTCGACGATATGGGACCAGTCAATATGATGGCGCTTGAAGAGCTTGAAGAAGCTGACGAGCGATTCCGGTTCCTCAGCGAACAGCGGCGCGACATCCTCGACTCGATCAAGATGACGGAAGAAGCGCTTTCGGAAATAAAACGGCGCTCGCGTGAGCGATTCCGGCATGCTTTCACTCACATCAACGAGAACTTCCAGCGCATGTTCGTCGAGTTGTTCGGGGGCGGTCGTGGCGAGATGATCCTCATCGACGAGGACGATGTGCTCGAATCCGGCATCGACTTGATTGCGCAGCCGCCGGGCAAGCGGTTGCAGAACGTGTTGCTGCTGTCAGGCGGGGAAAAAGCGATGGCAGCGATCGCGCTCGTCCTCGCCATCTTTCAATACCGGCCTTCGCCATTCTGCATACTTGACGAAGTGGACGCGCCTTTGGATGAGGTGAATGTGGGCCGGTTTGCCGGAAAGGTGATCGAGATGAGCCACGACACCCAGTTCCTGGTCATCACGCATAACAAACGCACGATGGAGGCTGCCCGCGCGTTATACGGCGTGACGATGGAAGAGCCGGGCGTCTCGAAGCTGGTTTCAGTCAAATTCGAATAGACCGCTGCAGAACAGGGATGGACAGGAGAGGCTGGGATAGATTCTAATTATCTTTGCCGATCTCGAACGTCCCTGTTTGACTTGTAGCGTTCTTATGGGTGCAAACCGTCTTACGTTGCTTCTCCTCGTTTTGCTGATGGCGACAACCTGTGCCCTGGCGCATCAGCGGTCGCAAAGCCTTACCGAGTCGAATGCGCCTTCGCTTGAGATGAGTTTCAGCTACAAGTTCGAGAATCCGCGGTTCGATTTAAAAGTAATCGAGATCGATCTCAATCCCAGCGGTGTGGGCGAACTGCGCTTCGTACGCGGAACATCGGACGAGGTGCTCGACTGCAAAGTCAAACTTCTCCCGGCGACGGTCGCACACATTCGGAACCTGTTTGAAGTTTCGGGCTTTCTTACCTCGGACACCGAGTATCAAGACAAAAGGGACTTTTCTCATCTCGGTTGGGTAACGTTGAGCGCGAGGCAGGGCAAGCACGAGCGAAAGACGCGATTCAATTTTACAACCAATGCACACATAAGAGCGCTTGGCGAAATCTTTCGCGGCATCGCGACGCAGGAGATATCGCTTCTCGACATCGAGAACGCTGAGCGTTATCAGCCTCTCGATCTGCCCAAGCAGCTCGAGACACTCGAGAATGATTTGAGGCTCGAGCGCATCGCCGAGCCTGAGCGGTTGCTCCCGGCCTTAAGCGAGATTGCCGGCGACGACTCTCAGCCACTGATCGCGCGCAATCAGGCCAAGCGAATTGTCGAGGCGATCAAAAAAGGCAAGGTCAAGACGCCTCTGAAAAAGCGATAGCCGTAATCGGTCATTAACCGCAGCCGTTACCCGCATCTCCGCAAAAAGCGAGAGCGCGACGGACTACGAATCACCCTCCAATGTTCATTCCTCGCGGAAAAGTCATTCACGAGAATTTGGCGACCAGTTATGTCCTTCTGGAAGCTCTTGTCGCCGACCTTGGCGAGGGTGGCTTTTCCGGTATGGTTGAGGTCGTTCTTCGCGAAACCGACAGTTATGTGATTATCGACGGCGGCGAGGTCGCGGCGGTCATTGAACGGCGTCTCGACGACGATGAGGGCGCATTTGAGAAGACAACTACCGCGCAGCTTGCCGCGCGGTCACTGGAGGAACGTGGGCGGATTTCCGTCTATGCCTACTCCGCGGCAATCGCGAGCCTGGTTGCCGGGCTGGTGAACGCGCAGACGCTCTACGCGGGGTTGAGCACCGAATTCACCGATTTTGAAAAGATGATCTCCAAGCTCGCGCGTGAACGCGACCGCGAGTGGTTTGTCGAAGTCAACGTAGAAGACGGGTCGAGCGCTTTAGTCCACCTGCGCGATGGCTGCTGCCGGGTCATCACCCCAACCGGCGCTCCGGAAGATCAGTCTGATGCGCTCGAGCTTGCCGACAATGCGGCGCTTACCAATCTCCTGCACGTCTGCAATCGCGCTGGGGGTACCTTCAATGTTTATTTCAAGAGGCCTGCAGAAGTCGCGCCTCCCGCTCGCGAGTCTGTTGCTCGAGATGCACCAACCGCTGTCTCACATTCTCTGCAGACCCAGGCTCCGCTGATTGATATCCAGCAGATCGAAGCATCTTCAAGCCATCGTCTCGTGACGTACGAAACACCGGCACCCGGTGAGCCGATGAACGGCGCAGGTCAGGATGAAGTGGATCATAAGGGCGTGGAACAACTTTCAGCGGCGACTGACGGCTCTGCTGAGCCGGTTCAGTCCGGCGTTGCGCCGAGTGACGCCGGACCAGTGATCGATCGACTGTCGACCGGTCCGATGACAGAGGTGAGCGACGGTCAGACGTTAGACCTCACGCTTGAGAGCAAAGAGCTTCCCGCGGCCGGCGACGCGGAGGCTATGGCTGAAGTCAAACGACTGATGGGTGAGATAGCCAGAACCATTGAAGAAGCCGCTCAAGCGGTAGGGCGACCCGACAGCTTCGCGATGTCTTTGCGAGCAGGGCAGCTTAAGGTAGCTGAGCGATATCCATTCCTCGATCCGTTCGCGGGTGAGTTTGAATACCTCTCCGGCGAAATAGTCTTCATAGGACAAGCCAACCCGGAAGCTTTCATAACCGGCCTGACCGAAGCGCTCAAACTGGCGACCGAATCGGTAAGAGGTGCGACGCAGTACGCGGACCGTTTTCGCGCTTACGTTATCGAGGATCTGCAAAAATTGCTTTCGCGAAACCGTGCAGACTTCGATAGATTCGGACTCGATCACGTGATTGCGGAGTTAGTGGCGATCTGAGATCCCCAAACGCCGCCCGCCCAAACCTTTTCTAATCCCCCCAACCTTAAGTTGGCGGATCGTTCGCGGGAGAGAAGCGAGAAGCGTCGCCCTGCACGCGTCGGTTGATCCCCCGACTGAAGTTGGGGGGATTTGAGGACCCGATTTCTAGCGACGTCTAACGTTGGCGGTCGCGGCAGTTCTCACATCGGTCACTACTCTTCCAAAAGCCGCATCGCTTCCTCGAATGCTTCCGGCTCATCTCCGAAGCGATTGAGCCACTTCACTCCAGGCCAGGCGCGCCACCAGCTTAGTTGTCGTTTCGCGTAGTGCCTTGTGTCCAGCTTCATTTGATTGAGCGCACCTTCACGGGTGCGCTTGCCTTCGAGGTATTCGACGACCCGGCGGTAGCCGTGCGCTTGAAAAGCCTTTGCAGTTCGCGGGACACCTGACGCGATCAGCGTCTCCACTTCTTCGACGAGTCCATCTTCAAACATCCGGCAAGCCCGCTTGTTAATTCGCGCATACAAATCATCGCGTGGCGGGTTGAGCGCGATAACTCGAACGCGCGAAGCTAGGCCCGGGGCCGGCGGAGTCTCAGGCTGCCAAGCGGAAATGCGGCGGCCGGTTTGAAAGTAGACCTCCAGAGCGCGCATGGTGCGGGACCAGTCCAGCGCGCTTAGCGTCGACGCCGCTTCCGGATCAACGCGCGACAAAAGTCGATGCAGGCGCCCGGCGCCGCGCTGATCTCGCAAGCGGACGAGTCGCTCGCGAAGCTTCAGATCGGTTTTTGGGCCTTCAAAAAACGGCTTCAGTAGGGCGCGCAAGTAGAAGCCTGTGCCCCCCACGAAAATTGCCCGGTGATTGCGCGATTCAATTTGTTCAATAGCACTGTTGGCGAGACGGGCCCAATCGCCCGCCGTGAAGTTCTCCGTCGGGTCGGCTATGTCTATCAGGTGGTGAGTCACCCCTCGGCGCTCCCCTGCAGGAACCTTGGCGGTTGCGATGTAGAGACCCCGGTAAACCTGGACCGAATCCAGATTGATGATCTCGGCATTGCGGGCCAGAGCTAGCTTGATGCCAAGTTCGCTTTTGCCTGAGGCAGTCGGCCCGACCAGGGCAGCGATGACTGTCTCTTTGCTCGCGCCGGTGCTCACGCAACGATGTTAGCAACCGATTGGCGAAGATAGAACCCGATTGGATAAGACGTGGCGGTGTGTCTCAGAGATAATTTCAGATAACAGATTACGCAGCAAAATATGCACTAAATACGATCGCCGGGTTTCAACCGGGCGCCGTTTGCGAACTCGCGCGCTGAAACCCGCCGTTTCCCTTCAACCTGAACCTCCTCGACCAACAGCACGCTTCCCTCGCCACACGCGATCCTGATTCCGGCTTCGTTGGTGCTTAGAATGGTCCGCGGCTCAGCGTCGCCGGCTAAAAGCACGTCTCCAGGCGCATCGGAAGCTTCCTTCGCTCGCCAAACGATTAACCGCCCTCCCCGAAAGTCAGTGTAGCTTCCAGGCCACGGTTGAAAGCCTCGCACGCGGTTGGCTATGTTGTTCGCCTTCAATCGCCAGTCAATCAAGCCTTCTTCGCGTTTGAGAAGAGGCGCATAAGCCGCCTGGCTGTCGTCTTGGGCAATAGGCCTGACCGCGCCGCTCTCGATGCGGGGAAGAGTTTCGGAAAGGAGCTCGGCTCCCAAGCGGGCCAGACGAGCTGAAAGCTCAGGCGCAGTCTCTGAATCGCCGATCACAATCGCGCTGGTCGCCAGCATCGGTCCGGTATCCATCCCGGCGTCCATTTGCATGATGGTCACCCCGGTTTCCCGCTCGCCGTTTGCGATGGCTCGGTTAACGGGGGCCGCGCCGCGATATTTTGGAAGCAACGACGCGTGCACATTGATGCAGCCAAGTCTGGGGATCACAAGAAGCCATTCAGGCAGAATCTTCCCGTACGCTGCAACGATGCAGGCATCAGGTGAGATCTCCTCAAAGATCGCGCGCACTTCTTCGTTGCTTCTGATCTTCGAGGGCTGATAGAGCGACATCCCGCGATCGAGCGCGTATGTTTTTACCGCGGGCGCGTGCAGATGTTTCCCGCGGCCGGCAGGTTTATCCGGCTGAGTAAAAACCGCGGGGATTTGGTGACCGTCAAGTACTAAACGGTGAAGAGACGGCACTGCAAACTCGGGTGTGCCCATGAAGATCAATTTCACGCTTCATTCTTAACCCAGACCGGGAGGGAAGGGGAAGAGAGGAAGGAAGCGGAGGGGAAGAGGGTAGGGAAGGGGCGAAGGGGGAAGGGGGAACGGAAAACGACCATTTTCCATTTGTCATTTTTCCGAATCTGTGGCGAACGAGCTACCGGCCGGGTCAATGAAAAATGTGAATCATGGAAATGAAAACGATCAATGGAAAAATGATCAATGGAAATGAGAAACGAAAATGGAAAATTGAAAATGAATGAAAAATGACAAATGGAAAAGGGAAAATAAAAAATTGCCGCTTCCCTGCCTCCGTCCCCACTATGCCCCTGCGTCTACGCCCGGCTATGGAGACCTAGCCGTCAAGATCAATGAAAAATTAAACATTTCCGCTTCCCGCTCGTCTCCCCTCTGCCTCGGCGCCTCAGCTGCCCGCCCTCTTTCCTCTCCGCGTTGCGGCGTGATGCCCGGGCACCTATAATCCCAAGTTACTGTGGTTGGCGGGAACCACGGCTCGGAGTAAAGCGTAGGACAAAGTCTACTGGCATGCACAATATCAAGCTCAACGGAATACTCCCGCCGGTCACAACCCCCTTCAACGAGCGCGGCGATGTCGATTATCAAGCGCTCGGCTCAAACATCCTTCGCTACAACGATCTAGGGCTTGCCGGTTACGTCGCGTTAGGCTCGAACGGCGAAGCCGTTCATCTCTCATCAGATGAGCGCAGGCGCGTCATCGAAACAATCAAGCGGGCAGCCAAAGGCTCTCACACCATTGTCGGCGGTGTGAACGAGCTTTCAACGCGCGCCGCGATTGAGGCCTCGCTGGCAGCGGCGGAATGCGGCGCTGATGCGGTGCTCGTCGCCACACCGTACTTCTACAAATCGTCAATGACTCAGGAAGCGCTCGCGCGCCACTTCACGGAAGTGGCCGACCGGTCGCCGGTCCCGGTGTTGATCTACAACGTTCCGCAGAACACGGGAGTTGTTATCGAGTCTGCAACCATCGCCGCGCTTGCTGCTCATCAAAACATCATCGGCGTAAAGGACAGCGCGGGCAACATGGGAGCCATTTCCGAGACGATTCGCCGCTCGCCCGAGGGCTTCGCGGTGATGGTTGGAAACGGCAGCATCGTTTATCCGGCTCTTGCGATGGGAGCCAGGGGCGCGATCCTGGGCGTCGCCTGCGTCGCACCGCGCCCGTGCGTCGATCTCTATGAAGCATACAATGCTGGCGATCACACCCGCGCACGTGAGCTTCAACATCGCATCGCACCTCTGTCGCAAATCGTGACCGCAAGTCTCAGTGTGCCGGGACTCAAAGCGGCGATGGAAATACTCGGGTTCGCGAGCGGCTTCCCACGCGCCCCGCTGCTCCCATTGAGCGCCGCCGATCGGGAAAGAATCAAGACTGTGATTCGCGAAACCGGGCTGTTCCCGGAGATAGAATGAGACGTGATGCGTGATGGTGATGCGTGACACGTGGCGTCACCGAGGGCTGCTTGACGCTGAATCACGCATAACACATCACGAATCACGGGTCGCAATTGAGAAACTATGACTTCCGACTGTACTAATCTGGAATCTGCTGCTGAAAAGCTCACCGACGCTTTGCGTTTCGCCGATATTCCACGGACGACGCGGCTATTCAATGATTTCCTTTACGACTTTCCAAAGGTCGCTCACTTCTATCCCAACTATGGGCGGTCGGACGCGACGCTTGCCGATCACGCCCGCAAGGTTGGAGCTCAGGAGTTTGATCGCACACGCGTACCGGACGCGCTCGAACGCATCAATCGCCGGGTCGGTTCTCCTGAACTGACCTTCAAGTATATCGATATGCTGCGGCGCCCTGGTTCGGTCGCAATAGTGACCGGCCAGCAAGCCGGACTGTTCACCGGTCCGCTGTACACGATTCACAAGGCGTTGACCGTGATCAAGCTTGCTGCCTGTCTGCGCGAGCAGGGGGTGGAAGCCGTGCCGGTGTTCTGGATCGCCAGCGAAGACCATGACTATGAAGAGGTGAACCACTGCCGGGTTGTGGACCGCGAAGGTCATTTGAAACGAATTCAATACGAAGCAAGCGGTCACAAGGCTGATGAGCCGGTGGGACGCGTCGAACTTTGTGAAGGAATCAACCCAACGATCGATGATCTGGTCTCGCAGCTGGCCCCTTCTGAGTTCACGCCGGCGTTGGAGCGCGACCTTCGCGAGAGCTACGCCGTTGGGGTTGGTTTCGCGGAAGCGTTCGCGCGGTTGATGGCCCGGTTGTTTCACCAACACGGGGTTGTGCTGCTCGACCCGCTCGATGAAGAGTTGAAACAGGTAGCTGCTCCGCTCTATGCCGAGGCACTTGAAAAGTCGAGCGAAATCGCGAGCGCTCTTGTCACTCGGAGCCGCGAACTCGAGGAGGCCGGCTATCACGCGCAGATCAAGGTATCCGAAGACATGGTTCCGCTGTTCATAATGGACGACGGCCGCCGCGCGGCGATCACCCACCAGGACGGCCGTTTCACCGTTAAGGGATCACATCGTTCGTTCGAGCGAGAGGAGCTTGTTGAGCTTGCGAAACGATGTCCCAGTTGCTTTAGCCCTAATGTGACTCTTCGTCCAGTGATTCAGGACTATCTGCTGCCGACTGCAGCCTACATTGGAGGTCCAGCCGAGGTCGCCTATTTCGCACAGCTTCGCGCCGTGTACGCGACGCTTGGCCGCCAGGAGCCGTGTGTTCTGCCCCGGGCGAGCTTCACCATCGTTGAAGGCCGTCATCAGAAGACGATGAAGAAGTACAAGCTTCAGCTCCAGGATTTCTTCGAGGGCCTGCACCCCGCCGTGACCAAGGTAGTCGAGCAGAGTCTGGATCGAAGTGCCGCCGAGGCGTTTACCGAAACCGAGAGCGTGCTGAACGAGCATCTTGATCGGCTCGGCGAGGCGCTGCGCCGCACGGATTCTACGCTGAGCGATCCGCTCAAACGAACGCGTGAAAAAATAACCTATCAGCTCGAACATTTGCGCACTCGTTTTATCCACGCGAGCGCGCACCGCGAGCAGAATGCTTACCGCCAGGTCGAGCGCGCGTACCTGACTCTTTATCCCGACAAGAATCTTCAGGAACGTGAATTGAATGTTTACTACTTTCTGTCTCGGTATGGTCCGGCTCTGATCGGAGAGCTGTACAATGCTGTAGAGCTGGGCTTCTCGAATCATAAGCTGGTCTACGTGGGCGGCGTCGCTTCTCAAGTCGTCAACGTCGGCTGATCAAACGAGGCGAACAGGAGTAAGGTCGCTGTTGGTTCCCGCTTGTTTAGTAACCCTCCGGGATATAGACTTAAGTTTGTAAGTTAGATATGCCGGAAGAAATCAAAATCAAACAAAAGATCCAGGAAGAGCTACGATTGCTGGAAACGGAACTGAGGACCGAGATACCGCATGATCTCAAGCTGGCCGTGGCCATGGGAGATCTCTCCGAGAATGCCGAATATCAGGCCGCCCGGAATCGTCAGGACTACGTTCGCGCCCGCATCGCGAATCTAAGGAAACGACTTGCGGACCTGTCGATGATCGACGTAGCGCGGCTTCCGCGTGACCGCGTTGCTTACGGTTCGACGGTCGTGCTGTACGATGTGGATAACGGTGAAGAGGTGACCTACACGCTGGTGATGGCTGAAGATGCAGACATCGCCCAGAAAAAGATTTCCACTTCTTCGCCGGTCGGGCAAGGCTTGATGGGTCGAGGCGAAGGAGACGAAGTGGAAGTCAGTACACCCGCCGGAAAACGGCGATTCGAGATAATCAAGCTCGCGACGTTCCACGATTCAGAGAACGTCTGAGTGATGAAGAATGACCGGTTGCTGCTTTGAATCGCTGTCAGTGAAGTCAGAATCGTCATTAACACGAAAGAGGTTCAATCAGGTGGATGATTCAAACTCTGGTCGCCTTATTGCTAGGCGAGACCTAAGCTTGAACTCAAACAGCGCAGTTGACAATAGGTTCGCGCGTTTGCGATAGTAGCGCTTCGCCGGTGGTGCGTGTGACCGAGGCTGGGAGGCCCTGTAATGATAAGTGAAGCCATCGGGGCCGGTTGCAAGAGGATCATAGACGCCATCGTGCGCGGGCTTGCTCGCAGCCGAATCAACCCGAATGCGCTAACGTTCATCGGGTTGCTGATCAACATCGGGTGCGGCGTTCTGTACGGCTACGGCAGATTTTTCACGGCGGGGTTGCTCATGATCCTCGCCAATTTCTTTGACATGCTGGATGGACAGGTGGCGCGCCTCCGAGGGCGCGAAACCAGGTTCGGCGCGTTCTTTGACTCAGTCATCGACCGCTATTCCGATGTTATTGTCTATGTCGGGATTATGGTCTTTTATGCGCGCAATACATCGGCACATTCGACGCTCCTGGTGGCGTTGACGGGATTGGCGCTGGTCGGATCGGTGATGATCAGCTACTCTCGCGCCCGCGCCGAGTCGCTCGACATCGCCTGCAAAGTGGGATTTCTCGAACGACCGGAGCGCGTGGTGTTGCTGATCATTGGCTCGCTTACAGAGATTGGGCCGGCATCCAGTCCGTTCTTACATAAGATGCCGCAGGTTTTGTGGGTGCTTGCAGTACTCTCACATTGGACCGTCGTGCATAGGGTCTATCACACTTGGCGCGAATTGAGGGAGCCCGACCGGCGAGCGGTTGAGGCGGCTCGCGTCAAGCGAGAAGAAGCGCACGCGAAAGAATTGGTGAGAGTCGACTACTCCATTCAGAACTGATTTTTGGGTTCTGGGTAAGGAAGGATTACCGTGAGCTCGAAACGCGGCAGTGAAGAGAATGAGTGGAGCACCCAGCCGATGCTGTGCCCCTGTTGTGGCGGAGCCACGAGCCGCGGTGCCAGTGAGTGCTTCTGCGGAGCGCGATTCGTTGGCGAGCCGCTCGACGATCCTCCCATAAAAGTTCAGCGCCTTGGCCCCGCGATTACTTCCGTCGCGCTGTTGGTGCTGGTGGTAGTCGGGGTGCTGGTCGCGACCAAGTGGCTCGCTTTTGCCTCGGTCGCGGTGTTTTGGTCGGCGTGGCGCGCCGTTCGGCGCTCGAAGCAGGATCCGGAATGGTACGGCGGTTACAAGACCGCTGCGGCAACCCTTACAA
>JBASRM010000578.1:0-11491 GCA_049273835.1 Blastocatellia bacterium | reverse complement strand
GGTCCGAGGCGGTTACCGTTAACGTGCGAATCACAGACTCGCCTGCAGGTTACCAGTCCGGCTCGGTTCATTTTAGAAGTCCGTCGGGACAACAACTCAGATTCGGCGATCTGGGGGTGAACCAGCGCATCTCGGGAGACGCGCTGGATGGCAGCTACCAGACAACTGTGACGTTCCAGCAGTTCAGCGAGGCAGGGACATGGAAGCTGAACGTATTTGTTATTGATGCTGTGGGCAACAGCAGGTTCTTAACCGACTCTGATCTGACCAACCTCGGCTTCCCGACCCAGTTGGACGTCACTCAGGCCCCGCAGTTGACCGCGCTCGGCGCAGCCAACGTCTGGCTCGGTCTAAAGAACAGTGACGACGTGGGGACAAGGTTCGACCTCCGCGCCGAGGTACTCAAGAACGGTTCGCCCGTTGGTTCTGGCGAACTAAGCGGCGTGCCCGGCGGCAGTAGCGGGTTTAACAACGCGTTCTCGAGAACAATCAGTTTGGCCCTGTCCTCGCCGGTCAGTATCGGCGCCGGCGACACTCTAAGCATCAGGTTGTCGGTACGCGTAGCGGTTGGCGTGCCCGGTCATCGCAGCGGGACGGCAAGGCTATGGTTCAACGACGCTGCGGCTGACAGCCGATTCGACGCCACCATCGACTCGGTGACAAGCAACTATTTCCTCTTGGCTGGCTTCGCTCTAGGCAAGACTGCCGGGCCCGGGCCAAAAAAGACGATCGACGTCTTTGTAGACCGTGCAGTGGACGGCAACCCCTTCAAGCCGTTCGGGACGTGGAGCAAGACATTTTGAGGAGGGTTGAAAGGATGACTCGTAGAAGCTTGTGGATCACTCTAGCTGCCGGAACACTGTGCGCTTTTGTCTGGACACTCATGCCATCACGCGCCCACATCCGAGCGACCCCATTTCGAGTTTCATTTGGCGAAGCCGCCCTTGCCTTCCTGCAGGTGCTCAATCGCGCTTTGCTCGGCGGCGCAAGGCTCTCGCCATGCGCTGTGAAGTAGTGGTCAGATAGCGAGGGACCTTGACTGGAAACAGCCGGGACACCAGCACCGCCTTTTTTTTCTGCAGGTGCGCTGCTGCCAAAAGCATTCCGCCGCTCTCCGCCAGATGTTGCTTCATGAACTCTCCACTGGAAAGGATGATGATGATCTCCTCTTCCAGCGCTTCTAGGTCATGCCAATCCCCGATTCGATCTTGAAGCGTCCTGAGCCAGGTTAAAGCGCCTGCCGCGTCGCCGATGCCCATCTGCGAAATAATCTCGAGGAGATAGCGCACTCGCTTGGCGGCGATGCGAAGCTTATGCAGCTCCGCTGGGTGCGTTGCCGGATGCGACTTGGCAACCAAGGCTTGAAACTCTTCGAGTCTCTGGTCGAGCCGCTCGGCTGCGAATTTAACGACCTTTCGCTCATCAAACTCGTCGGTCGGCGGCGCTGGATCGACGGCTGGTCTTCCGCCTAGCAAATCATCGCCGGTAAGGTCAGGGCTTAGTGGCTGGGGGACCGCGGTTGGGTTGAAGCCGAGCTTTACGGCGATTGCGTCGATGTCGGCTCTTTCAAGAAATTGCCGTACTTTTGCGGCCCTTCGCACGCGCCGTTCTCGCAGAATGTTTGTGATCAACTGAAGTTGCTCTCTTCGCGCCTTGCCTCGTCCGGCTGTCTCTTTTTCGATGAGCTCCAGGAACACGTCATAGTTTCTGACCCGCGAGAGAGCGCGCCGCCACCGTCGAAGCCGAGTCTTCAGGGTTCGCACCTTTGCCTGATTTCCGAGCAAATCAATCGCGGCCTGGAGTTTCCGGGTGGAAACGCGCATCTTGTGGACTGCTTCCACGCTGTCCGTTTCGAGGACCGCGCGATGGTGTGTGCGCAAAGTCTCGAGGTGATCAGAAATGATCTCGATCAGCCTGCGCGGCTCGGGGGTTTGTGGTTGTGCCGAGGCCGGAGTTGCAATTTCAGTGGTTAGTGTCTCTTCAGTTACCATTTGGTTCGCCGGAGTCGTAGACGACAGATTACTATCTTCGCGTTGTTATCAGCAATGCTGGGGGACAGCGAGGGTTCGTGTAGCGGTCGCCTTCTGAGTACCGACACGTTCTGAGTACCGACACGTTCTGAGTTCCAACGTCTGAGTTCCGTCACGTTCTGAGTTCCGACTTTAGTCGGCGGTTACGTTTGAGTTCCGCCTTTGTGATGAACCGACTAAAGTCGGAACTCAGAACGTTGGTGCTCAGACGTTGGTGCTCAGACATTGGTGCTCAGACGTTGGTGCTCAGAACGTTGGTGCTCAGAACGTTGGTGCTCAGACGTTGGAACTCAGGACGTTGGTGCTCAGACGTTGGAACTCAGAACGTGGGTGCTCAGACGTTGGAACTCAGAGCGGGAATAACGCGCCGCAACTCGGCGATTAAGTAGTCGAGCGCTATACTCTCTGCAGCACACGATGGATATCGTTACGCTCGATCTTAACAAGGCCACGCCGGACCCGCCGACGGACAGCGAGATCAGGTTTCAGGTCGCACTGTTAGCCGCCGTGCCCGCGGTGATCGCAAGTTTTGTCGCCCGGTTCGTGTTCGATGCGCCGCTAGTCCCCGAGCTTCTGGCGCAATTCATATTCGCAGTAGCTCCAATTTGGGTAGTCGAGATCGCGATTGGAATGCTGGGCCCTTTCGCCAAGCATCTCGCGTTTCTGGGCTGCACAGTTATTTACTGGGCAGCGCTCGTCGCCGCGGCAATTGCTTATCTTCGCTACATACAGCCGGGAGGTTCCTCCCTGGCGCGCTATGTATCGCTGATCGGGTTTTGTTTTGGCGCCTGGGCGTTCACAGCGGTGATTATAGTTCCACTCCTTGGTGGTGGGTTCTTAGGCGGCCGCTTGAGGCAGGGAGCCTTGTCCACGTCCACCTGGTTGCTGCTGATGCATTGCGTTTACGGATTGGCTCTTAGCGTGGCGGCGAGGCAGTACATAGACCGACCGGCGTTGCCGAACGCGCCCGGCAGAATCATCAGCAGGCGACGCGTCGTTAGAGGTGTTGGATACGCGGTCCTCGCAGTTGGGATTTTCGACATCGGTAAATCGCTCTTTGGATCGTGGCTTCAATCCGGCGCTGGGCGGGTGAAGCGTGGCAATGGAGAGTTCCCGAACATCGACAATTTGGCGCTTGAAGTAACTCCGAACCGCGACTTCTACCAGGTGTCCAAGAACGCCTTTGATCCGCAGGTCGACGCGCGTCGATGGGAGCTCCAGATCGGAGGGATGGTAAATAACACCCGGATACTGAACTACGAAGAGGTAAAATCGCTTCCTGCAATAGATCAGTATGCCACGCTTGCTTGCATCAGCAATGAAGTCGGAGGCGATCTGATCGGGAACGCGTTGTGGCGAGGCGTGAGGTTAAAGGACGTTTTGAACCAGGCGGGGCTCAAGCCTGGAGTCGTCGATATCGTGCTGCACGCGAGCGACGATTACACCGACTCGATTCCGCTCGAGCGCGCAATGGCCGACGGAACGCTGCTGGTTTACGAGATGAACGGGGAGCCTCTCACGCCTGATCACGGCTTTCCGCTGCGGCTGCTGGTGCCGGGCATCTACGGAATGAAGAACGTAAAATGGATCACTCGGATTGAGGCAGTGGACTATGACCTGAAGGGCTACTGGCAAAGGCGCGGGTGGGACGATCGGGCCGAATACAAAACAATGTCGCGCATCGACGCACCTGATAGCACAGTAAGGGGCGAAACGACCATCGCGGGAATAGCGTTCGCCGGCGACCGGGGGATCGGCAAGGTCGAGGTCTCCACCGATGGGGGCGTGAGCTGGGAACAAGCTGAGATCAAACCAGCTTTATCGCCGATCTCGTGGGTGCTCTGGCGAAAGCCGTGGAACCCTGCGCGAGCGGGCAAGCACAAGCTTGTAGTCAGAGCCACGGACGGGGGAGGTCAGACGCAGACCTCGCAGTATGCTACTCCGGCGCCAAGCGGTTCGTCGGGATATCACGGCACAACAGCAAGCTCCGAATGAAGCCCTTGATAAAAAGAGCTTGACCCTGGAACCGGTTCCAGAGTCTATAATCACTCGCGGGTGAATCGATGGGGCAAGAGACAACAAAACGGGAATATTTGCGCTCAGGCGAGCTGGCGCGGCTTGCTGGAGTGAGCACGGATACCTTGCGGTACTACGAACGGAAAGGCTTGCTCGCCCGGCCCCGCCGTTCTACGAACAGTTATCGCGAGTATCCGGAGAGTGCGCTCGATCGAGTGCGTTTGGTGCGCAGGTCGTTAGCGGTCGGATTTACGCTCGACGAGCTTGCTCGCATCCTCGAAGTTCGTGGCCGAGGCGGGGCGCCCTGCCGGGAGGTCCGCTCGCTGGCTGGGGCAAAACTCACCGAGGTTGAGGCCCAGATTGAAGAACTAACTGGGCTTCGCAACGAGTTGAAGAAGCTGTTGAAGAACTGGGACGCTCTCCTGTCGAAGACCGCGCCGTCCGAACGCGCTCGACTGCTCGAATCGCTCGAGCTCGGCGCTTCCAACCCGCGCACGCGACGGTCGCTTGCGCGAAGACCTACTAATCGCAGGAAAGAAACGAAGGAGTCACAATGGTGAAGTACAATCGATGTCTCGGGCTACTATTTTCGCTAACTCTTCAGGTATCCGTGGTTTCAGGTATGCAGCATCACTCAGACCCACCTCACAATCATCAGCAAGGGCAACAGCGCCGGGATGGAGTGAACGAGCGTGGCGACCACGCCATGGGGTTCAGTCACGAGAGGGCAACTCACCACTTTCGCCTGACCTCGGATGGCGGGGCGATCGAGGTGACCGCAAATGAGCTGAATGACACCAAAAGCGCGGAGCAGATCAGAGGTCACCTCTCGCACGTAGCAAGGTTGTTCAAGGAGGGAGACTTCAGCAAACCGATGTTCACACACGGTGAAGAACCTGCGGGCGTGGCTGCCATGCGACGATTGAAAGGGGTTATTAACTACACGTTTGAGGAGATTGAACGAGGCGGACGAGTTCAGATTACCTCCACGAACACGGATGCAATCAACGCGATCCACGAGTTTCTGCGCTATCAGATCAAGGACCATAAGACCGGCGACCCATTGGAGCTTAATAAGTAACGATTAATAGCCGGTCCTGTACGTCCTCCGTAACCGCCCTTGTCTCTCGGCGCACGCGTTCTAAGGCAGGGATGGGTGGTCACGTAGGAGTTTCCATTCTCCAAATGCTTATGGTATAGCATCAGGCAAATGGATTTCGTTAAGTATGCGGGACTTGTTCTTGCAGCCATTTTCTCGCCGCTGGTAATGATGGTATCAAACGGCGTCCGCATTATTACTCGGGAGCTCGCTCTGTTGAAAGAAGCAGCTCTGAAGCAAAACGCCAGTTGCGGTTACGCGTTGTTTGAGGGGCGTGATGACATAAGATGCCAAAACGAAAAACGAGGTGTCGGTATATGCGAAGAAGACATTGCGCGTTAACAGAACGCATTTACAAAACTGCCTCTGAAAGAAGCTCTGGCCCCGCCTTGTAGTCCTACATGCGTAAGACATCCAGAAGAAGCGCGCAGGTAGCGCGAACGAAGCGCTATTCGAACCTCGGTACCGATCGCCGGGTCTACCCTTTCACCGCAATCGTCGCTCAGGAAGAAATGAAGCTCGCGCTCCTGCTGAGCGTGATCGATCCGCACATTGGCGGCGTGATAATCATGGGGCATCGCGGCACCGGCAAGTCCACCGCTGTTCGAGCGCTTGCCGACTTGCTCCCAAGGGTCAAGAAGGTCAAGGGTTGCTTCTACGGTTGCGACCCTGATCGTACCAATGAGTTGTGCCAGGATTGCGCGAACACTCTGTCGCGGGCCGGCCATTTACCTTCCGACCGGAGCGCGGTTCCGGTGGTCGATCTTCCGCTGGGAGCAACTGAGGATCGTGTGTGTGGGACATTGAACATCGAGCGGGCCCTCGTAGATGGTGTGAAGGCATTCGAACCGGGATTGCTGGCCCGCGCCAATCGTGGATTCCTTTACATCGACGAGGTCAACCTGCTCGAAGATCATCTCGTAGATGTCTTGCTCGACGCCGCCGCGTCCGGACGCAACGTTGTGGAACGCGAAGGTATTTCAGTAAATCACCCGGCGCGATTCGTGCTCGTAGGTTCCGGTAATCCGGAGGAGGGAGAGTTGAGGCCCCAGCTCCTGGACCGCTTCGGGCTGTACACCCAGATTACTACTATCATCGATCCCGATCAGCGGGTCGAGATCGTCGAGCGGCGCGAGCTGTTCGACAACGATCCGGCGGAATTGCTTGACTCGGTTTCCGCCGGGCAAGACCAACTGCGAAAGCGAATCGCTCGGGCGAAGAAGCTGGTCGGACGTGTCGAGGTTGATCGCCCTCTTATGCAGTTGATCGCCGAGCTCTGTGTATCGCTCAAGGTAGACGGTCATCGGGGTGAATTGACAATAGCTCGCTCGGCGCGAGCGCTGGCGGCGTTTGAGGGGCGCGCACGAGTAAAGACCGATGATGTAGAAAGGGTCGCGGTTATGTCCCTGCGTCATCGGCTGCGGCGAGATCCGATCGAGACAACCGAGACCGGTGCGCGTATCGGGCACGCGATCCGCCAAACGCTGCATGGGCCGCTCACGAACACGAGGCTGGCAGCGATCAAGTGACTTTTCAGGTCATATTTGCGAGGAACCGTACAGGCTCCTCATAACAACTACCTTTCCATTCAAGTTATAGCAGATGCCAACAAAACGTCAGACCTCGGCAACTCAGGGACGAGTGACGTACCCATTCGCGGCAGTTGTGGGAAACCGCGGGGCGAAGCGCGCTCTGACTCTCCTGGCCATTGAGCCTGAGCTCAGAGGCGTCCTCATCGGTTCCGAGAGCGGCTCATCCGAGTCTACTCTTGCGCGTGGATTTGGATCTTTGATGGCGGATTACGACGAGTCTCGGGTTGACAGCGTCCCGGCCGTAGCTGCCGGTTCGACTTGCGCTGAACTCAATACAGGGCTTGTTGAGCTTCCGCTGACGATCAGTGAAGATCGCTTGCTCGGAGGACTTGACCTCGAAGGCACACTTGCTTCAGGAGCGCGGAAGATCTCGATCGGGCTTCTTGCGCAGGCCGATAAGCGCGTGATCTACGCGGACAATGCAAATCTGCTCAGTGAGGATACGGTAGCTCACATAGCGCAGGCGATCGACTCGCGGCAGGTGCGCGTCGAACGCGAAGGGGTGAGCGCGATCCACGCGGCCGATTTCACTCTCGTCGCAACATTCAACCCGGCTGAGGGCGACGTTAGCCCGTCCTTGCGCGACCGTGTCGCGCTGATCGTCCATTCACCGGCCGATTTGGAGGTTGGGGAAAAGGCCGAGGTCATCGATCGTACGTTTCGATTCGACGAAGAACCGCGCAGCTTCGTGGACGAATTCGCCTTTGAGACTGCCCGGATAAGAAACGAGATCGCGCAAGCACGAGCGCTGCATCCACGAGTTTTGATAAGCAGGGACCAGGTGCGGCAGCTCGCGTTGATCGCATTGAGCCTTGCTGTGGAAGGGAATCGAGCCGACGTTCTCGCGGCAAAAGCGGCGCGGGCGAATGCCGCGCTCGCCGGGCGTGATCACGTTGACGACGAAGACATGCTTGTAGCTTCGCAGCTCGTTCTTGTCCCGCGCGCGAAAACGAATCCGGCAGAGCAGGGGCTGAAGAGCCAGAACGAGGATTCTTCGCAGGAGCCGTTGGAGGAGGACCACCAAATCGCGGGGGACGCGGCTAAACCTGAGACAACCGCATCGGCCCTCGAAGATCTGATCATTACCGCAATCGACCAGCGAGTCCCGACAGACCTGCTAACTGGGTTGCCACACACAGGGCCTTCTTTCAGGCAAGGGACACGAGTTGCAGCATCTAGGTCCACTCGCGGACGTCATGTGGGCAGCGTGACGCACCGCCCTCGCGATGCTCGAGTCGCCATCGAGGCTACGCTTCGAGCGGCGGCGCAGTATCAACCCGCCCGTCAATTGAAGACTGGCGGGCGCACGAAGGTGAAGATAGAGTCAGGTGATCTTCGTTTCAAACGGTTCAAGCAAAGATCCGGATTGCTTTTCATTTTCGCGGTTGACGCAAGCGGCAGCATGGCGTTGAACCGGATGGCCCAAGCGAAGGGCGTGGTCACTCGTCTGTTGAAACAAGCCTATCTTCATCGCGACAAGGTTGCGTTGGTCAGCTTTCGCGGTAAAGACTCGCAAGTGCTGCTCACTCCAACCCGCAGTGTTGAGCTCGCGCGGCGTTTGGTGGATACCTTGCCTGCGGGGGGCGGAACGCCAATCTCCGCAGGCATCCTGAAATCATTGGAACTGGCTCGGCTCGCGCGAATCCAAAAAATGCCGCAAGCTATGCTCGTGTTGTTCACCGACGGCCGGGCCAATGTGGGTGTGAGCGAGGGACGATTCGCGATTCGTGATGAGTTGAACCACCTTGGCCGGCTCTTACGATCGGAGGGAATCACGTCGGTTGTGGTGGATACGAGATCAAGATTCGTCTCCTGCGGCGAAGCCCGGGAGCTGGCGAGCGCGCTGGGGTCGCGGTATTTCTATCTTCCGCGCGCTGACGCCGCAACCCTCTCCAAAGCGATCTCCTCGGTCGCAGAGAACGAGCGGCGAAAGTTTTCACTTCAATGACTGAAAAAGTGAACAATGCGGATCGTGACCGGCGCGTGCTGGAGCTCTACGAGAGCGTGCTCGAAATCGAGCAGCGTCTGATTCCGACCGGATTGCACGTGTTCGGGCGAGCCTCAACGGCGGATGAAGTTGGAGACCTCCTGAGAATGGTCGCGTCGTTTGACCGGCCGGAACTTGCGACTCGCTCGCTCCCTGATCTCGTTGCCGAAGGCCTTGGGTTGCGGGATTACGCAACTTTGTTAAACCATAGCGCAGTTTCAGAGCAGACCTTGCGTGAGCGCGAACAGGTCGAAGACATAGTTCAGGGCGCCATCGCACTCTTCGTACGGGACCAGAGTGAAGCTGGAACCCAGGCGGCAATCGAGTCATTGGTCCGGCGCGCGAACATAGCCAGTGAACCGCTGTTGAAGGTGTTCGCCCTGTTGGCCCGGATTCGCGAGCAGCTCGAAAGTAATCACGAACTCGACGGGTTGATGCGCGCTCTTGGAGGCCGGTACGTCGAGCCTGGACCTGGCGCCGACATCATTCAGAATCCCGGCATCCTTCCGACCGGCCGCAACACTCACGCCGTTAATCCTTACGCGGTTCCCTCGACAACGGCGGTCCGGCGGGCCGAACCAATTGCGAATGCGTTGCTGGAACGACATCTGAAGGAAGCCGGCCGATATCCGGAGACGATCGCGATGGTGTTGTGGGGAATCGACAACATCAAGACCGAAGGTGAAGCAGTGGCGCAGGTGCTCTGGTTGCTCGGCGTTACACCGCGCCGCGACGCGATGAATCGCGCGACCGATGTTGACGTGATTCCGCTCGACAAGCTTGGCCGCCCGCGAGTGGACATTGTGATGACGGTCTCCGGAATCTTCCGAGATTTGTTCGGCGCGACGATGAGCTTGCTCGACAACGCGGTGCGAAGAGTGGCTACGCTGGATGAACCTGCTGAAATGAATTTCATCAAACGGCATATTGACGACCAGATCGCTGAGATCGGCTGTTCATTCGACGAGGCCGCGGTGCGAGTCTTTTCGAACGCCGCCGGAAACTATGGAACGAACGTCAACTTTATGGTGCTGGATAGCCAGTGGGATGAAAGCCGCGAACTTGGGGATTTGTTCGTCACAAGAAAATGTTTTGCCTACGGGCGCGATTCACAGGGCAGAAGCTTCGATGGTCGTGAAGCCCGAGCGTTGTTGGAGCGAGCGCTATCGCGAGTCGAGGTGTCATATCAAAACATTGATACCACCGAGGTTGGCATAACGGATGTCGATCATTATTTCGAGTATCTTGGCGGCGTCTCCAAGGCGGTCGAGAAGCAGACCGGCGCCCGGCCGAGAATCTATTTGTCGGACACACTCTCGCCGGGAGCAAAAGTAAGAACGCTTGAAGAGACTGTAAGACTCGAGACGCGCACAAAGACGCTCAATCCAAAATGGTTTGAAGGCATGCTTCGGCACGGGTTCAGCGGCGTGGCCGAGATCGAGCACCACGTGGCCAACACCTTTGGTTGGTCCGCGACTGCCGACGCGGTTGACGACTGGGTCTATGACGAAGTCGCGGCGACATTTGTGCTGGATGAGGAGATGCTTGATCGATTGCGCTCGCTCAATCCCCACTCGGCGAGAACACTGGTTGGGCGGCTACTCGAGGCTTCCGGCCGCGGCTTCTGGTCCGCGGAACAATCGGTGTTGGACCGGCTACAGGAGGTGTTCGCCGGCCTTGAGGACAAGCTGGAAGGCGTAACCGGGTGAACACCGTTAGTTCATCGAAGATTCATCACATAGATCTCGTAATTACCGTCTCGGTTACTCTGAAAGGCGAACTTTGAGCCGTCGGGTGAGAATGCTGGTCGTTGGTCTCCCGTGGGCCCCACTGTCAAGCGGGTCAGGTTTCCCGCGTTCAAATATATAAGAAAGATATTTGCCCTGGCTCCGAGCTTATCGATGACCTTGGTAAACGCTATCGTTGAACCGTCGGGTGACCAGCACGGAGTGCCCGTGGGTTTTCGACCGTTTGTCAACATAGTGGCATTCTGGCCATCGGCGTCTACAATCCAGATCTCCGGTGGGAAACTCCCGGCTATTTTCTGCAGACTTGCGGCGACGAACGCGATTCTTCTTCCGTCCGGGGACCAGGCGGGCTGACCCGACCCTGGTTTTGTCAACCGGGTGACATTGGCGCCATCATCATCCATCACGTACAGCGCTCCAAAGCGATCTCGAGTGCTGTTAAACAGGATTCTTCCATCAGGCGACCACTTGGGAGTAATGTCACTTGCTGGATTGTCGGTCAACCTCGACTGGTTGCTGCCGTCGGCATTCATCAAATAAATCTCCGTGTTTCCATCTCTCGAACTGGTGAAGGCGATTCGCTTGCCGTCGGGCGACCAGGCCGGTTCAGTATCGTCTGCCGGAGAGTTCGTGATTTGCGTCGCGGAGCTTCCATCAGCATTCATTATATAAATATGCTGATTGCCGGCGCGATTGCTTGAAAACGCAATCTTGCCTCCATCGGGAGACCAGGCGGGGCCGATGTCATCCGCGGCATCATCCGTGAGCTGGGCCAGCTCGCCGTCAGTGCTCATGACATATATTTCCCAGTTACCGTCCCGGTCAGTTTGAAAGGCCAGCTTTGAGCCGTCGGGTGACCACGAGGGCGCCCCATCCTCTGCAGAGTTGTTCGTCACCCGCTTGATATTGCTGCCATCGGCGTCCATTACATAGATTTCAGTTTTGCCAACATCTCTATAGCTGCAAAATGCAATGTTGCGGCCGTCGAGTGACCAGGCCGGCGCGCCGTCGTTTTTGGG
>JBASRM010000563.1:0-10494 GCA_049273835.1 Blastocatellia bacterium | reverse complement strand
ACGCCGGTTGTTATAGTGATTCCAGTGAGGGCGTTGCCCTTGAAGCGAGAGTCATCGATGATGAATCCGGTTGGCATCTTTGAGCTATTCAAGCGGTACACCGTTGCCTTGAGCCTGGTGCTTATGCTGTTTGCGCCGGCTGCAACCGGGCATGCGTTTGGGCGTACTTCAAGTACGCCGATTCCCTCAAGCGCGCCTTCGGATTCACTCTCGACCAGAGATCGGGTTGAGATCTTTGAAGAGATTTGGGAAATCATCGACGAAAAATACTACGACCCTACATTCAATGGGGTTGACTGGCGCGCTGTTCGAGATCGCTATCGCCCACTCGCGGCGGAAGCCGAGGGCGAAGAACAGTTTTACAGCCTCCTAAAGCGAATGGTCGGCGAGTTGCGCGACGCGCACACACGTTTTCACACGCCTGAAGAGCGGCGCGAACGTGAACGCGAGCAGGCGGTGAGCGTGGGCCTGTCAATCTTCGAAGTGGAAGGCAAATCGGTCATCGTCGGCGTCGATGCGGATTCAGAAGCCGCGCGGGCGGGAGTCGAACCAGGGATGATCGTTCTTTCGGTCGACGGCCAGCCGATCGATCAACGCTTAAAAGAAGCTCGATTGCGCGTAGCCGGTTCGTCCTCGGATCGCGCGATCACCCTGCGAGTCTACCGAATGATCGTAGGCGGCGACACAGGCACGATTCTCCGAATGAGGCTCGCCCGAGCAGACGGCTCCACGCTCGATGTAGCCTTGACCCGCCGCGTTGTGTCCGATGCGCCGACTGTCACGTCTCGGCGTCTGCCGTCCGGAATGGGCTACATCAGGCTCACTCTCTGGAAATCGCCGATCCGCAAACAGTTCAAGAGGGCGCTCGAACAATTGAGATATGCCCCTGGCATTGTGATCGATATTCGCGGCAACCCCGGAGGTGAGGCGGGAGAGGTCGTGAAGATTGCAAGTTTGTTTTTTGATTCGCACGTTTCATTTGGAAAGTTCAGCACCCGGGGAGGCCGGTCGGTGTATCTGCGCACAGATGATGATGAACAGATCTACAAGGGTCCGGTTGCGATTCTGGTAAACGAAGGATCGGGGAGCGGATCGGAGCTATTTGCAGGGGTGATGCAGGAAAACCGGCGCGCAGTCGTGATCGGAAGGCAAAGCTGCGGGTGTGTGCTCGGGATATCAAAGTTCCGAAGCCTGAAGGGCAAAGGTGAGCTTGCGGTAAGTGAGTTCGGCTACCGATCCCCTCAGGGCAAAACTTTCGAAGGAAGCGGGGTGACTCCGGACAGGAAAGTCGAGCTGAAACTAGCTGATCTTCAACACGGACGGGACGCAGCGCTTGACGAAGCCGAGCGATTGCTGAAAACGAACAACGGATCTAAGGTAGCGCAGCGATGAGCCTGTTGCGTTAGCCGTCGTCTTTGGTAGTTAATTCGTAGTCCCGCCTTCAGTCAAGCGGAAGTTTGTACTGAGGCGACGAAGCTTAACCGCCAGCTCGTTACAAACGTCCGCCTGAAGGCGGGACTACGAACTTTGCCGATCAATAGAACTACCGACCACCAACTTTTATTGGCCCTCACTGCTTATCTGCCGGAGAGAATCTTATCTGGCCGGTTGTAGACGCGCAGCCTTCGCTTTAGCCAAGCTCACAAGATTCGCAATCAACCGGTAAGCGCCGGGCACTCCCTTGGGCAGTTGCCTGAACCAGGCGTAAGCGGTGTAAACATATAACCCCTTCCCATACTCGGCAATAACCTCTCCGCCCTTTAAGTCTGGTTCGCCGGCGTCGTGAGATGCCATCAATGGCTTGAAATGCGAGTCCCAATCGGTCAGATAATAAGCGCCGCGCTCTTGCACCCAACCCTGGAAGTCTCGCTCGGTGATCTTGTTCGGAAAGTTGAAACGCGGATGGTTGGGTTCAAGTATCGTAACCGCCGCCAACTCGTCAGTCACACGAAAGGGTCGTGCTTCGGGTTTGGGAAAAGACGGAAAATCGCCGCTTAAGAACTGTGCCGAGTTGTAGGCGAGTATGACCAGCTTTTTTCGTGAGTACTCGAGCAAGCGGGAGTTGTATTCCGCCAGCTCCGGCCGCGCTCCCGATGCCGAACCTACGATGATCACATCGAGCTGCGACAAATCACCGCCGAGCTCGTTGGCTTCCAGCGCTCTCGCTTCGAGTCCCGCGCCCCGCATTGACTCGAACAACTTGTCCCCCCGCGCACCCAAAAAGCCGACCTTTGGTTTTGCCCCCGACTTCGAACCAAGAGCGGAAGCAATCTCACCTTCTGCAAGGTACAGCAGCCGCTGCTCGCGTTCCGTTTGCCGATCTCGTTGCGGTGGCGTCTCTCTGCCGATCCGATAGGGCGCGAAGCCGCCAGTCTCGAAGTTCCCCCTGCTGTACTGCACAATGTAAGTTCCACCGCGGCTGATGTACTCCATCAATCGAGAGTTGTTGGCGACCACGTCGGGCCGCACTTCGTAGACTCTAACTCCGGCCACGATCGCGTCATAACCGCTCAAGTCTCCCGATGCGAGCTCCTTTTCCTCGATCGTTTTTACATCGACCCCAATGCTTTTTAACGCCACGGCGAAGTCATCCCCTGCGCCTTCGATGTAGCCAACCCGCAACCCCGGCGCAACCCTTACGTCGATCACCTCAGCTTCGGCCCCTGCTTCGTGATAGACAAAACGCGGCTGGATGTGGGGATAGGCGACTACCTGATAGCCCTGGCGATACGCGCGCCCATCGACGGTCGCGATTGCGGAGACCCCTCGTCGGGCTTCGGAGCTTCCGCCGGGCGTCTTTACGACGAATGTGAACGATGCGCGCTCGCTTTCACGTTTCAGATCAAAGCTGGAGCTGGCGGGGGTCACCTGCAAATCGCCCGGTTTTTGAAGCATCACTGAGCCGCGCACCCCGCCCTTCCGATTATTAGTCACCGACACGGTAATTTCGCGGTCGACCGCGGTAGCGGACTTAGGATAAACAAGAATGTCGGGCGAGACATTCACCGAGACGGCAGGCGCGACCTTCACTTCGTGGCGAATCTCACCGACTGCGCGATCGGCGTACCGATATTCGGCTTCCTGGCTCGCCCTCACCGTTTCGCCTGCGATGTTAAATTCAACGAACCCGGACACAGCTGCGGGAGCTACTGGCTCGATGCCGGTTGCTCCGCTCTCAGGCTTGGCGATTGTGAACATATCGCCGCGGCGAGGCGTGTTCAGCCAATAAGGCCGCGTTGGTTCGACATCGGACCCGACGGTCACCGTGTATTCGGCTTGAAGCACGAGCCTTCCATCGGTTTCAGAAGTCTTTTCACCTTTTTTGACGAGCGTCCAACCCGGCGGCGCTACCAGCCCGAATCCTTCGAGTTTGGCGGCCGAGTTAGCGTATGCGCTGAGATTGATAGTGAACGTCTGGCCAGGGGTGATGATTTCGTCGTCCGCCAGGCAATCGACGGCAACGTCTAAAGACTTCAACAGCGCATCGCTGAAGTCGGCCTCCTTTTGTTTTAGAAGAAGGTTAATCTCCGCCTGCTCTGATTCGCTCACCCTTAAGGTTGATTCGGTGTTTGACCCCTGCTGCGTCGGTTTACGACCCGTTTCCAGCTTTGCGCGAATACCCCGCAGTTGTTTCAGCCCGCGGGCGATGATGTCAGTCACCAGGTTGGGATACAGCGGGTTGTACTTTGCTTTGGCCTCGTTCGCCAAAGCCTGAACCTCGGCCAGGTGCACCCGTAGCTTTTCCCTCGCGTCACCCGCATAGTCAGCGATTCCGACGAGCGACGTGTCGATGTCTTCAAAGATGTCCTTCTCATTCTTGATCGGTCCGATCTTCGAATCGATCAAACGCAGCCGCGAGAACCTCGGCCCTCGAGCTTCGATCGTTCCCTGGTCCTGAGAACGATGCTGGCTCCGTCCTCGAGCCGCGATTTCGTAATAGCCGGACCCCAGAAGCGGATCGAATTCGCCTGTATTCAGCGAAAGCGTCGCAAGGGACGGCAAGAACTCGCGAGGACTTGCCGCACCGTCAAACGAACGCAGGTAGAGCTTCTTCGCCTGCCAAGCCGGTAAAGCTTGTTCCGGGAAACGAGACGGGTCGCCGGCGGCGCGATATGCCTCCTGTGTCAACAGGCCCGCAGACTGATGATGGCCGTGGCCATCATTGGGAGTGCCGCTCCACGCGGACACGATAACCAGAGGCCGAAACGTGCGGATGACCCGGACCATATCCGCGAGGACAGCCTCCCGGTCCCACTTTGAAAGAGTCTCAGTGCGGGACTTGCTGAAGCCGAAATCAAACGCGCGTGAAAAGAACTGTTGAGCCCCGTCGAGCCTTCGAGCCGCCAACAGCTCCTCGGTGCGAATCACCCCGAGCGGCTCGTACAATTCGGGACCGATGACGTTTTGTCCACCGTCTCCCCGCGTTAGCGAGAGATACGCTGTGCGCGCCTGGCGCCCCCTCGCGAGATAAGCAAGCAGTCCGCTGTCTTCATCATCCGGATGAGCGCCGGTATGCAGTACGCTTGCAACGACTCCGAGTTTCTTGATCGCCTGGCCCAGCGCCATCGAGCCGCGGTCTTCAGTTGGTCGAGTGTCGGCGCGCGGCCGCTGGACGAATGGCTGACAGACGACGCTGATTAACAAAACGAGCGCCGTCGCAAGGGGCTTGCGGGTTCTAGAGATCAAGTTTAACCTCCGGTGTTGGTATCTCTCACGGCAAAGGGAGAGCGGATTGAAGGGCACAACAACAGCACTATTCTACCGGCATAGGTCGTGAGCTTCTTACCTTCATTGCGGCGTCGATGATTCGTGATGCCGCCTCCAGCTTGGGCATCACCGGCCATTCGACAACGCCTTCCGAGGACACAAGCGCGATACGATTGGTGTCAACATCAAACCCTGAGTCGTATGCCGAAACGTCGTTCGCGACAATCAGGTCGGCACCCTTTTCCACAAGCTTCTTTTTAGCGTTCGCGATCACATTCTCGGTCTCGGCGGCAAATCCAATCACAACCCGCGAACCGCTCGCTCGCGCCACAGCGGTAAGAATGTCTTCGGTAGGTTCTAGCTCGAGCACGAGCGCGGTGCCGTTCTTCTTGATTTTCTGTTGATTCGCGCTCCCAGGGCGATAATCGGCGACCGCGGCGGCCATGACCACGATGGTTGAATCATCGAGAGCGTCCTTAACCGCCTGAGACATCTCGGCGGCTGACCGGACACGAATCGTGTGCGCGCCGATTGGAGGAGTAATCGACACCGGCCCGGTTATCAACGTTACCTGCGCTCCTCGAGCGATCGCCGCCTCCGCGACGGCATACCCCATCTTCCCTGATGAGCGGTTGCTCAAAAAACGAACCGGATCGATGGCTTCCTGGGTAGGTCCGGCAGTGATCAACACCCGCTCGCCACGCAGGTCTGCCTTAAGAGGCGCCGGATCAGGCTGATTCGACGCTTGCTCCTGACCGATAATCTCAAATGCGCGGCGGACTATGTTCGCCGGCTCAGCCAAACGACCCGCGCCCACGGTGCGGCAAGCGAGATAACCCTCCTCAGGGTCTACGAATTGAACTCCTCTCTCCACGAGCCTCCGAACGTTCTCTCGAGTCGCCGGATGCGCCCACATTTCCACATTCATCGCAGGCGCGACGAGCACCGGCGCCGTAGTCGAAATGTAAAGCGTGGAAAGGAAGTCATCGGCAATGCCGTTGGCGAACTTCGCCAGCGTGTTGGCAGTGGCGGGTGCGATCAGCAGAAGATCACTCGATTGGGCCAATTGAATATGCTTGATTTCAGGGTCATCGGTTTGAGCGAACATATCCGCGATCACCGGAAAGCCGGAGATGGATTGAAACGTCAGAGGACCCACAAATTCCGTTGCGTGGCGTGTCATCACGACTCTGACGCTTGCCCCACCCTTTTGAAGCCCGCGCAGAACCTCGACGGCTTTATAAGCTGCTATGCATCCAGTGACGCCCAGCGCGACGACCATATGCTTCACCTGCAGGTTACAGTTGTCCGATGCACGGTTCGTGTCCGGCTCTTAGCTAATGTGCGGTCAGTGGTTCATCATCCGAGCTTCCGCATCGACGCCGGACTCCTACGATCGTTCTCATTTGGCGGATTTGGCGATTGTTTGATACTGCACGAGTCCGCGCTGCACCTCTTCAAGAGCGACGCGTGTTGCCTTTCGTGCTGGACAGATGATACGAGGTTTAGCGCCACGTTGAAGCTGCTTGCTACGCTTCGCCGCCAACAATACAAGCCTGTACTTGCTGTCAATCCCGGTTATCCATTGCGGTTCATTATCCGGTTCAGGCATGAAACAAATCACCTCCGAAGGTGGAAATTATCGATTCAATACGATTCCGTTGGCGCTCAGGACGGCAACGCTCCGCCGTTATTATAGCCTCAAGCTCAGCCAACGCGCGATCAAGTTCGTCGTTAACCACCACATAGTTGAAACGATCGTACAGTTGTACCTCGATCGCCGCGTTTCGAAGCCTCCGTTCGATGTCCTCGGGGTGATTCAAGTTCCGCGTGCGCAGGCGGGCCTCGAGAACTTCGCGAGACGGCGGCAGTATGAAAATCAAGATTGCCTCGGGCACCCGCCGCCGGATTTGCTCGGCACCCTGCACGTCAATGTCGAGCATCACATCGAAGCCCTGCGAAAGTACTTCCTCCACGAGTCGCTGGTGTGTGCCGTACAGATGGCCGTGCACTTCCGCGGATTCGAGAAATTCCTCGCGATCGCGCATCGCGAGAAACTCCTGTTCACTGACAAAGTGGTAATCAATCCCGTCCTGCTCAGAGCCTCGAAGCTCGCGGGTTGTGTATGAGGTCGAGAACCGGAGATCCGGGACGCGCTTTAAGACGCGCCCGGCAAGCGAAGACTTGCCGGCCCCGGACGGCGCGGACACCACGATTAAGTTGCCGCGCTCGGCTGGTCCGGCTGGGAGTTGCTCGGCTGGCAAGCCACTCTGTGATGAGGAATCACTCGACATTCTGACCCTGTTCCCTGAGCTTCTCCACCTCGGTCTTGATTACTATAGCGGCATCGCTTATGGCAAGGTCGTTTGACTTAGACAAAATGGTATTCGCCTCGCGATTCATTTCCTGCAAGATGAAGTCAAGCCGCTTGCCCGCCTCGTCGGTGCTGCTAAGCAAGTCTCGTAGCTGGGTGATGTGGCTTTTGAGGCGCGCGATCTCTTCGCTTATATCTGATCGATCCGCCAGCATCACCGCCTCCTGGGCGATCCGGGTCTCATCCACCTGCGCGCCCGCCGCGATTTCCTGAAACCGCTTCATCAGCTTTTCGCGATAGACGGCCGGCAAGCGCGCGGCTTCATTTTCGATAACCGGCAGATGCCGCTCGATGTTCTCGAGCCGGGAGTTCAACTCGGCGGCGAGCTGTTGGCCTTCGATTACCCGCATCTCGGTCAACGATGTCAGAGCCTGCGACAAGGCAGCTACGGCCCCCGATACAAGTTTTTCATCGAGCCCGGTAGCATCCTGAGAAACCTGTAACGCGCCCGGAAGCTTCGCGATAAGCTCGAGAGAGGGATCGCCCTCCAAGCCAAATTCGCGTTTCAGCTCGGACAATGCGGAGAGATAACCCGACACGAGCGGCCGGTTAATTTCAAAGGCGGCCGGCTTCAGTTGCTCGACCGACACGTTCACGTCGACACGTCCGCGTTTGACCGCCGCCTGAACCTGCTTCTTCAATTTGACCTCCAGGCTCGACAATTCCTGGGGAAGCCGTGTGTGTACGTCGATGGCGCGATTGTTTACCGACCGGATGTCCACCCGCACTCGAAAGTCGTCACCCTCGGCGCTTCCCTGCCCGAATCCCGTCATGCTTTTGATCATAAGTGTAGTCCCGTGATCCCCGAGACGGCTGGTGCAACCTGAAAGTCACACTGTCGGGCTACTCACTATCTTCCCTTCATCCTCTCCGACAAAGTCATCAGAGAATTGAAGCTCATAGAGGTCGCGGTAGATTCCACCGCGCGACATCAGTTGAGCATGCGTCCCAGTGTCCACGACTCGCCCGCGATCCAGAACCACTATTTTGTCGGCGCGGTGAATCGTAGTCAGACGATGCGCGATGACAATGGTGGTTCGGCCCTGCATCAAGTTTGCGAGAGCCCGCTGGACCCAACGCTCGGATTGAGTGTCAAGAGCCGAAGTCGCTTCATCGAGCACGAGAATAGGCGCGTCTTTCAGAATCGCCCGAGCGATCGCGATCCGTTGGCGCTCTCCGCCAGAGAGCTTCACGCCGCGCTCGCCGATCAACGTGTCGTAACCGCCGCGCTCGATTATGAAGTCGTGCGCGTAAGCCGCGCGAGCAGCAGCCTCAGTTTTCCCTCGATCGAAGTCTGCCCCGCCGTATGCAATGTTGTTGACAATCGAGTCGTTGAACAATATCACTTCCTGAGTAACCAGAGCGATCTGCGCGCGCAGGCTCACCAGCTTGCAGTCTCGTATGTCGGTTCCGTCAATCAGGATATTCCCGGTCATCGGGTCGTAGAATCTCATCAGCAGATTCGTCAGAGTGGACTTGCCTGCACCCGAGAGCCCTACCAGCGCGACGACTTCGCCGCGTTGCACTTCCAGAACGACGTCCTTCAAAATCCAGTCGTTGGAATCCTGGTACTTGAAGGAAACATTATTGAACCGGACACTCTCGCTGAGGGGCGACAGCTCAATTGCGGCGGCGCGGTCGCGTTTTTCGGTGTGGGTGTCCAGCAACCCGTAAATCCGCGAGGTAGCCGCGAACGATTGCTGGAAATAGTTTTGAATACGCGAAAGCTTGCGGAGAGGGTCATACATCTGAAGCATGGCGACGATGTAGGCGGCAAACGTGCCGATAGTCATCGCGCCTGCGGCTATCACCTCTCTCGCGTAAAGCAGGAAGCCCGCTGCTATCACCACGCCAAGCAGCTCCAGGATAGGGGAGGACAAGTAGACGACGCGCGCGGCGCGTACTTGCGTCCGCGCAAGATGAAGCAGCGCTTTACGGAACTTGCGCTGTTCGAATTTCTCCATGCCGAATGCTAGGACGATTCGATGACCGGAGATTGTTTCCTGAGCGATGTCCAGCACATCCTCTGTCCCCTGTTGTGTAGAGTGCGCGATGCGGCGGAGCCTTCTCCCGAACCTCACCGTAAGCATATAGATCAGCGGCCCGGCCAGAACCACCGCGAGCGTTAACCGCCAGTTGAGCACGAATACCAGGGCAAGAAGCGCAAGAAAGGTCAGCCCTTCGCGCAACAGATCGGCGAGGAGCGTCGACACGGCCACCTGAACCTTTTCAGCATCGCTGATTATGTGGGCAGTCAACGTGTTTGTCGGATGTTCGCTGAAAAACTCGCTCGATTGCTGAAGTATGTGATCGTACAATCGCTGGCGAAGATCGACGACCGCCCCTACTCCTATGCGCCACATCAATATGTTGGACAGGTACTCGGATGCTCCGCGTATCGCCGTAAACAGGACCAGGAGCAGGGCAATCAGCGGCAACGGGTTGGTGTTTGTCGGGAGATAGTTGCTTACGTCTATGCGCGCTGCGAGCCCCCCGCCGGCAGCACCGGGATTTCCAGATAGGATATCGATGATGGATTTCAGCAGGGCCGTACGCCCGGCTTCAAAGACGCCAACAAGGGTCATCAACAGGAAAGCTACCGCGAACAAACCGGCATAAGGTCTTACGCTCTTGAGGAGTATGCGGAAGTCTTTCATTACAGCGTGTCACTGGAGGCTCGAACCGGTTTAAACGAATGATTATACGCGGGGGGCACTTCGCGTCAAGCTTGGCGTGGTTCAGCGGGAGTTTCAAGGAAAACGGGCGTCCACTTGCGCTGGTATTGAAAGTGACACTCAACGCGCGTACACTGGTGTCGCCTTGATTGTAGACCGCGCATCCGGAGGAGGAAAATCATGTTTATCGTGCCTACCGAAGCTGATTTGGATGGCAGCGCAGAAATGATTTCGTTTATGTGGCTGGCTATTGGGAACGATCCCTCGAGCGTCACAACCGACGGAATGACCATCGTTCGAACGTTGCTCGCGCAGAACTTCGCTCAGTTGCCGCTCGAACTGCAGATGCTGTTTGGCAACGGGCAATCGAGTAACAGCGCGATTCAAACCGCATGGAATTCCGCTCAACCTATGGTCCGGATGATGATGGCGCAGCAGTTTCAACGGCTACTGGCTATATTAGGGTTAGTGCCGGCTGGCGGCGAAGCTCAATGGGGCGGCGCATCGGGCGGCGAGCAGTCTCTCAATTCGGATATCGCCGCGAACATCGCCTGGAAGTCGTCGGGCGCCGGCGACTGGAGCTCACGCTGAATCATTTGCCTTGATGGATCGTTCACTCCTGGCCGACAACGCCGGGCCGCCGCAGTATCTTCCCATTAACTCAGTTGATAGCGCGCATCCCGGACGGATGCGTTTCGCCCTCCGTCAGGAGGGCCATGTAGGCGGTGAAGCTGACCC
>JBASRM010000562.1:0-2922 GCA_049273835.1 Blastocatellia bacterium | reverse complement strand
GTTCGATCCTGGGCGAGCAGGTTTTGTTTTCGATGCAGCGGATACCCCTGGAAGAAGTACGCAGATCAGCGATGAATAAAGCACCACACTCGGAATTCGTTTCACTAAGAGATGCCCCCTATTCTTGTTTTAAACAGATACTTCAGCGATCGGCAAAAGCTCCGCGCTGAAGGCTGGTCCACTGAATCCTATGAACTATCTCACCTTGCCGGCGAGGCGGCTGGGCGTTCTGCGATAGCAAAAAGGCTATGTTGTCCTCGCACGAAGATCATACCGTCGGAGATTGCGGGCGTTGCCATCAGGACCTCACCCATTGGGTTTGTAGCCAGCAGCTCATACTTGGGACCGGCCTTTACGACAAATATCTCGCCGTCTTCGCTCGACAAATAGACCTTTCCGTCGGCCGCAACCGGTGACGCGCTGTAGGCGCCGCCTTTGTCACCGATGCGTTGCTGATAAACCCGTTCACCGGTCTTGGGATTGTAGCAGGACATCACGCCGTGATTGGCGCAGGTGTAAAGATACTCGCCGTAGATTATCGGAGTGGGCATATAGGTGCCGCCGCGCTGCATGCTCCATGCGACGTACTGATTCGTTGTCTCATTCGCCTTGAGCGAGATGTCTCCGGTCGCGCCGGCGCGAATCGCATAGATCGGCTGATTCGGCCGATAGCTGTTGCAAATGAAGATCAGGCCGTGACCGGTGATGGGCGTGGTGGCCGTGACTTCCGGATTACCGGACATCCTCCACAGCTCTTTACCGGTCATCGGGTCGTATGCTCGCGCAGCTCTAGTAGCGTTGGTAATCAATTCCACACGCGGCGGTCCCTCGTAAATCGTGGGCGTGCCCCAGGAGGGAATCTCCTCGCGCGGAGTCATCCAGAGTTGTTTGCCATCTTTCAAATCATAAGCCGCGATGAACGAGTTTTTTTGAACATCGCATTGCACGATCACCATGTTCTTGTAGATGATCGGCGAGCTTGCCGTTCCCCATTGATAATCGGGGTCGTAGAACCAGCCGGCGTCGAGCAAGCCGAGGTCTTTTTTCCAGATCAGCTTGCCGTTGACGTCATAGCAGTACAGGCCTTCGGAGCCGAAGAAGGCCACGACGTTCTTGCCATCGGTTGCGGGGGTTGAGCTCGCGTGTGTCGACTTTATGTGACGTTTTATCTTGGGCACACCTTCCACGGCGATGCGGTCCCAGATAATTTTTCCGGTGCGTTTGTCGAGCGCGTAAACATGCCATGAGTGTTTGGACGTATCCTTGTCAGAATCGACGTCTCCAAAGAGCCCGTGACGGAAATACTCGTTGCCCTTGCTGCTCACCGCGGTCGTAACGAAGACCTTGTCTCCCCAGACGACCGGGCTGGCATGCGCCAGTCCGGGAATTGGGGTCTTCCAGAGAATATTCGTGCCTTTGGTTGCGTCCCAGGCTGTCGGTGCGGGCTTGCCTTCGGCGACGCCCGTCGCGTTAGAGCCTCGAAACGACGGCCAGTTTTGCGCGTGCCCCACCGTGTAGAAGCCGGTGATGAGAGCTATGAGAAGCGCAAAGCCAAATACTCTTTGCGCTCTGGTAGTACTGCGATGAATAAACATTGAACCTCCTCAAAAATGTTCGTAGTGCCGCTTCGCTGAGAGGTTACTTCTGCTCGACTCGCTTGAAGACGAAGTTTTGACCTCCCTGCGCGAGCGTAAAGCCGGTAACCTTGTCCCCTTCCGAGCTAAAGGTGATCGTCGCCTCCACCTCGATGATCGAGAATGTGTTCTTGTTGACCGCGGCAGTCGTAAACCATCGCTGGCCGGCAAGTGTGCCCCTAAGCTTGCCATCCTTGACTTCAACTGTGAGTTCGCCCACCTGTTGATTCTTGTATACTCCGGCATAGCTATTCAGTATTTGCGGTTCAACCTGAACCTCGATCGCGACAGCCCCGGCCTTTTTGAGCAGTTCACTAATCTCTTTGTTGTCTGCTGAATTGGCGCGCCGTAGGGCATTGTTGAGGGTCTCCGGTTTCAGCCCTCCTTTTTCGATTACCACCTTGACGATTTCGACGTTCCCGACTTGAACTCCTTCCATCAACGCGCGTTCTATCCCGGCGGCGCCCTTGTCTAACAGAAGTTTCACGATCGGCGCGTGTCCTTTGGATAAGGCCCATCCAAGAGGCACCTCTCCGTAAAAAGTGTCTTTCGCATTCACGTCTGCTCCGCGCTCAATCAGAAGCCTTACAACTTCGACATGCCCCTTGTCGCAAGCGTATGACAAGGCGGTCGCACCATATCGAGTCTTTGTGTTTACATCGACTCCCTTGTCGAGGAATGATTTGATCGCGGCCACGTCGCCTTTACGAGCCGCCGCAAGAAACTCTTCATTGGGGTCTTGCGCGCTCGCAGTCAGCGGACACAACAAAACTAGAACCAGCAAGATTTTTGGTCTGGTTGACATCATCGCTCCCTTGATCGGCATTGTCGGGGCACTCTCAGATAACACGAACTTTACGGCTTCTGCACCTGCCGCGTCGAATGATATTGGTGGGCACAGGGAAAGTGACGCGCTCGAAGGATGAAACGCCGCCTCGATTGAGCAGGTTCACAGAAACGCTGCTTGACGCGCCTAACCGCAACATAATATCTTCAAATCAACGAGTCAAGCATGCCTTGTAGGTCAGTGGAAAAACTAGCAACGTTCGCACCAGGTGAGCACGAATCCAATGCACATCCGTGAAGGCTGATTATGGACGCCATTTTTTCGAAGTATTTATCCGTTGCACTGCTGTTCTTTTTTGTCGCTCCGGCCGATCGCGTTCGTTCGGGAAGCGATTGGACCGACTGGCGAGGCCCGGCCCGTGACGGTGTCTCACTCGAAAAAGGACTGCCAACTCGCTGGTCGCCAAAGGGCGAAAATCTCGTATGGAAGGCGCCCTACGGC
>JBASRM010000483.1:0-2120 GCA_049273835.1 Blastocatellia bacterium | reverse complement strand
GGCAACGGCATTTACAGCATCGAAGTCACTTCCTCTCTACCGGACATCACAGGCAACTACTCGCTTGAGCTTAGTCTCGGCGCAGCGACCTGTACTTTTCTGATCTCGCCGAATAGTCAGACTTTCGGCGCGAGCGGGGGAAGCTCCAGCATTACCGTCACAACCGGCGTCTCCTGCAACTGGACCGCGATCAGCAACGACCTCTCCTTCATCAATATCACTTCTGGAGCCTCGGGAAGCGGCGTCGCGACCGTTAACTACACTGTCTCCGTAAATCCTGGGGCGGCGCGTACAGGCACCATGACTATTGCAGGCCAGACGTTCACTGTATCGCAAGGCGCAGGGCCGGGCTGCACTTATTCAATTAGTCCAACCAGCCAGACTTTCACGTCCAGCGGGGGCGGTAGTACTGTAACGGTCTCAGCTCCTGCCGGATGCCCATGGACAGCGGTAAGCAATGACGCATTCATAATCGTGACCGCTGGCGCGAGCGGGAACGGGAATGGAACAGTCAGCTACTCGGTTGCTGCTAATTCGACCGGGGCGACTAGAGCCGGGACCATTATAGTGGCAGGCCGAACCTTCACCGTAGTGCAGGGCACCAATGGCAGCGGCATTACGATTCTACTGTTGTCGCCTCTGCCAAAGGTAACGCAGCCGGTGGATATCGATGCAACGACACAGCCGGGCTACTCTGGATTTCCAAGTGTCGAAATCAATGGCGCATCAGTCGGTGGTGGGAATGGCCTTGAAATAACCGCGGGCAACTCCTCGGTCCGTGGATTGACGCTCAATCGCTTTGCCAGCAACAATCGCGTGTCAGCCGTCGTGCTGATCACGAACGGCAACAACATCATCGAGAATTGTTATATCGGCGCCAACGCCGTGGGTACCGGCGCGTTCGCGCCGTTCGGGGCCGGACCAATAGCAGCAGGCATTGCTATCCGAAGTTCGAGCAATAACCGCATTGGCGGCACGGTCTCGGCCGCGCGCAATCTCATTTCCGGTGTGGACGGCAGCGGGATAGTAATAAGCGGCGGCGCAACGGGTAATCTGGTGGAAGGCAACTACATCGGAACGGACGCCACCGGAAACATCAGCCTTGGGAACCAGCGTGTAGGCGTCTACATCCAGGGTGCGTCAGGGAATACTGTCGGCGGCACCGGGGGTGGCTCGGGCAATCTGATCTCGGGCAACCTGGAGTATGGCGTTTTCCTGCAGGACGATGCTCAGAACAACCTTGTGCAGGGCAACATTATTGGGGCCAACGGGGCCGGCACGAACACGGCGCCGAATGGCAACGCCGGGATCTTTGTCTATGATCCGAGCGGCGCCGCTACGGCAATCCTTAACAACACTCTTGGCGGAACGACGCCAACAGCGCGCAATACGATCTCTGGTAATGACCCTTATGGAGTCGTGCTTGGTGTTGGGGCAACAGGCACCCTGGTGCAAGGGAACTTCATCGGCACGGATGCGACCGGCAATGCTCCCTTGCCAAACACCTATGGCGTGACGGTGACCCAGGCTACGGGGAGCACAGTAGGCGGCGCAATCGCCGGCGCGAGAAACATCATTTCCGGAAACAGGTTGACTGGCATCATCATCGGGTTTCTCAACAATGGTCAGACGGGAGGCACCGGTACAACAATTCAGGGAAACTTCATGGGTACGAACAGCGCGGGTACTGGCGCCCTCGGCAACGGGCAGGATGGAATTTTTGTCGAGGTCAATAGCGTCACTCACATCATTAAGGAGAACGTGATCGCCTTCAACGGAGCCAGCGGCCTAAGAATTCCGAACCTGACCGATAATCCCGGCGCGCCTGGTTTTAGAATCGACACTCGTTCTAATTCGATTTTTTCGAACGTGGCCGGTGGGATTGATCTGGGTCCGGCAGGGGCGACAAAGAACGATCCCCGTGATCCCGACGTTGGAGCTAATGTGTTGCAAAATTATCCGACGATGATCTCCGTGACTTTCATGAACGGAATGTTGCACATAATCGGCAGTTTCAACTCAACGCCTAACAGCAATTTCTGGCTTGATTTCTACACATCGGATCAGTGCACAGAATCCAATCCACAGGTGGGGCAGCGAGTGATAGCTCTCGGTTTGCT
>JBASRM010000481.1:0-1635 GCA_049273835.1 Blastocatellia bacterium | reverse complement strand
CCGATCAACGGACTGGCGTAGACGAACATCAGGTAGTTCGCGTAAAGGCTCGTTGCTTGCGCCGGAGTCCAGCTAAAGCCGTCTCTGGAGTCCTGCATATAGAGGGTAAACAGCGCGAGCATCGAATAGAAGCTGAACCGCTCCCACATCTCTGTCGCGAATAGAGCGTACAGCCCTCTGGGGTGTGTCTTGAGATCACCAGTCTCGGGAGAAACGATCTCGGGTGCGTGGGTTCTGACAGCCATAGTTAAGGAGGCTCCTTATTCAGATTTCGTCACGGGATCGCGGAAGACCTCAATCCGCATTGAGAGCTGTGTAGCGGCTCTCAGAGATTCAAAGGCAGTTCGAGAACCTTGATATTATATGACTTGTGGCGGGCCCGACAACTGTTTGAGGGCTGCCCGGCACGGCCTCTCAACTGGCGAGGAATCGACGGATTTGCAGGCTCCCCGGCCGACCGGTCGAAGCGCTTGGCAAGCCCTCGGCTGCGGTCTAGACTGAGCGAGTCGTTGCGCGGATCAGCAACGTTCAAAATCAGAGAATGACAGCTATGTTCGAATGGCAGATCGATGATCGGCGTTTCCATATTCGCGACGTTGAAAGCGACGACGAGTATCACGCCATCGAAGACATACAAAAGGAAGCCTGGGGTTTCAACGATCTTGACACGGTACCGGCCGCGACCTTGATGGCGACCCAACACGCGGGCGGGGTCGTGCTGGCCGCCTTCGCCGGCAACACGATGATCGGATTTGCCTACGGCTTTCCGGCGTATGAAGCAGGCCGGGCTTCGATCCACTCGCATATGCTGGCGGTCAGACCTGCGTACAGAAACGTCCAGGCGGGCTTCTATCTGAAGATGGCGCAGCGCGAACGCGTGTTGAAGAAGGGCCTCGACGAAATCTCATGGACCTACGATCCGCTTCAATGCTTAAACGCGCATCTGAACTTTGCGAAGCTGGGAGTCGTCTCTCAGCGATACATTGTTGACTTTTACGGCGAAGCTACGTCCAGCCCTTTGCATCAGGGCTTTGGGACGGACCGGCTGTGGGTTAGATGGCTTCTCAACACGGAGCGCGTCAAACGACTTGCGTCTCCCGATCGGCGCCTGGCGTCTCCAGGTGACCGGGATTCTGATGTGGACAGATCCCAGTTGCTCAAGTCGGCTCTCGTAAGAAGGGACGGAGACCTTCCTCAGATCCAGGACTTCAGCAGGCTCTCATCCGGCCTTTGCACGATCGAGATTCCTTACAACATCAACTCGTTGAAGGAACACGACCCTCGAGCGGGACGTGCGTGGCGTGAAGCGACCCGTGATGCATTTCTTGCCGCAATCGACGCGGGTTTCGAGGTCACGGACTTTCTGCGCGCCGGCACCGCAGACAACCCTCGGTGGTTCTACGTGCTTACCCGTCAGAGTTGAGTGGTCATCGGCATGGAAGCACGGGTTGCCAGAGCCTGTTTGCTCGATCTTTCGGAACCATCTTTGACTGCGTTCTTTGCGCTCGGATAGAATTTGTATAGATGATCGATTCCTTTGTAATCCCGCTGATATTGGTGGCGGTTCTAACTTCACCATTCGCGCAGGGACAGAAACCCTCAGCCCAGAAAGCGCAAGCAAAAAAGTCGGCGAAG
>JBASRM010000478.1:0-17031 GCA_049273835.1 Blastocatellia bacterium | reverse complement strand
CTTCGCCGCCCTCTGTGCCGATGGGCTCCGCCCTCGGAGTCGGCGGGCTTCCCTTCCGCTTTTGGTCTTTTTGAAGCTTGTGATAGATTCAAACGCTCCGTAAGGCGAATAGATCTGTCACGCAATCGGAAAGGAAGATTACAATGATCAAACTCATAATTCTGTTCATGCTGGCCTCGTTTTTGATCGGGTGCGGTTCATCAAAATCCAACCAGAACACTGCTTCATCTGCGCAATCAGCCCAAGCAATAGAGGCAAAGGACTCGGACGGCAACACTTCGCTGCTTCGCGCAGTGAACGCTGGTGACACCATCGAAGTACGGCGGTTGGTCGAGGCTGGAGCTGATGTGAATGCCGCAAACGCTTCGGGCGTTACCCCGCTCATGAACGCGGCGGGGATGGGAAACAAGGAAGCCGTTGAGCTGCTGATACAGAAGGGAGCGAATGTTAATCACAAAACGTCCGGCAACTACACACCCCTGATGCAGGCGGCGCTTGTGGGTCAAACCGAGATCGTCAAAATCCTGCTTGATGCCGGGGCGGACCCGACGGTCAAAGACACTGGCGGCAGAACCGCGGTGATGTATGCAGAAGAACAGAAACACACTGACATTGCCCAATTGATAAACCAGAAGGTGCCATCTCATAACGCGGGAAAGAAGTGAGGCCGGACAAGACCCGAGGCAGGCGACAAGTACAGGCCTCAGGCTACTCCGCGTCAACACCCGGGCACCAACTCCTCAAAGAACCAAAAGCCGTACGTCCGGGATGCGGACGACGGTCGCTGCGAAGCGTCCTGCTAGCCGGACAACGCACTCACTGAAATTCCACCCGGCGAACCGAGGAATTCTGGATCCCGCGGCCAACACCCACCAAATGCGAATCGGGAGTCCGTGCTGTAGAATCTGGATGTGACTGATCAGATCGACTTCATCGTCGTTGGAAGCGGGATCGCCGGGCTCCGCGCTGCAGTTGAGCTTGCGGCTCACGGGCGCGTCGCTGTGCTCACCAAAGATCAAGTCACCGAATCCAACACCGAATATGCGCAGGGTGGTGTAGCGGTCGCACTTAGCGACGACGATGCTATCGGCCTTCATTATCAGGACACGATCGATGCGGGCGCGGGGCTATGCGATCCTGACGCAGTCGCCGTGCTCGTCGAAGAAGGGCCGCGCTACATAACCGAGTTGATCGGGCACGGCGCCGAGTTCGATCGTGAGGGTGGGAACCTGGCGTTTACTCGCGAGGCCGCGCATTCGCGTTCACGCGTGCTGCATGCCCGGGGGGACGCTACCGGCCGTGAAATCGTTCGGGCGCTGGTTGCATGGGCGAAGAAGTTTCCCAACATCGTTTTCTTGCCTCACGCTTGCACTCAATCGTTGATAGTCAAGGATGGGCGATGTCTCGGGGTCACCTACGTCGAGCCAACAGACTTTAAGATTTGCGCTTTGTATGGGCGAGCGGTTGTGCTTGCTACCGGAGGCGCGGGCCAACTCTACTTGCACACGACGAACCCGGACGTAGCGACAGGTGACGGACAGGCGATGGCTTATCGAGCCGGCGCGATGATGACTGATCTTGAATTCATACAGTTTCATCCGACCGCGCTTGCCGCGCCCAACGCGCCGCGGTTCCTGTTGTCGGAAGCGATGCGTGGCGAAGGGGGTGTGTTGCTCAATACAAAGGGCGATCGTTTCATGCTTCAACACGACGATCGGGCCGAACTCGCGCCGCGCGACGTGGTGAGCCGGGCCATTCATTTCGAAATGCAGCGAACGCACGCGAGCCAGGTGTGGCTGGATATGCGGGGCCTCGATCGAACTTTCGTGCGGGACCGCTTCCCGAAGATCTTCAACACGTGTTTGCTTTACAACATCGATATCGCGCGGGACTTGATACCGGTCAGCCCGGCAGCGCACTACACGATGGGCGGCGTTCGCACCGACGTATGGGGCCGCTCGTCGATCGCGGGACTCCACGCGGCTGGTGAAGTTGCGTGCACCGGAGTGCACGGAGCTAACCGGCTGGCATCGAACTCGTTGCTTGAAGGCTTGGTGTTCGGCGCGCGGGCCGGCGCGACGGCGGCGAAAGAAGCTCCGGTGAAGGTGGAAGCGGTTCAGCCTCGCGATTGGGATTTCGGCGAGGCGGCGGATTGGCGGATCGATGACGGCACTCGCGGCGAGGTGAAGCGGATAATGTGGGACAAGGTCGGGATCGTTAGGGATGAGGCGGGGCTCAAAGAGGCGCTTGGGTCACTGGAAGAGATTGCGGCGCGTCCGCTGAACACGCGGTCGTGGAACTTCGTGACGCTTGCGCGATTGATCGCCGAGGCTGCGCTGTCGCGGCGTGAGTCGCGGGGCGCTCACTATCGGAGCGATTATCCCGAACGCGACGATCATAATTTTGGACATCACACACTTCAGCAGCGAGCTACAAGTTAAGGAACCAGCCAGTTCACGACGCACCGCTGGCGAGACTGTTATGAAGATAGGACGGAATGGATGTCTGAGAAGTTTCACAGCCGCTGGCCTGTCGATACGCGCGAAACCTGGACGCGCACACCCATTTAATCTTGAAACATCGCCACCCCAGAATTTATATTAGGCTGCGTACATTGCCTTGAGCCCCACAGAATAGTTCGTCGAGGTCTTGTTTAGGCAGCTCCCACAGCTCAGTTATCAAAACTTCGGAGTGTCATGAAGAGAAGCGTCATTTCCATAGTTGCCATAACAGTCCTCGCGGCGGCCGTGCATGCGCAAAAGAAACCGGGATCACCAACCGAGACCGTGATCAACTTTTATCACGCGCTCAAAGAGAAGCGTTACGTTGAGGGGTTCCGTTACTCAGTCTATCGCAACGCGATTGAAGGACTCACCGCCGCCGAGCTTCAAGATCTTGACCCTGACTTCGCCCGCACGTTTACGTCGATCCCGGACAAGATCGAGCCAACGGACGAGCAAATTACAAGCGACACCGCGACAGTCAATTTGAGATTCGGAGGCGCGGAACAACCCCAACAGGTGGGGCTCGTGCGAGTCAAAGGCGAATGGCTTGTCGGCGATCAGGAAACGCTCGAGATCGTCAACTCACAAGGACGCAGTTTCTTCTTCAACACTCGGATGCTGGTGAACGAGGGCGAAGCCGTTGAGATGCTCCAGCGAATCATCGGCGCGGAGATAATTTACTCTCGCAAGTTTGAAGGCAAGAACGCATCGCTCCAGGAATTGATAAGACTCAGCGGTGTACCCAGGGACATCCAAGACGGTGAAACCAGCGGTTACCGCTTTGCTTTGACAGTGAGCGCCGATGAGAAGGCGTTCTTTGCTACGGCATCGCCAACAGTGTACGGCAAAACCGGGAAGCTTTCTTTTTATGCGGACATCAACGGCATCCGCGGCGAGGATCTCAAGGGCCAACTCGCGACGGTCCGATCTCCCATCTACCAACCGAAATAGTCGAACTGTGCAGGATTCCTGCTGGGGTCCCACAGCGTTCACACCCGCGCACAACAACAAAGGTTCGTAGTGCCGTCTTCCGGCGGAAGTTCGTTCGGGCCTTTTTCACGCGGTGCATTTACAACTTCCGCTGAAGGCGTTACTACGAGCCTTTGTTTGTTCCAAGCGAGCGTCGCCGATGGCCTGATGACTCTGGCAAAGCAGATCAACGGGAGGCGCTCGGTTCGCCGCTCTCACTACTTCTTGAGCGTCGCGATTGTTGCGCCGGCTCCGCCTTCGTTGGAAGGCGCCTGGTTGAAGCGTTCAACGTGGGTGTGACCGGTGAGGAGCTCCGCGATCGCCCGCCGGAGCGCGCCCTTGCCGTGGCCGTGAACTATGCGGACTGTTTCAGCGCCTGCCATAAACGCTTCGTCGAGAAACTTGTCAACGCGATCGGTGGCTTGATCTACGGTTGCGCCAATCACGTTGATTTCAGGAGTGAAATTCTCATCGACGCTCACATCGGCGCTGACTCCCCGGGGCAGGGCAGCGACGTGCCTGGTTGCCGGAGCAGCGGCGGCCTTGGTGAGTTGAATCTCATCCCGCTTAGCCCGAAACCGCAGTGAGCCCACGAGCACTGTGTACTCGTCGCCGTTCACCGATTCAACGGCGCCTTCCTGATCCAATGCCTTTATCTTTACCCGATCGCGTTCGTGTATCTCCGCAAGGTCTAACTCAAATTCAATCCCGGTCGCCGGGCGGACTTCGGCGAGAGGCGACACGAATGAGAATGGTACCGGAGCACTGGCAACTTGCTTGCGCAGGCGGACCGCCGCCGATCGGCGCAGATCCGCGGCGCGCGCTTCTATTTCTTTCTTCAAACGCGCGGTCGTCACCCGGTCGTTGACTGTTCGGAGCAAGCGCTCGCTTTCGGCGCCGAAGTCTCGGACTACTTGCGAGAGTTGGCTCTCGAATGTTCTCTGGCGTTCAGCCTCGCGTGCGGAGAATTCAAGATCGAGCCGGGAGTACTTGTCCGCGGTCGCCTGGCGCTCGTCTTCCAGCGCCGCACGCAAGCCCTGCTGTTCATCGACCAGCTTCTTGAGCTGTTTCAGATAATCGCTTGCTTCGATGTGAGCAGGATCCAGCCGTGCGCCCGCGTCGCCGATGATCTCGGCCGGCAGATTCATCCGGCGGGCGATCTCCAGCCCGGACGAGGCCCCCGCCACTCCAACGATCAATCGATAAGTCGGTCTGAGCGTTGCTTCGTCAAACTCGACTGAAGCGTTCAGCACTCCGTCGGCTTGTGAGGCCCAGGTTTTGAGCGGGTTGTAATGAGTGGTGGCAATGGTTGTCGCGCCCGCGCGGTGAAAGAAATCAACAATCGCGACGCCGAGGGCCGCGCCTTCATCGGGATCGGTCCCGGTCCCAACTTCATCAAGCAAAATCAGCGATGGAGGTGACACGCTTTGGGCCATCTCCGCGATATTGCGCATGTGAGCTGTAAATGTCGAAAGGTTAGCCGCGATCGATTGCTGATCGCCAATGTCGGCGAGCACCTGGCCGAAAACCGGCAGATCGGCGCGGGTCGCCGGGACGTGCAGCCCGCTCTGGGCCATCAACGCGATCAGTCCGATGGTCTTGACCACTACAGTCTTGCCGCCGGAGTTCGGCCCGCTAATGACTGCTGTTTGGTGAGCTTCGTCCATCTCGAGTGAGATGGGCACTGCTCTTCCGCCTGACTGCTTGAGCGTATGCTCCAGCAGCGGATGCCGCGCGTTTTCCAGTAGCAGCCCACGGCCGTCGATCATGGTCGGTCGCACGCATTTGAACTCGGCAGACAGCCTTGCTTTGGCATGAGTGAAGTCGATCTCGGCGAGCGCCTCGGCGATTCGCGCTATGGCTGCAAGGTTTGATCTGAACGCCTCGGTGATCTCGAGCAGAATTCGCGCGATCTCGATTTCTTCTTCTTCTCTCAGCCGGACCATCTCGTTGTTCTGATCTATGATCGTAAGCGGTTCGACAAACGTGGTCTGCCCGCTTGATGAGAGACCGTGCATCACGCCCGGAACCTGGCCCCGAGAGTCGGTGCGCACCGGTATCACGAAGCGTCCGTTCCGGATAGTGACGATGTCCTCCTGGATCGCGGACGGTGCGCGCTCGTGCATCAGCGATTCGAGGTTGCGATAGATTCGCGTCCGCCGTTGGTTGATCTCCCGGCGAATGCGGCGCAGCACCGGGCTTGCGCTGTCGTCGATCTCGCCAGTAGGCAAGATTTTCCCGCGTATTGAGGCGAGCATCCGGCGAAGATCGGGGATCGCAGCGGTGATCCCAGAGAGCTGAGGATACCGGTTTCTTATTTCGTTATCGGCAAACTGTTCGCGGACGTCCATTCCCGCGCCGATCAGCCTCTGAAGCGAGAGTATCTGCAGAGGTTCTAAACTGGTTCCCTCGACTTGCAACTCGGCCAGTGACTCAGCGGGATCACCCACATCTGCCAGCCCGAACGCGCCGCCGGTTGCAACGTAGCCGGCACACTCGGTCGTGCGATCGAGTTCTCGGTTGATGTAGTCGCGATCACTCGAAGGCAGAAGCGCTATCACCCGTTTGCGTCCTAGCGGAGTCTGCACGTGACGCGCGAGAAGGTTCACCAGCGCTTCGAGTTCGAGTGTTTTGAATGTGCGCTCATCCATGACGACTTTTCCTTGAAGTGACGAAGCTAGAATTCTAAGCCGGGTAGTTAAGGTGGTCAACTTGAGCGTCATCGGCTCCTTATGCACCTGGAAAGTGATCCTTCCAAGCCCTTTGTGCCTTAGCACCAGCTCCCCTATAATCGCTGCGCTTTATGAGCGCTTCAAGAATCGTGACTGAAGTTAGCGTCCGGCGCGTCGGGAGCTCGCGTGACAAACGAGAGTTTGTGGAGCTACCCTACCGCCTCTATCGCGGCGACCGACACTGGATTGCGCCGCTGCGGATCGCTCAAAAAGACATCCTCAATACAACGCGCCACCCCTTTTACAAGACCTCAGACGCGGAGATGTTTCTCGCCGAACGGCACGGCAAGGTCGTTGGCCGCATAATGGCCATACTCAACCGCGCTCATAACGAGTTCCACGGCGAACGCAGCGGGTTTTTTGGTTTCTTCGAAGTCGAGAATGATGCGCAAGCTGCGACTGCGCTTTTGCATACTGCGCGAGACTGGGTGCGCTCGCGCGGAGCGGAAGTCATTCGGGGCCCCGTCAATCCCTCTACAAACTACGAATGCGCTCTGCTGGTCGACGGCTTCGATTTGGACCCGATGGTGATGATGACCTACAACCCTCCATACTACGCCGAGCTACTCGAGGCGTATGGTATGAAGAAGGCGATGGACCTGTATGCGTACGACATCGGGGTCGATTACTTCAACCATTCAAACAAGCTGCAACGGGTGGCAGAGCGGCTCCGCCGGAAAAGCAACATCACGGTGCGAACCGTGAACATGAAGGACTTCAAGCGCGAAGTGCAGATTATCCGCGATGTTTATAATGACGCCTGGAGCCGCAACTGGGGGTTTGTGCCGATGAGCGAAGAAGAGTTCGACCATCTGGCCAAAGACCTCAAGCAGATTGTAGATCCGCGAGTAGTCCTGATCGCTGAACAACGCCTGGAAGCGGGCAAGACCAGGCCGGTTGGATTTCTGCTTGCAGTGCCTGACATCAATCGCGCGCTGAAGAAGATAAACGGGCGGCTGCTCCCGTTAGGCCTCATCAAGCTCCTTTGGCATTCGCGAAAAATAAGCTCCATTCGAGTGATCACAATGGGCGGCATCCTCGAGTTCCAAAACCTGGGTATGGGTTCGATCTTCCTCGACGAGATTTATCGGCGCGGTCCCGCGGCCGGGTTTCCAACCGGGGAAATGAGCTGGGTACTCGAGAACAATGTAATGATGAACCGCGCGGCCGATCTGATCGGTGGCCGCAGATCAAAGACATATCGCATCTATCAAATGCCGACCTGATTGTAATTGCCCGGCTAGCTGAAGTCTGTCGACACTCCGCGTGCTATCATTCATCTCCGGGAGGGCGGCGGAGGACCAAACAATGCGCAAGCTGATCGTCGTTGTGATCGTCATACTCGTTGCCGGGGTTGGTTATTACGTTTACACCCACGGCTGGAAAAAGCCTGCGAGCCTGAGCGAAGTTTTCTCCTCGTCTGGCGATGCGGCTACGACGCGGAAAGTAAAGACGGCGCTGGGGCTCTCGAAACGTCTCGCAGGCTTCGACATCAACGTCAACACCAATGACGGTGTCATAACGCTCAGTGGTCAGGTACCGTCTGAAGATATCAAATCGCTGGCCGGCGAGATCGGGCGCGACACACCGGGCGTAAAGGAAGTTAAGAATGAAATAGCGGTGGATCCTGGCGCCCAACCCTCGAGCGAAAGCGTGCACGTCGAGGACCTCGAGATACGCGTCGCCATCCTCGAGGCCCTGACCAGAAGCCCCGAGCTTGCGGGCAAGAAGATCGATGTGAGTGTCGAGAACCGATCGGTAACGTTGTCCGGGACTGTCGAAACTCCGACGCAGCGGAACGGAGTCGAGCAAATCGCGCGCGCGGTTGACGGCGTTTCGGGCGTGACTAACAACCTCACCGTCACAAATCCTCAAGCCTCCACCGAACCACCTGCGGTAAGCTCGCCGGCCGATCTGACTGCTGATCTTGCGAAGCGTGTTCAGTTCGAATTGTTCCAGACCGATGCGTTCAACACCCGGACGATTCAGGTCAAAGCCGAGGATGGCTCGGTCACGCTGTCAGGAACCGTCAGGTCTCGGGCCGAACAGTTGCTGGCCGAGCGGGTCGCTCAGGGGGTTCCCGGAGTCAAGAAAGTACTGAATGAGTTGAAAGTAGCGGCGGGGGCGCGTCAGTGAACTGTGCGGGGACCCGCGCAGCGGGCGACAGCGTGCCCAGGGCAACGCACGCAGCTCTGGGGAAACGCGACGCCAGAACATGCCCCGAGACTCACGTCCAAGCCCGCGCAGCAGCATCCTCAAGCCCGCCTAGCGGGCGCTTTACGCACTGTTCGCTGTTAAGAAATGGCCCTACCTCACCGTTTGATGTATCATCGCGCTTACGATCCGATGGGCGGGGAAGTCCTGCCTCCTCAACAATCCGGTTAAGGCGAAGGTGGAACAAACAGAGTTCATAAGAAAATGGCACCGTGTCGAGCTTAACGCGACCAGAATATTCCAGCGGCTTCGTCTCCCTGCCAATCAGAAGTATTTTGTTCTCACCGTTACAATCGCGATCGCCTGCGGTCTTGTCGCCGTCAGCTATCACCTCCTGATCAAGCTTATCTCCGCCAACCTGATCGAACGAGCACTCGCCATTCAGGGTCCAAGCCGGGCAGCGTGGATCCTGGTCATTCCCGTCGCGGGTGGGCTTGCCGCAGGACTGCTTATCCACTTCTTTGCGCCCGAGGCGCGAGGCAGCGGGATCCCGCAAGTCAAGATCGCTTACACAATGAACTACGGCCGAGTTCCGATGCGCGTAGCCGCCGGAAAGGCCGTCATTTCGGCTCTCTGCGTCGGCTCGGGGGCCAGTCTTGGACGCGAGGGCCCAACCGTTCAGATTTGCGCGGCGCTCTCGCACGCCATCGCACGGATGTTTTCAATTCCGCGGCGCAAGCAAATGAACCAGCTTCCGGTCGGCGCGGCGGCCGCCATCGCTGCGGCTTTTAACACACCCATAGCCGCGGTCACTTTTGCGCTGGAAGAAATCATCGGCGACCTGAATCAAAAGCTGGCAGCGTCGATAGTGATCGCCGCCGTAATTTCAGCTACTATCGAGCGCGCGTTACTCGGTAAGAACCCGCTGTTCCTCGGCGCGAACATCTATGCGCTCAACGATGCAAAGGAGCTGCTCGCTTATACCGCGCTCGGGGTTACAGCGGGGGTGGTTGGCGTGGTGTTCTCCAAACTGATCCTTTGGCTTCGCTTTGTGTTTCGGGATCGCGTCCACGTGCCGGGGTGGTCAAAACCCGCGGTAGGCGGAGTGATCATTGGGGTAATCGGGCTGTGGCAACCGCACGCGCTTGGCATCGGTTATGACTTTCTGGGAACGGTGCTTCGAGGAGAAGATCAACTCCTGCTGAGGGCCGTTGTAGCTCTGATGATCGCGAAAATACTTGCCTCGGCCTTCAGCTATGGTTCCGGGATGTCCGGGGGAGTCCTGGGACCTTCTTTGTTTGTCGGGTGCTTGCTCGGTGTCACAGTCTGGCACTTGCTGATGTATGTGGAGCCCAACGCCGCCATCGCCCGCGGGGCTTTTGCCCTGGTAGGCATGGGCGCAGTGTTTGCGGCAGTCGTGAGAGTGCCGATAACTTCGATCCTGTTGATCTTCGAGATGACTTACAACTACGAGATCATCTTACCGCTTATGATCGCAAACGCAATTGCGTATGCGGTGGCTTCGCGGCTGACGCCGTTATCGATCTACGAAGCATTCTTGTTCCAGGATGGGATTCATTTGGGCCAGGCTCCGAAGACCGATGTACTGACGCGGATTACTGCGGCGTCGGTGATGACTCAAGACGTAGTGACGCTTACCGAAGACATCACCGTGCGCGAAGCTCTCGACATCGTCGGGAGGCTCGAGTTTAACGGGTACCCGGTGCTGCGAGACGGCAGGATGACGGGCTTGATCACGACTGGGGATCTGCGGCGGCTGGAGGGGGAGGGCCGGGAGGAAGAAATGATCGACGCTGTGATGACCCGCAAGGTCGTGCACTCCCATCCGGATCAAACGCTCGACACCGTCGTGTTGAAGCTTGCCCAGCGCGAGTTGTCTCAGCTTCCTGTCGTATCGCGAACTGACGACAGCCGGCTGCTTGGCATTATCACGCTGCGCGACATTGCCCGGGCACAGGCAAGACTGGCATCGGAGCAGGTTTCACTGGGACCCGACGACACTATCCGCCCCCCAAATACTTCGCCGCCCTCAGACCGCTCGATGTTTTAACGCCGCTTCGGAATACGATCGAGAGATTGAAACCGAAACCATAAAATCCAATGGACCCGTTTGGCGACGAGATGGTTGATGAACTCGGGCGAGTCTGATTGGACGGACAATGATGACCGAATAAACATCGCACTCCTAACCGAGGGCGGCGGCTCATTTCTTGAAGAGACTATCGAATGCCGAGCGTGGATCCGACGCGGGACCCTTAGTTGCGCCCGGAGTGAGCATGTTAGGCCGAAAGAAATCGCAGAAATTTGCCTTCTCGCGATCGGTGACCCACTCAGCTTGCGGCTCACGGCACCTGTTGTGCGCATGCGGATCGTGGTTGTCGCAATTCAAACAGCAGTGGACGTCGGCCGAGCAATTCGGGCACTCGTCTGTCCGCGATATGAATCCTTCGATCTTTAGCTGGCCGCGACACTGATGGCAAACCATAAACTCTCCAACTCAATTAAGTACTGCGATGATATTGATAGTATAAAAGCGCAGCGCCGCGACCGGCAACCGTCGACCGATCGCGCTGCCTTAAGCGGCAGTCTGGCTCAGCAGCCCACCTTCGGTTAAGCTGATTTCTGTATGAACTACGTTGAACTCATAACGGCAACCTCGACAATTGAATCAACCCATCCATCCGTCTTGCAGTTCACCCGGTTCCACACCGGACAAGCCGGCTCAGACATCCAACGAGCGATCAAGTTATTTTATGCGGTTCGAGACGCTATTCGCTACGACCCTTACCAGATAGATCTGACCATCGAAGGCATGAAAGCGAGCACCACTCTTGAGTCCAGGCGAGGGTGGTGTGTTTCAAAGTCCATTTTGTTAGCCGCGTGCTGCAGGTCAGTTGGCATCCCAGCCAGGCTCGGGTTCGCGGATGTCCGCAATCATCTTTCCACCGAGCGTCTGCGACAGAGAATGCGCACGGATATTTTCTACTGGCACGGATATACCGAAATGCTGGTCGAAGCGAAGTGGGTTAAGGCGACGCCGGCCTTCAACGTCGAATTGTGCGAGAAGTTCGGATTGTCGCCTCTTGAGTTCGACGGGCGAAACGATTCGCTGTATCACCCCTTCGATACGCAAGGGAATAGGCACATGGAGTACGTCAGCCAGCGAGGCGCCTATGCGGACCTTCCGCTGGACCAGATCATCCAAACTTTTCGCGAGCAGTACAGCTTCGCAAACACGAAATCGGAGCTGAGCACAGCCAGTTTTGACGAAGATGTTGCGAACCTTGCGTGAACGGGTTTGATCGTGGGACTTCGGCTCGCCGATGCCTGGACCCACACCCATCGGCATCGGGAACATTAAGCGTAACATGCCGCAGACAGGTGGCTTCGGTCTCACAACCGATCAGTGGTTAACGCGGCGAACCGAGCAGCGCTCTAGCGCGATCGGTCTTTTCCGCAGCTTTCCTCCAAACCCCGGCCATTAGCTTCTCAGCCGAGAGTCTATTTCCGGAAGCGGCACTCGCGCGCAGATCAGGGTACAGCGCGAGCGTGTCGGTAACCACCGGAGAGTCGGTCTCCGAGATGGTTCCGTCGCTCGACCGTCCAAATTTCAGGGTCCAGAGTGTTTTAGCCCAGGTGTAATCGGTTAACGCTCCAGCGATCAGCGACACCACTCGCGCCTCAGCGGAATTATCCGTCGAGCTGTACCTGGTTATGAGCCGTTCTCCAGCTCGGCGCACATCAGCGGTTTGGCGGCCGTACTCCGTGTAATCAAGTCCGGTTCTGAGGTTTGAAGCCAGTGTTTGAAAAAAACCGAGCGCCGCATCCGCGTCTCGCGAAAAATCCGCTCGCAGCGGGCCTGCCGGCTGATCGACTCGCGCGCTCTGCGCAGGGGCGCCGGCAAATGAGAGCGATGCGATCGTATCGAATGCGATTATGGATTCAAGGTTGTCGGCCCTGATCCTCACACTGTAAGCGCTGAGATCAAGGATCTCTCCGGTGATCTTGTCACCGTTCCTGGTGATGATCACAACAGTCGAACCGATGATTCTCGGTTTTGTAGCCGGCGCGGCCGATGGTTGAGTTTTAGTCACGCGGGAACGTGAGCTCGGTTTCTTGCGTGTCTTTTGAGCAAGCGCGGTCGAGCCGGCGCTCAGGGAGACGATAAGCAAAAAAATAATCGATTTCATACTTCCAACTGGCTTTGATACAAAAGTCCGGACATCAAGTTCGGGGTCGAGAGGGATTTTGAACCAACGTCTGGATGTCATTCAGCCCTCCCCGGGAGAACACTTCTTCCTGAGCCATTAGGCTTGGTTCCGGCTCTACGCATGAGTTCTTCCTGGTATTCTTCGACTGACCACATAATTATCTGGTCTGAGTCTTTGATCAAACAAACACTTCATTACGCAATCACGAGACAGCATTCACGGCAGTTACTTCATCAACGGCTCGTTCGGTCTGAGCGTAGACGCCGTCGGCAGCTGACCTGCCGATGGGCATCCGCAGTCGCGCGCTTTCCAGTGCTTCTTCTGCCGCTCGTTCGACCTCATCGATCACTGTTTGTTCTATGCGATGCAAAACGGCTGCGTTGCGTTCGCGCAGCGCATCAGTGCGCTGCAATTTGGGTCCGCTATCGAGGTTGACACTACCCTCAATCAAGTAGTTTTCAAAGAGGCCGATCGGATCTCGTTTGCCCCAACGGGAAAACAGTTCCGCGTCAAAAGTTGTGCGGGCTTCTCTTTCATCGTGCGTCGCATGTCCGCCCATTCTGAAGGTGTCGGCTACCAGCAACACGGGGCCGCGCGCTTCGCGACACGCAACCGCGGCGAGTTTTGTGGCGGCATACGCATCCAGCACGTTGTTGCCGTCGAACGCCCGGCCCTGTACTCCATATGCCGACGGCCACGCGAGAAACGACCCTCGATGATGCTGATCCAAGCGAGTGCCCAGGGCCACTTTGTTGTCTTGAATGATGACGATCATTGGAAGGCGTTGAACCGCTGCAAAGTTCATGCTTTCGTGAAACACCCCTGACTTAGTCGACCCGTCCCCGATCCAGGTGAGCGCAATTCGACGCTCGCGTCTGAGCTTGAAGGTGAGCGCAACTCCGCCGGTGACAGCCATAATGTCGCCTACATGGCTTATCGGTGCCAGCACTCCGCGCTTGAAGTCTCCGATATGGAGATCGCGGCCACGTGTTGGAGAATCCTCCGTGCCGAGATAACCGCGAAGCATCGCGGCGATCGGCAGGCCCATCTCGTGACAAGCTCCAGCGTTGCGTATCATCGGCGCGACGAAATCAGTGGAGAGGCCGTCGCGTGCCGTCGAGCGATCGAGCGCGTGAACTGGTCCGATGGTAGCGGCTTCCTCTCCGGTGCCCAGCCACGCTTTGGAGGTAACCCCCTGCTTGACCCATCTCTTCAACGCGATGTCGTGAAGCCGATTTCGAACCAGGCCCTCGTAAAGCGCAAGTAATTGAGCGGGCTCGAGTGCGCTGATGATTTCGTGCCGCTCGGGGTCCGCTTCGATGGTGCGCCTGAAGCCGCCAACTACCTCAGGATCAGGTTTCCAATCGATGTATTCAGGTGGATCGAATGCCGGATAGCGAATCATAAAAATGGGTTCTGGGTTCGGGGTCAGGTTTCCAAAATCCAGAAACCAGAAACAATAAACCGCCCCGCCCGAGCTTGATCCTACCTATTGCTTTCCTAGCGGCGCCTTGGAATCGGCAAGCGCTATGTCTATTTCGTCGCCTGCTTCAACTGCAAGCGCTTCCGCCGCGCCGGGCGATATACCAATGTCCAGCCCTGTGTTTTCATGAGGTCCGTAGTCAACCGCACGCACCACGACCGCGTTGCTGTTTTTCGGATTGGTGAGAAGCAGTTTCTTGTTCGCCCACCACCGCTTCACTTCTTCAGGCGTCAGGTGCTGAACGTGATAGTTCCAGCGCATCGAGCAGTAGAAGCTCTTCGGGTTGAGGCTCCGAACGCGCTCGTAGACTCCGTGCGGACCGGTTGGCAGCGCGAGTTTGTCATCCGGCTTTATGCCGCGGTCTTTCGGCCCGCCGAACACGCCAAGCTTCGCGTGAGTCGTGGGCAATTGCGGCTCTTGGTCAACGACTTGAGGTCCAGGAGATCCTGTTGCTGGATTCTGAGCTTGGTTCTTTGACTTGCCGGTTTCACTCTTCTTTTTAGCGTCGCCGGTGAGGTCCGGGGCGCCGCTCTCGGACGCGTTCTTACTCTTTGCACCAGTGCTAGCCTTTTCCGATCTTTTTTCCGCGGCCTTCTTCGAATCGGCCTTAGCCTCTTTCATACCGTCTCCTTCTGCGAGATTTGAAGCGCGAATCCTCGTTAACTGAAAATTTATTATACACGCTCGGCGTGATCAGTCATGTGATAGCGCTGAACAGAACCACGAGCGAGGCGAAGGCCCTAGTCGTTTAAGTCACCGACCAACAATTTCGCGCGAGCAAATATTCGATCGAACATAGGTTCGGTGAGCTTGCCGGTGAATGTGTTTTGCTGACTGGGATGAAACGAGGCGATCAGGGTAATGCCATTCTGCAATTGACACTCAGCGCCGTGGGCGAATTTAGGCCGCCGCTTTGTGCCTTCCGGCAATCCCACGACGGAGATTGCGGCGTCGAAGGCCAACCGCCCAAGCGACACAACTACGGCGACTCGCTTTAGCAATTCAAGCTCACGAATCAGATACGGCCTGCAATTGGAAATCTCAACCGGAAGGGGCTTGTTTTGCGGCGGCGCGCAGCGGACGGCCGCAGTCACATAGCAGTCTCGCAATCGAAGACCATCGTTGCGATGAATGGATGCCGGCTGGTTCGCAAAGCCGGCCTTATGCAGCGCGCGGAACAGCCAGTCCCCGCTGCGATCGCCGGTGAAGATCCGTCCGGTTCGATTGCCTCCATGAGCGGCGGGTGCAAGGCCCAGAACCAGCATCCTGGCTTGCGGATCGCCGAAGCTCGGGACTGGCCGCGCCCAGTACTCATGGTCAGCAAACCGGCGGACCCTTTCGCGACCAACTTGCTCACGCCACTCGACCAGCCGCGGGCAAAGCCGGCACGTGATGATCCGATCTTGCAGTGAAGGCAATGAATCCGACTTAACAGCAGGTGCCATCAGGATCGTTATTTCCAATCGATGCCGACGGCTTCAAACCGGGTCGTGCCGATATTCTTCAGTGAGTGAGTGACCGGAGCCGCCCGCCAACGGAAGTCTCCGGGTTTGTACTCAATGGTCTCGGATTGCTTTCCCGGCGATTCGACGCGAACCTTCGATCTCGAGAGAAACACGCTGAGCGCCGAGAGCCCGTGGGTGTGCATGTTTGTAGACTGTCCAGGTTCGAGCACTAATCGCTCGACTTGCACGCGTTCGTTGTCGAGCACGATAGAATGACCCGGAGAAGTGTCAGGCGTCGATGCGCCGGCAGCGCCAGGGGACTTGAGTATCTCGATCGTGATATTCCGAAACGGGGCCTGCGCCGGGTTGCTGACGCGATGAGTGATGGGTCCCTTGCTGAATCGGGCCTCGCCGTTCTTCAAGACGAGATCAACCGGCTGGCCTCCCAGGACTTCGGCCTTCAGGTTGGCGTCGCCGATTGTAACGAAGACGTAGTCATTAGAATGAACGTGAAACAGAGTGGCGTCTCCAGGCGGGACCATTACATCGAAGACTCGCACGTATTCATTCTCGAACTTCAAGTGATGCCGGGGTTCGGCGGCCACCGGAACAGGTGATTGAACGCTTGACGGAAACAGACCGGCTAGCAACAGGGCTACGGCAACTGATCGCATCTTGTCCTCCTCTTGGCGGTGAGGACTGTATAGCTCAGGCTTCGAGCGGGCTGCAAGCAAAAGTAGTATGAACAGAACAACGCGGTATGCCGGGAGATGTGGCTGAGTTGCACCAACCAAACGTGAAAAGCCGTGACTGGTGTGTCACCTAAAAGCCGGTTACTCTAGGCTGATCAACGTCCGTTGTCGGGAGCGACAGACATTGCCAATAGTAACCATTACTGAGTCACCGCTGGCGCCAGGAATCAGTCCCGTTGACATCTACTACCGTGCATCCGGCTCGGTAAGGCCGTTGGTCTTTCTGCATGGCGGCTGGGGCTATGAAGTATATCCGTTCGATCGGCAGATCGAAGCATTCGGCGATCGTTTCAGGGTTGTCATACCGGACCGCACCGGATACGGCCGCTCGCTGAGAATAGGTCATCTACCTACCGATTTCCATCGTCGCGCCGCCGTCGAAACCCTCCGCCTGCTCGAGACGCTCAATCTAGAGCGTCCCATCTTGTGGGGGCACAGCGACGGGGCGGTGATCGCCGCGATGATTGGTCTGGACGAACCCGATCGAATCTCGGGAATCGTTCTCGAAGCGTTTCACTTTTACCGGGCGAAACCGGGTTCACGTAATTTCTTTGAAGTAATGGCTGAGGATCCGGACCTTTTGGCTGAACGGGTTACGGCGGTGCTGGCGCGCGACCATGGGGAAGACTATTGGCGGAAGTTGATTGTGATTAACGGCTACGCCTGGTTGCGGATCGCCGATGAAGCCACACACGAGAAGCATGATCTGTATGACGACAAGCTGTCCGGGCTTCGAGTGCCAACCCTGTTTCTACACGGA
>JBASRM010000462.1:0-3257 GCA_049273835.1 Blastocatellia bacterium | reverse complement strand
GCCCGTCAGAAACGGAACCGCTGCTGACATTCAAACGACAGCTCTTGATCGCTACGTCCTGAAACACGACCCGAGCTACTCATGGAAGCTGGTTTACACGCTTGACGGCGACGGCTTCAAACAGTACGTGATAGATCTGACCTCACAGACCTGGCGCAGCGCTGTCGAAGTAGATCGCCCAACGTGGAAGCACTGGCTCACGATCGTCAAACCCGATAAGACTACATCTAACAAAGCGCTCCTGTTCATCGGTGGCGGAAGTAATCGCGACGCGGCCGCCGCGAAAATCTCCGATCGGCTCGCAACCTTCGCGATGGAAGCGAACACCGCAGTCGCCGAGCTCGGGATGGTCCCAAATCAGCCGCTGTACTTCTCCGACTCGAAGGACAAAGGCCGCTCAGAGGATGACCTCATCGCCTACAGCCGGGTGAAGCAGATGCAGACCGGCGATGACACGTGGCTGGTCCGGCTGGCGATGGTCAAGAGCGGCGTCCGAGCCCTGGATGCTATTCAGGAATTCCTGGCAAGCGATGCCGGCGGAAAGCTTAAAGTCGATCAGTTTGTCGTATCTGGCGGCTCAAAGCGGGGCTGGACAACCTGGCTTGTGGGCGCGGTCGACAAACGGGTAATCGCCATCATGCCGACTGTTATCGACGCGCTGAACTCGGAGGTGATCACCCGCCATCATTTCGAAGCCTACGGGTTCTTTTCACCCGCGCTAAAAGACTATGTCAATCACAAGCTCTTTCCCGACAAGGTCGGCACACCTGAGTATCAGCACATACTTGCGATCGAAGACCCGTACAATTATCGAAATCGAGACCGGCTCAGGATTCCCAAGTATCTGGTCAACGCTTCCGGAGATCAGTTTTTCCTGCCGGACAATTCGCAGTTTTACTTCGGCGAGCTTCAAGGCGAGAAGTATCTGCGCTACGCCCCCAATTCGAAACACAACCTAGCGGGCACCGACGCGCGTGAAAGCTTGCTGGCCTTCTATCAGGCAGTGATCAACAACCGGGCCCGCCCGCGGTTCTCGTGGAAAAAAGAAAAAGACGGCGCGCTGGTTGTTACCGTGAAAGACAAACCGCGCGAGGTGAACGTCTGGCAAGCGACCAACCCCAAGGCACGCGACTTTCGAGTCGACACGATCGGCAACGCCTACACAAGCACGCCGCTAAAAGAGGAAAAGCCCGGCATGTACACGGCTCGAGTGAGCAAACCTCCGAGCGGTTTCACCGCGTTTTTTGTTGAGCTGGTCTACGATAGCGGCGGAAAGTATCCGTTCAAATTCACGACTGAAGTGAGCGTGGTGCCTGATGAGCTGCCGTTTCGGTTCCCCGCGGAGCTAAAGACATCACGATGATGTGAAGTTCTGAAAGCGGGGTTCGAGCGTGCGGCGTCGATTAGGTCTTGATCGGCCAGCAAAGAACCCTCGCAAACTAAACTACCCACGCCACGAAGCGACGAAGGGGTACAAAGCGCACACCATATCGCAATTCGACTTAGTGTAGCTTCGTGTCTCTTTTTCTTGGTGGCGCGCTTTCTTTTTCAGCAGCCTCCTAGCGTCGCACATCTTCCAACGCTTCGAGCATCCGCTTTGCAAGCACCGGCGCGCTGTCGTCGTGTTTAAGGTAACAATAGACCGGCACGCTTTGATTGCGAATCCACCTTGCCCAGTCAAGCATCTCCTCATTCGAGTAGCCGCCCTTCCGCAAGCGCATGTACACGAATGAACCGGTTACTTCCCGCGGCGTGTCGGGGCCTTCGCCTTCTTCTTTCTCGACAACTCCCAACGTCGTCTTATGCCTTCGGAGCAGATCGTAAACATCATCGGCAAACCAGGAGTCGTGCCTGAACTCAAACGCGAGCTTCCCTTTTTGCGCGAAACTGGCGAGAAAAGCGTCGAGCACCTCGGTGTCCTTTTTGAAATTCGGCGGCAACTGAACGAGAATCGGGCCTAGCTTTTCTTTCAAACCCGCGGCGCTGTCGAGAAAGAAGTTCATCTCGTCGTCCACATTGCGCAATCGTTTGAAGTGAGTGATCCGCTGGCTAACCTTCAACGTGAACGAAAAGTCATCGGGTACCTCATCGTACCAACCCTCGCACAGCTTGGCTGTGGGCATGCGGTAGAAGGTGTTGTTGATCTCGGTAGTGTGAAAGTGCCCGGAGTAGTATGACAGGTATTTCTTCGGGGAAAGGTCTTCGGGGTAGAAGATCCCTTTCCATTCTTTGTAGGCGAAGCCCGATGTCCCGACGAGAATTAAGCTTGCGGGCTTGTTTTTATCGGGCGAATCCGTCATTACACCTCGCACTCCAGTCGTTACGCTGGCATGGTATCGACCTGCTGGCGAGAATTCAAACAGAGCGGTGATGAGTAATAGTGATGTGTGTTGATGAGTGATGCGCCTGTCTCGCCACAAAGCCACTAACTGACGAAGCTGCACAAAGAAAAGCTTTGTGAAGCTTCGTGTCTCGGCGCCTTAGTGGCGAACCTCTTCTCAACACTCGGAGGCACCGCACCATCACGAACTCATTCCGTTCCGGCCAACCAGACGAAAACGGCGACCACAGTTCCTGCACAAATATGGGTAAATGAACAGGTAGGAAAGGACGTTTTCCAGTGCATTGCGCCGGCGAGATCGGCGTATATCTTGGCTTCCGCACTTTGGACAGGCTCTGGAAAACAGCATAACACCACCTTGCAGACGGATAGACGACTCTACGCTCGAGAATTTAGCAACCAGCTATTGAACGTTTATTGAAAAATACTTGAACCCCGGAACCTGCGCCAAGTTTTCGAGTGTTCGAAGGGGCGCGTCACGTTTTCGCGCATACCCACCTCGGCAGAGACTGTGTGTATGCGCGAAAATCTGGAGTGCGCATGTTCCAAGGTCGTCGCTCCAGTCATTCGCTCCAATGTGCTAATATCTGGTTGGCAACGTTGGACAACCAAACTTCGTACATTTCGCTGATGCAAGATCTAGAGCAAGCCCCAAGAGAGCGGTCGACAAAGGTGTCAATTCGATCGAACGATGGACACGCATCTGAGCTAAAACGGACATATCCCTTTCCACAAATCAACGCGCGCCCAACAGCACCGGAACCACTCCCGCACATCGGGCTGAAAGGCTATCTGCGCCTGGCCCGCGTAACGACGTCATTTCTTCTGTTTATGCTCCGCGTTTTGCTGAACGCCAGCGGCTGGCGCTTCCGAAAGACCTCTGAGTCGGAAATGCGGCGGCAGGAAGGGGCACTGC
>JBASRM010000459.1:0-35392 GCA_049273835.1 Blastocatellia bacterium | reverse complement strand
CCCCGTCAGGGGTGAAATGTATTGATGCTATCAGCGGCACATGGAACTCCTGACGGAGTTCGTTCGCCGTCGCCTGGGTTGCTATAAACATGGAACTCCTGACGGAGTTGGTTCGCCGTTGCCTGGGTTGCTATAAACATGGAACTCCTGACGGAGTTCCGCGCGTTTCCTCGTCTCAAATGTCCAAACTCCAGACGCATCCCTCCGGGATTCGCGCAGCTCCGAGCGTGAGCCCGAAGAATCTCCGGGTTCACGCCCCGAGCATTAATCGCCGGCGAGTCGTCGCCAGATTGATAGCAAGCTACGTCGGACTGGCGCCCGCTGCATCCCCGACTGAAGCTGGAAGTGTTAAAGGAGGGCCCGACTTTTCACACAGTCTTCATGACCAGGAGACTCTGTGCTGCGCCAAACACATCATCCACCTCGACCCGAGTCATGCAACGATGATCAATCGGGCAATCGCGCAGCATGCACGGCGAACACTCGACGTCATGACGAACAACTCTCGCCTTTTCGGAAAGCGGCCGTGTCGAAACGTGCTCCGTCGGACCGAACACGACAACCGTAGGCACGCCCAGTGCGGCCGACACATGAGCCGTTCCGGTATCGTTGGATAAAACCAGGGACGCACAGGCGAGCACTGCTTTCAACTCAGCGATCGTCGTTCTCCCGGCGAGCACTGCTGCAGGAGTTCGCATGTGCCTCGCAACCTCGGTCGCCGCTTCGAGATCACCGGCTGAACCCACCACTATGATCTGAAAACCACTCAGACTAGAGAGCCGATCGCCGGTTGACGCAAACCGCTCCGCAGGCCAGCGCTTCGCTCGACTGTTTGTGGCACCCGGACATATTGCAAGAATCGGATTCCGGTCAGGTTTTACACCGGCCTTCTCCAGAATCGTTCTCGCCTCGTCCCTCTGATCGCTGCTCACCTGAAGGCTCGGTCGCGCGGTTTCGATCTCAACCACGCTTGATCCTGTCAACCGGCGTTCGAGCTCAGCAGCGATGTTCAGATAGTAACGAACCTGATGCACGCTCTTATGGTTCGGCTCAAAAGGGATGACGCAGTTAAGAAGCATCCGGCGCAAATCGGTAGGATAACCGGCTATCATCTTTGCACCGCCGGCCCGGGCCAACATCGCTGCCCCAAAAGCATTCTGAAGCAACACCGCCAGATCAATTCTCTTTCGCCTCAATTGCCGTGAGTCGCGGAAAAAGCTGGCAGCCCCCTGCAACACTGTCCTCGCGTCTTCGGCTGCAATCAAGTCATCGGCCAGACCCTCACCCTCGAAGAGACCCGCCACCCACGGCCGCGCGACCAGGGTGATTGTCGCCTCGCGAAAAATGCGGCGCAGCTCTCTCAGCGCCGGCACAGCCATCACGGCATCGCCCACCCAGTTGGGCACGCGAATCATTACTCGTGTCGGAAACGGAATCAGCGAACAGGTGGCGGAGACGGGAGCAGAGGCGGGGGCGAGCCGGGATGAGGGGTTGACAGAGTTGGAACCTATCTCACTTTCAGAGGATGTCGGTTCGGTTGTGTCCATCACCTTGTGACTCTGCGTTCGCGCGGCGCTTCACACTGCTCCCCTCGGCTGGTCTCAGGTCTGTTGCGCTACTGGCCGATCTGACTGTAGTCGGTGATCACGGACTTGTCACCCAGCACCGCACCGCGCCCGACTTCCACCGCGTGGCCGACGTAACACCCTTTGCCGATGACCGCACCCTGAACCGTCGAACCGGCGCCTATTCGAGTTCCGGCGCGCAGAACAGAATCCTGTATTCGGGCGCGTTCCTCAATGTAACAATTGCGGCTCACAACTGAGTTGACGATCTGCGCACCGGCTTTCAAGGTGCAACTCGGATCGACGACCGACGGTGGCTGGATCTCGGCGGAGGCGTCGAACTTCTCTCCTCGCTCAACCGGGAGAGGCTCCAGGACCTTCACTCGCCCTGATATCACATCTAGGTTCGCTTCAAGATAGCTGGAAGGTGTTCCGATGTCGCGCCAATAGCCTCGCCAGACGTATGCGTAGAAAGGCTCGTTTCGTTCGAGAAGTTGAGGGAAGACGCCGTACTCGAACATGAAAGGCTCGCCATCGGGGACGTAATCCAGAACCCGCGGCTCCAGAATGTAAATCCCGGCATTTATGGTATCGCACGTTACTTCCTCGGGCTTGGGTTTTTCAAGGAAGCGGCGGACACGCCCGTCTTTCTCGGTTTCAACCAGACCGTAGGCCGTGGGATTGGGAACCGGGGTGAGCACAATGGTCGCCGCGGCCTGTCGCTCACGATGAAAGCGAATCACCTCGTTGATATCGATATCGGTGAGCACGTCGCCGTTGAATACGACGGTCGTCTCGCTGATCAATCCCGCGGCATTCCGATAGGCCCCGGCGGTTCCGAGCGGCGACGTCTCAACCGCATAGCTGACCCTGACGTTGTAGTCAGTCCCATCGCCCAGCTTATCTTCGATCTTCTGCGGCTGGTAAGAGAGCGACAATATGACGTCTCGCACATCGGCTTGCTTGAGCAATTCGAGTTGATAGAGCAAGAACGGGCGGTTGGCAATTGGAACGATCGGTTTGGGAGTATGCATTGTGAGCGGCCTGAGGCGAGTGCCTTTTCCGCCCGCGAGTATCAGTGCCTGCATCTAGAACGACTACTCCTAATGAATAAATGCGGTCTTAACAGTTCACGAAGTCTATCACCCGCCAGTTTGATCTGACAACGACGTGCATCATGGGGACACTGACAACTCGTTTGTGGGATGTGATGGGAAAATGGCCAACCCCCTCTGAGGTGCGCAAAGCCGAATGCTTCGGTCGATACAGATTCATCTCCCGGCAGGGGAGTGGGACACAGTAAGCCGCAACCCATCAATCCCATCAAACAATCGTCGTTTAGCCGCCTTATCCCGCTGTGTTAGAATCCCTTCTGGATCTCTTCGAGGGCTTTAGGACAACCAATCATGATAGATGCACTCATATTGTCAGGGGCAAGGACGCCGGTCGGGAAGATGCTTGGCGTCTTGAAAGATTTCAGCGCGGTTGATCTCGGAGTGATCGCCGCGCGCGCCGCCGTAGAGCGCGCCGGGATAGATCCTGCGGCAGTCGACGAAGTCATAATGGGCAATGTCATCCAGGCGGGTAATGGACAAAACCCGGCCCGGCAAGTGGCGCTCGGAGCCGGCATGCCGAATAGCGTCGCGGCCCTAACCATAAACAAGGTTTGCGGATCCGGTCTTAAAGCGGTGATGCTCGCGGCAAACGGCATCAGGTTGGGCGAAATTGAAATCGCGGTTGCCGGTGGGATGGAGTCGATGACCAACGCACCTTACTTGCTCAAAGGCGCGCGGCAAGGCTACAGACTTGGCAACGGCGAGTTGATCGACTCGATGATCAACGACGGTTTATGGTGCGCCTTCGACAATTGGCACATGGGCTGCACCGGCGAAGTCGTCGCCGAGCGCTACAACGTCACCCGCGAGGAGCAAGACCAGTACGCGCTTGCGTCGCATCGCAAAGCCGTGGCCGCCATAAAAGAAGGACGGTTCGATCGAGAGATTGTTCCAATCGAGATACCTCGAAAAGCCGGAGACCCGCTGATCATTAGAACCGATGAAGGGCCCCGCGGGGACAGCTCGTTTGAAGCGCTCGCGCGTCTGAGACCGGCCTTCAAGGAAGGCGGAACCGTGACCGCCGGCAACGCCCCCGGTGTAAACGATGGCGGCGCGGCGCTTGTTGTCGCATCGTCAGACGTCGCGCGAAAGCTTGGACGCGAGCCGATCGGACGCATAGTTGCGCAAGCTACAAGCGGCGTAGAACCGAAGCTCGTTATGATGGCTCCGGTGACAGCTATTCAAAAGACGCTCGACCGAGCGGGTTGGGATCTTGCAGAAGTCGACTTGATCGAGCTGAACGAAGCCTTCTCTGTGCAGGCTGTCGCGATAACCCGCGAGCTTGGAATTGATCCCGCGAAGCTCAATGTCAACGGCGGCGCGGTTGCGCTGGGACACCCGATCGGCGCAAGCGGTGCCCGAATCCTGGTAACGTTGCTTCACGAGATGGAGCGGCGTAACGCCCGGCGGGGATTGGCGGCGCTGTGTTTGGGTGGCGGCAACGCGGTGGCAATGGCCGTCGAGCGATAGGACCTCGCATAACACTAACGTACAAAACTTCCACCTGAAGATGACAAACTCTAACCCTGGGAGAAGATGATGCGCAGACTACTGCCAACCACCCTCTCGCAAGCGCTGTTGATCACAGCGTTACTCGCGCCAACAGGAGTCTCCGGCAAGGCCACCAAATCAAGGCTCCCGGATCCCGAAGTAGCCGGTCCCTTTCCTGTAGGAGTTACCACCACTGTGTTTGTGGATACCGGCCGCACGGACAATCTGACAAAGCAACCTCGAACGCTTCTCACAGAGATATGGTATCCGGCGACAGATGAGGCGCAGCGTCTCCCGAAGAACAAGTATTCCGACTTCACACCTGGCGGCGTAACCCCCGAGATCGATGAACTGATCAAGAAAAGTTACAGGATGAGCGCGTCGGAGATCGACAAGATCTACTGGAATGACGCTCACCGGAACGCTCCGGTGCGCAAAGGGCGATTTCCGCTGGTGGTCTTCTCCCACGGGAACGGCGGCTCGCGCAACCAAAACACCTTCTGGTGCGATTACCTGGCGAGTCATGGCTACATCATCGTCTCGGCCGATCATACGGGAAACGCAAGATGGACAATTATCGACGGAAAGCCGGTGGTGTTTCAGGCGTCGGAGCGCAATCAATCCTCCAAAGACAGACCGCTCGACGTCCGCTTTCTGCTCGATCAGATGATTCGCTGGGACAAGGGCGCTGACAAACGTTTCGCCGGCCGAATCGACACGGATCGCGCGGCAGTCACCGGTATGTCATTCGGCTCGTTTACCGCGCATTGGGCGTCGGACCAAGACCCGCGATTCAAGGCGGTGATCGCAATGTCCGGCGCTCCGGCCTCGCACACAAATCTCGGCGCGCCGTCGCTGCGAATGCTCGGAACCGAAGATAGAACTCTGGGCGCCGGTGGCAACGCTGCGATTCGCGATAATCACGCCAAACACACGGGGCCATCGTATTTGCTCGAGCTAAAAAATGGCGGTCACTTTTCATTCACCGACATGTTCAAAATCAACAAACACTTTGGTGACGGGGTCGGGGAGGGAAAGCGACGCGACACAAGTGAGCCGTTCGAGTTCACTTCGATGGAGACCACTTACAAGATCATTAACTCATACAGCGTTGCTTTCCTTGGTTACTACCTGAAGGGCGAAAAGGGGTACTCGAACTTTCTAAGCAAAAACCACTGGCCGGATGTTTTGATCTGGGATGCGAAAGGCATTCCGGGAGACGCGGCAGCGGCGAACAGCGATAAGCGATAAAGAATTACGGCAGAGTTCTGTCACCGATCAGTTGTCCCCCGGAACAACTACGGTTGTCCTCGAAGATCAAACTCGTGCAGGTCACACCTGCCTCAGCCTTCTGCAGCTCAGATACATCGATCGTCCTAACTCGGAAGCCGCGCCGCTCGAGCAGCGCGCGCGTTTGCGGAAAAGATTGCGGAAGGATGACTACATCATTGATCAACAATGCATTCGCGGCGGCGGGCTCCTCATCAGGGACGTCTATGATTTCAAACCCGTTGAGTGGCCGCGCATCTATCCACGACCGATTTACCAAAACCGTGTTGTTGCCGATATGAGAGCAAGCGCTCTTCAAGTGTAAACACCCTTTCACCTCGATAGGATGCACATGGTAATCGTGGGGACTAAGGATGCCGGTCAACTGAGAGATGCCTTCGCGATTGGTTCTCTGCGACAAACCTACGAATATTAAACGACCTGCGCGCATGACATCGCCTCCCTCCAACGACGCCGGTTCGCGCAGAAACTCGATCGGTCGATAGCGCGAGAGAGCGGCCGCGATACTTTTCGCTTCTGGCCGCCGGCTCGCCGCTCCCATGATGGATATGACTGCTACCTCATCCACAACTACGGCCGGGTCTTCGACAAAGACGGCATCCGGAAGGTGCGGTTCGGCAGGAAGAGAAACGATGCGGGCGCCGAGTTCCGCGAGGCAGTCTTGATAAGCCGAGTGCTGCTCGATTGCCTTGGAAACGTCGATCGGCTCCCTGTGGTGAAACGACAGCTCGCAATTGTTGATGCTCGGACTGACATGACGGGTAATTGCGATTAACATTTATCAGGTAAGAGTCGAGACTCGCAAAGAGCGCAAAGAGCAGACTACTTTCTGCAAGCGGCGGAGTCGGGTACCTTGCCTTCCAAAAGGGCCGCGGCGACACACGCCCATCTTGGCGCGAGCTGAGAACTTGCGGAGTTCGTCTCGTGATAGTGCGATACCCCGGTCTTGCACGGGTCTTGCGCCTGCCGAAGCCCTCGAACGGGATCAGGCGACGGCGCTAGAAAATCGTAGCCGGGAACGATGTAACCGAACTCATCCGGGCACAATCCGAACACGAACTTGTACTTCTTTGTCATTCGATCTCTCACGCTCGGTTCGGCGGGTCGCTTAGTGTCCGCTTCGGGGCAGTCACGACGGCGATACTTTTCAACGCCGTAAAAGACTTCAGGAAACAACTCCCCCGGAGTTGTGATGATTTGCGCATCACCGATAGTAATTGCGTAAACCACAGACTCCGTCTCCGTTCGTTCGCCCTCACGAGGAGCCGGCATTGTATCGAGCACTCCTTTGCCGGCCAGAAACAGATAGCCCGTGTTGTCCATCGGCGCTCGCAACCCCGCTTTTTTCAGATCAATTCCCGTAACCCGGCTCGATTCGCCTCGTTTCAAGGCCTCGAACACCGCTTTGGCCACATCGCGTCCAATCGCCTCGGTTCTAGCGAAGGTGTATTCGGGGCGGCTGTTATCCGGCTTTAAAGGAAAGTCCTTGCCGTCGAATCGAACGCGATCGGTCGGCTTGTTGTTCGAGTCACCAATGATCTCGACCGCGCCAAGGTCACCGCTGATGTAGATCGCCGTACCGCCGTATCTTTTTTCAACCGTATCGCGCACGGCGTGTGGAAAATCAGAGGTGATCAATGTGTTCCTGCTCTCCATCGACTCGGGGTGAGTATTCCAGTTGATGATGGTGGCGATCACCTTGTCGCTCCTGGTGGCCGAGCCTTCGACGAACTGCATCACGCGCAGCTCTTCATCAAAGAACCTGGGAGGCCGGCCGTGCGTGCGAGTCTGAGTCCCGGTGAGTGACGGAGACGCCTGGGGATCGGTGTGACCCAGTCTCATCTCTGCTCTAATGGTCGTAGCGGCCGCCCTGTTGATTGCTTTCGCGATCTGCCGATCGAGGAAACGTAGATACCGGGGATACTTGCCGTCGCTGAGCGGGTTGGCACCCCACGGCCCGATCGTGTCCGGAGCTTCGTGGTTGTGAGTGCTGGCGACGAGGATTTCGTCGACACCGAGCTTCGGATCAACAAGCTTCTTAATTTCCTCCAGCCCGTAGTAGTTGGCTTTCGAGTAATAGCCGATCAGATCGATCGAGACGATGGCGATCCTGGTTTCACCGAACTCGAGCACTATGGCTCGCGCCCAAAGGTCGTCGTGTTTTCCGGTTGCAATTCGGTTGTTGCCAAAGCCCGCAAGGTAGATCCCGTCGTACTTGCCCCTGGAGCTTTGGTCTAGCGCATCGTTGCCGGGATCATCTTCGAACGGCTCGCCTGCATCCCACCTGCTGTTGTGATTCGTGTCACTGAATATCTCGCCCCACACTCCCGACTCGGTAATCGCTCCATCCCAGTCAACATTCCTTCCAAAAGGAGTGATCGGAATGGCGGCAACGCCAACCCGTAACCCTCGCTTGTCGGCTCGCGAGACAGGTGTGATGAAGTCGAGATGTCCCAACAACACCGCGCACGCAAGGGTTAGGATGAGGGACCTTAACATCTGATGGGTTGCGCCGAAGCGGGTCACTGAGAAGCCATCAAGAGGATACGCTCGTTTGCCATTGCACCAAGTTGCTCTTCGGCATGCTCGCGCAGTTCGAGCGGAGTCATTCTCACCATCTGTTCGATTCCGTATCTGGCCATCACACGTTTCGCAACCAAATACCCAAGCAAGTAGCCTCCGCGCGGCGGCGCGTTGCCAAGGTGAGTGTTGGTGAACCACGGTTCATATTCTTCGGGAGCAGCACCCTTCCAGATCAAATCGAGGAACTGTCCGGCGTTCTGAGCCAGATCCTGCTCTTGCGCGTCAAGCTCTCCTCGTGCGAAGTGCAAGTAACGCTCGCGAGGCTCATACGGGAAAACCTCTTCTGCGCCGACCGCGGCCATGCCTTCGATCATCAGCGGGATATGCGGGGTGCGAAATCCCGCAGGCGACATCTCATCGGCATCCTCGAACAGAAACTCAAAATGATATAGGTGAAATAGTTCGTGAGTTATTGCAATGCGCACCTGTTCGTGCGTGTAGCCGGAAAGAACCTCGGCGCCCAGACAGAGCGTGTCGGGCACGCCGTCCTCGTTTTGCACCGCGCGCACTGCCCCGTCGAATCGAAACATGCTCAAGCCGATGTAGAGGTCGCCTTTCTGGTGGTACTCACGGAAGCGAACCTTGAAGTAGATGACCGCTTCGATAAACGGGCTTGAGGCGAGATCCGAAATCGATTTGTTGAATTCACGAATCGATTCAACCTGGCTGGGCACGCGAATGAGGAATTCCTCGAGCATCGCGCGGCGGGTCCTCGGATCGGTGGTGCGATAAACCGCGCGGTCGAAATAATCCTGATGCTTGCTTTCCACCATCCGCTTCCACAGGCGGCGCTGCACGCGAGGTGTTTTATCCCTTGCCTCGTCCCAGAAGACAAGGAAGTCATCAACGATGTTTATGACCCGATGATTGTCTAGCAGTCTTCCAAGGACGGATTGATAAGAAACAGGATTGGTGTCGGCGAGAGGAGATTGGGTGAAGAATAAGATCACGACAACCGCGATGATTATTCTCTTGAAGCTCGCCATCTGAAGCTCCATTTCGAACTGTCAAAAATGCGTCTCTGAGGCCGCAAGGTGTGAACGCTCGGATTCAGCAAGTTGCGGTCTGACTAATGTAAACCAATTTCGGGAAAACACCAACATAATTCGGCGGCGCCGTTTTATTTCTGCATCAGGCACTGTTTGGGGAAACCACCGGCTTCAGCCGCGTGGGGCTTTAGCTTCAGCCCTCACCAGGATGCTATCGTCCGTTGAATGTTCCGTACCAGTGTGCGTGCCGGCGAGTTGCGGGACCGGCGGAGTTATCAAGTCGAAGGCATAAACGATAGGATCCAGGAGCTTGAGGTGTCAAAATGGGATCCCAACCGACTGGGCGCTCTTATGGAGACAGACGTTCATACAACTCGAACTCGGCGTCCGCCAGCTCATACTGCTCGAGCCTGCGATAAGCTTTGCTCAGGTAGTAGTGCGCCATCGCATGCCGCGGCTGAATAGAGAGCGCGAGTTTCAACTCTTCGACCGCTCGCCGGGTAGTTGCGTCGTCCAGCGAACGCTCGGACTGTATCTCGTAGGCTGCGCCAAGCTGAAAGCGCCCCTCGAAGTCGTTTGGTGCGAGCTTTGTGAATTCCTCGAGCATCTGCGCGGCTTCGTCGTAAAAGCCGATCTGCATCAGCGCCGTACCAAAGTTCAAGTAAAACGGCTGAACCGAGCGAGCATACTGGGCATCGGGCAGCGCTTTCCGATATTCGAGCGCCGCATTCGCGTTGTCGCCGGAAGCTTGAAAGGCGAGCCCGCGCAGATGATGCGCCCGCGCGCTCTTCGGATCGACTTGTATGGCTCTCTCGAGGTAAGGGACCGAACGCGTTACGTCCTGTCTCGTCAAATACAGTTTGCCGAGGTCGATCAGGGTGAAGAAGTGGTTGGGGTTAAGTGCCAACGCTGTCTGCCACGATTCGATTGCTCCAGACTCGTCGCCGCGTGCTTGACGTAGCTCGCCAAGGATGCCGTGTGCCTGCGCGCTCTGGGCAAAGTCGAGCGAATAAGTCACGAACTGTTCGGCGCGGTCACGATCGTTTCGCTTAACAGCGCCCAGCGCCGCTTCAGTTAGAAGCATTGCTTCGCCGCTAAGGAAACTGTTGGCTCCGTCGAGATAATCCATCGGCGATGCCGCGAATGCCAGCAACTGCTTCAGGTTTCGCACGACTGTCTCTTCGGCGGTGCCGACGCGGCGCGGAGCATTGAACTCGATCAATGCGTTGTCATCGGTGTTCAGGTTTGCGCCCCTCGACAGGCTTGTCACCTCGGCAGGCCCAAGATAAAAACGCGACACGATATCGCTCGCTCTCGTGGTGTCAACCCGCGCCAGCTCCGCGCCGGCTTTCGGCTGATCAAAATGGGATTTGAGAACCCCAAGGTCGATACGGCGCTCGCTCTTGCTGCCCAGCAACATCAGGTCGCCCTCGGCGCCACGAAACACATACACCTGCGGAAACGCGGCGCGGAAAGTAGCGATCAATGTGCGAACGTCTTCAGGGGCCATCTCATAGATCTGAAGCCACTGGCTGAACAAGCCGCCGTCTTTCAATCGCTCGGCGCCGCGTTTGAAGTATTCCAGGGTGAAAAGGTTGGCAACACCGGTGACCCAGGGATTCGAGGGCTCGGATACGATAACGTCGAATTTCTCGTCAGTGGTGTAAATGAAATTGCGACCGTCGTTTGAGATCATTCGCAAGCGCGGGTCGTCCAGTGGACGGTTGTTGACATCTTCGAAGTGTCGAGATGCCTCGATCACCGCCGGCTCGAGTTCGACGCAGGTGACCCTGCTCACAGGAAACTGTTCTATCGATCCCAGAGTGACTCCGCTTCCAAGCCCAATCAACAGCACGTCATCGGTGTGGTCTCGGACCAGCAGCGGAAGTGCGCCGATCAGTATTTGAGTCGGCATATCGCCGGCAGTCGAAGCTTCGGGCTTGCCGTTTACTTTTAAAACTCGACCGCCGCCCTGCCTCTGGACCGCAACGGTGGCGGTGATGCCCTCCTTGTAAAAGATCGTTTCGCCCTGGCCGCGCTTCAGGAAGTCGAACAACTCCTGCTTGCTCTTATCCGTGAGCGATGGAGCATAGCGGTATACCGCGCTCGACATCACCTCGGGGTCCCACGGCGGCTCGACCAGCGCGACGATCAGGATCAGAAGCACCGACGCGGAAAGACCGGACGCTCGGATGGCATTGAAAGACTGACGCCGGGTTCGTCCTTGACGAACGCTTTGACCCGATGCCATAAATGCGGCGGCGGCGACGACGAAGTTGAGAGCCACGCACAATCTGACGCTTCCAAGCAAGCCAAGCCACGGGATCAAAATAAAACCGCTCGCAAACGAACCCGCGATCGCGCCGACGGTGTTCGCCGCGTAAGCGTCTCCGACCGTTCGTCCGGTAGTCTGAGCCCTCTTGCCGCTGGAAACGATTCGGACGACCAGCGGGAACAAAGCCCCCAGACACAACGTCGGAACGATCATTACAAAGGATGCGATCAGGAACCGGGCCAGCAACAGAATTCCAAACGCGCTGCTGTCAACCCAACGGTAGAGCTGGACGAAGACATAAGGCAGATCGTTGAACATGTACGCGCCGATCAACCCGGTCACTCCGACTGCGACTTCAATGAAAGCAAACATCGCCACCGGTCTCCGGATCCTGTCGACCATTCTCGAAGCTAAAGTGGCTCCGGCGGCGAGCCCCACCAAAAACGTCGTCAGCATTATGCTGAACGCGTACACCGAGGAGCCGATTATCAGCGAGAGCACCCGGCTCCATATAACTTCGTAAGACAGCGCCACAAATCCGCTTATTGCAAATCCGGCGATAACGATCATTACCTGGCGCCGGCCGGAGCCAATTCCGGCTGTTCGCAAGCTTGCTGATGATGCTACAACGTTGTCGTCATGGTTCAGGTGGGCTTCTTGAGGTGTGCGGCTTTCGGCTCTGCGGGACACAGTTAATGCCACCGCGCCGAGAAGAATGTTCATCGTGGCTGCCGCTATTGTTGCCGCCTTCATTCCCAGTACGGGGATTAGCACGAAGCCGGTGGCCGCGGCGCCAAGCACCGCGCCGAAGGTGTTGAGCGCGTAGAGCGAGCCAACCCGCAAGCCTATTCGACGAGAGTCACGCGCATAGAAGCTCGATAGCACCGGTAGTGTCGCGCCCATCAACGCCGTCGGCACGATTAAGACCAGCGTAGCAACCACGAAACGGGCTATGCTCAGCGCGAAGAAAGAGAGTTGGAGCGAGCTCCAGAATGAATGATAGATGCTCGGAAGAGCTGCGAAGATCAGCGGGACCGCGAGACCGTACAACCCGATCCCGATCTCGATCAGCCCGTAGAGTCTGAGCGGGCGCGCGACCGTTTCTGAGCGGCGGCCAAAGTAATAGCTCCCTAAAGCAAGCCCGCCCATAAAGGCGGTGAGCACCGTGCTGACCGCGAACGTGGTTGCTCCGAAGACCAGCACCAGTTCGCGCACCCAGACCACCTGATAGACCAGGCCGCTCACGCCTGAAGCAAAGAAGCACAGCAAGACGACCCAAGTGGCATCTCGCCGACTATTGGCCCTCGCTGCGTTTGCCTTTTGCATCCGGTTTGAGTCTGCGAACCCAGAATGTGAAGCGCTCGACGCTCGAGCTGCCTGCCGAGATCAAGGAGCCACACGCATTGACACGACGCACGGGGCTAAAAGTTCCAAGCGGCCTCGCTGCATTTTTGCAGACGACTCGCAAACGTGACAAGTGGAGTTTGCACCCACCGCTCCTCCTCTCCTCATTCCCTCCTCTCCTGATCTCCAACTCTCCTCATCTCCTCCTCTCCTCCGCTCCCCCTGCGCTCCGGCGTGTTCAGCTAGTACGGCAACACCAGATGTTCAATCTCCTTCCCGTTCAAATCCACGCAGACGATCGAACGCGGAGGCCCAACCAACGTGATGCCGCGGCCGGCGATATTAACTTTCTTCTTTGCTGTTCCGTCACTGTCGTTCAGCAGAGTCACGACAACATCGCCAGCGCTCGTTCTAACCGCCCAGTAGCTCTGCTTCCCGGCTTCGCGATAAGCTATCAACTCCCCATTCCACGCAAGCCGAGAGTAGAGCTCGTACACCCTCCCCGCCGGCGTCAAATGCCAGCCACGCGTCATAGCTTCACCGGTAAGCCGGTCATCGCGGCCGCCCACGACTGTCGCGTACCTTCTACCGTTCGACCAGTACAACACTGAGTGCGAAGGCACCGAATGCGTGTACATGGCCTCGATTTCCGGACGCCTCATAACATCGGCAAGCTTGCGGGCGAATTCCATCGCGTATTTGTTCGTCAGATGCGGATTGCCTTCGAGGCCAAGGCGGATGTTGAACTCAGTTACCAGGTATCGCATATTGGGAGCAAAGGGTCTCACCACTTTGTTGAAAGTGTCCACGGTTCCAGCTCGCATGCCTCTCGAGTAGAGATGCAGCACGCCATACACGTCCGAACGCGTCTTCAAATCGATTCGAGCAGATAGCGCGCGGAGCATTCGCGTGACCCACTCGTCGTCCGACAGCCTGGTCGGCGTGTTGTTGTCCCGACCGGCGGTTAGCGGCAAGGCGAATCGCACGCCCATCGGCGTCAGACCTTCAATCACGTCCGCGGCCCGGGCCGCGTAGGCTTCGGGCAGCCATGGGCGGTGATTGAGCCAGGGTTCGTTCGAGAGCTCGATCGCGACGATCTTTGATGTCAATCCGCGATCGATGAACTTTTGAATTGCTTCGCGGGCCGCATCGGGGCCCTCCTCGACGTTTATCCCGACGATGGTCGTGAAGCCTTGCGCGGCGATGAAGTCTACATATGCATCCAGCGGAAACCATGCATACTGGTTGGTCGTCTTGTTCTCGGCTTTGACTCTTGTAGTAGCTTCTGGCCCGCGGGGCGAATACCAGCCGCCGAAGGAAAAGCGCAGGCTCTTCACCCCCGCCTTTCGAAATGCCGATGCCATATCATCGCCTTCCCGCTTGTCGAGCCATCCTTCGATGAGCGGAGACGGCGTCGAAGCGAACGACATGTCGGTTCCCAGCGTGGGGGCCCGGTGCGCCGTACCCGGGAGGTCAGTCCTCGGGCCATCGCTGTGGACCAGTTGCAAACGCGTCTGCCCCCAGCCAATGCCACTAAACATCAGTGCGGCAGTCACGCCAATAAGTATCGGGCTGTTCGCTTTAATCATCGTTCTGTTTGGATTGTATAACAGGCTTGAGACGATGCTCGGAATGCCGTGTGCGATGACGTTGCCATTGACTCTTGGATAATGTAGAAAGCAATTCATGCGGCTCCGCTGGAAGCGCTGGACAATTCTTCTGATCTGCCTGTCCTCGTTAGCGCTTGTCCTGTTTCTTCCCGGGTTACCGTGGGCGGGCCGGGTTCGCCATACACTTAAGCGAACGATCGCCAAAGCCGAAATGAAAGTGGCCGGATGGCGAGGGCACCAGGCGCGGCTCATTTCGATAGCCGGAAGTGTTAGCACCCCCGGCACGCAGATCCAGGCGCTCGACTCGCGGTCGGGTTGGGCGACGCTTGCCGGCCGCGATGGAAGATTCGTGCTGCCCGACGTGATGTGGTATCCGGGAGCGGCGTACGAACTTCTGATTTCAGAGGACGAACTTCGAGGGAGACTGATCAAGGTGCGGGCGCCTGACGATTTTCCCGAAAACGGAATATTCAACATCGGTGAGTTGGACTTGAGCCGCGGCGCAGAAATCCAGCTCGGATCTTTAATCGGCGTCAATTCCATCACGCGCGAAGATTTTGACTCCGCCAACAGCGGCTACTATAAAGAGTTGTTCGATGAGTTAACCGCTGGCAAGCAATCCGATGATGAAAAAATCGGCGCGATAAACGACTTCGTTGCCGGCAAACTGAATTATGATGAGACGGAATGGGAGCTGGGAACCCCACGTCGCGTGCTCGATCGCGGCTCGCAGTACTGCGGACACCTGTGCACAGCAATGCAGACCTTACTTACAAGAGGTGGCTACAAAGCGAGAGCGGTGCACATGAGCGATGGGAGGCAACCGCCGGGGACCCATGCGGTGGTTGAGGTCTTTTACGATGGAGACTGGCATTTGTATGATCCAACCTTCGGCGTGAAGTTTCAAAACGAGCCTGGCCGCGTCGCCAGCTACAGGGACGTAAGGCTCGATCCAGGCTTGATCCGAGAGGACCTGTTTGTGAGATTCAAGCCGAAAATCCGCCGTCAGTGGATGGCGCTTCTGCCCCCAATATACGATACGGGCTATCACCATTTCTATTACTTCAAAATCAAGTGAACACGGCCTTCCGCAGCACGGCAACTATTCGATGAGTGAACAGTTCCTGCAGGACGGGAACACGCGAAAACGGAAAGAACACCCAGGCGTAGTACTGCATCTTCCATTTGTCGAAACTCCGAATCATCTTGTTGAGCAGCGGAAGAAACTCCAGATGCAGGACTTCAAACCTCGACCTGTTCAATATTTGCCGAAAGCGTCGAATGGTTACGCCGTTGAGCCCATACAACCGGTCGCCCGGCCGCAGCGCCTGAGGACGATAGCCGTCACTCCGCTCGTCGAGGATTTCATCGATCGCACGGCGAAGAACCCTTGAACCAAACAACAGGTTGGCGTAGGGCATGCGCGAAACATAACCATCGAGGTGCGCTCCCTTAGGGTGAAAGTAGGGAGGAAAAACGGTCAAGAAGAGTCCACCGGGTTTCAGCACGCGATACACCTCAGCTAGTGTCTTTTCGGGATCCTGCACGTGCTCGAACACGTCGTAGCACAACACTGCGTCGAAGCTGTTGTCTTCAAAGGGAACCATCTCTCCAACACCCGCGGCAAAATACACATCAACAGCCCCCATCGATCGAGCGAAGCGCATGGATGCGACTGCCGCTCGCGCATCTATTTCAAGTCCGATGTAGCTGCCGCCCGTGACGCGTTGAAACTCGACTGTTCTCCCCCCAAAGCCAGACCCTAAGTCCAGCTGCATCTCGGCTGACAACTTCACCTTGCCCTCGAAGTACCTCAAAAACCCGCACTCGGACTCACGCTCGTCATCGCAGGCAGTTTGCGCAAGTCTCATCGCGGCCGCTGCCGTGATCTGCTCTATCGGTAGATAGTCAGCCGCCGGATAAGCGGGCAGTGCGCGTAGAAAGAATTTGGCAATCCTGGTCAGAACCTTGCTCATAGTGTAGTTACCGCCAAGAACGCAGCTCTGAGCATAATCATCTTTGGCATTGTCTCCTTCTCAAATGTCAGTCGATGGATCCATCGCCGATGACCCGGGAGTACGCCTGATAAGGTTGGAGAGTCGCGAGGGCAGCGAAACACTAAAGCTGGTCCAGTGCTTTGCTGCCTCCAGATTGAGGGGTTGTTTCCTTCGCGGGCTGAAACGTCGAGCGAGGAGTCTTGATCGAGTACTTCACTATGCACCACAGCGCATGCACGCCATCCTTCCAACCTATCTTTTTCCCTTCGTCATACGTCCGGCCGTAGTAGGAGATTCCCACTTCGTAAATTCGAAGTTTCATCCGCGCGATCTTGACCGTCACCTCCGGCTCAAAGCCAAACCGGTTTTGCTCGAGGTTGATCGATTGAATAACTTCGCGTCTGAACACCTTGAAGCCGGTCTCCATATCGGTGAGATTCAGATTGGTAAACATGTTCGATATGAGCGTGAGGAGGTGATTGCCGACCGAGTGCCAAAAAAACAACACTCGATGTTCTTTTGTAGTCAGGAATCGCGAGCCGTACACGACATCGGCTTTGCCTTCAAGAAGCGGTTTCAGCAACAACGCGTAATCAGCGGGGTCGTATTCGAGATCGGCGTCCTGCACTAGCACGAAATCACCGGTCGCCTTTTGGAAGCCCATTCTCAACGCGGCTCCTTTGCCGCAATTCCTGGGCTGAAGAAAAACGCGCACGTTCTCGTGGTTCTGTTGAAGGCTGGCCAGCACATCGCGTGTCCCATCTGTTGATCCGTCATCGACCACGACAATTTCTTTGGCAACGTCGACCGATTGAACGCGTCTGATCAATTCACCAATCGTGGCCGCCTCATTGTAGACCGGGATTATGACTGAAATTATCATCCAGGTGCGCGATCCTACCGCCGGCTTTGAAGCTGCGATGGTAAAGGCGCCCTTCCGCGAAAGTCAACAGACTCGCCGCCAACTTGACTCGCCCTGCGCCTGCGAGGATATTGCTCATCAAGCGAAAAAGGTCCGTAGACTGTCAAGTCTGCGCGGGTCGGTCTGGCTGAGGACCCGGGGCGCAGACTGGACAGTCTACGCTACAGTTCGAGGAGTTTGTGTGCGAATCCCTGATTTCAACGATGTGTTGCTGGCGCGGCGCCGAATCCGTCCTTATCTTCAGCGCACACCGATGCACTCATATCCAGCGGTAAACGAACTAATTGGCGCCGAGGTGTTTATCAAGCATGAAAACCATCAACCGGTGGGCTCCTTCAAAGTGCGTGGCGGGATTAACCTGATCTCGCAATTAAGCGAAGAGGAACGGGCGCGAGGCGTCATCGCGGCATCTACCGGGAATCACGGCCAGTCGGTGTCGTACGCCGCCAGGCTGTTCGACGTCAAAGCTCGAATCGTTGTTCCCGAAGCCGCCAACCCCGGCAAGGTCGCCGCGATGAAAGGCATGGGCGCGGAGGTCATCTTTCACGGCGAACGATTCGATCAAGCTCGCCTCTACTGTGAGGGGCTGGCCGCGGAGCACGGCTATCGCTACATTCACTCGGGCGATGAGCCTTTGCTGATCGCCGGCGTCGCAACCGAGGCGCTGGAGATGATCGAGGACCAGCCGGGGCTGGACGTAATCTTCGTTCCGGTCGGCGGAGGCAGCGGCGCCGCGGGGGTCTGCATCGCCGGCAACTCGCTCGATCCGCGAATTCGGATTATCGGCGTACAATCGGAAGCCGCGCCGGCCGCTTACCAGTCTTGGCTGCAAAAACGGCTGGTCGAAGCGCCGAATAGGACATTTGCAGAAGGGCTTGCGACTGGCACCGCCTTCGCCCTGCCTCAAGCGATTTTGTGGGAGCTTCTGAAAGAGTTCGTCCTGGTCAGCGAAGCATCGATCATGCAAGCGATGGTGTGGATGATCGAACGGGCACACTCGCTCGTCGAAGCCGCGGGCGCATCTTCCCTGGCAGCAGCCTACGGTATGCGAGATGAGCTCGCTGGAAAAAAGATCGCGCTGGTGTGTTCGGGAGGCAATACATCGATCGAACATTTAAAACAGGCGCTGAGCCGCTGACTGATGGCGGGTCTTACAAGTCGCCACGGCCAGACGTTTTGAAGCGAACTCACCATTTCGGCGGCCCCTGCATTATCCAAGACGCGGGTTTCGTCTATTGATGTGAAGGGGTCAGCTTCGGCTGATCGATGTTTCGGCACCTTGCAGAATGATCCTGATTGATCTCTAAGGAAAGGAACTAACGCAATGGCTAGCCTCTTTTCAAATACTTTTGGCCGTTTCACCGAACTCGTCACCGGGCGGATCCCTTGGTACAAGCTCCCGGTTCTCCTCGGAGTAACCCGGGTCTTCCGCATCCGCGAAAAGCTGCGTTCGGACAATCTGCATGACACGGACAAGATCGATCGGATCGAGGTCCCACCTCTCGGTAAACCGGGCGAGACTCAGCGCATGTCACGCACGATCGACGGCACATATAACGATCTCGGGCAGCCGGCAATGGGAAGCGCGGGGGCGCGTTTCGGACGCAATGTGCCGGTCGATCACGTGATTCCGGACCAGGCATCGATGCTGACTCCCAATCCTCGAACCGTCAGCCTGGATCTGATGACTCGAACCAAGTTTCAGCCGGCGACCTCACTGAACCTTCTGGCGGCCTCATGGATTCAGTTCGAAGTGCACGATTGGATGAGTCACGGAGGCAACGAGAAAGAAAATCCCATCAAGGTGCCTCTCAGCGGCGACGATCCGTGGCCGGACCATCCGATGGAAATCCGACGCACTCGCCGTGATCCAAATCGCAAGCTCGACTCCACCAGTCCCATCCCAACCTTTGCCAACACCGAAACGCATTGGTGGGACGGCTCACAGATCTATGGCGCCGACCTCGCGACGCAGTCAAAAGTGCGTCTTGGCGTAGACGGAAAACTCAAACTTGGCGGCGACAATCTGTTGCCGGTCGATCCGCACACCGGGATAGATATCTCCGGCGTGACCGGCAACTGGTGGGTCGGGCTCGCAATGCTGCACACACTTTTTACGCTCGAGCACAACGCGATTTGCGACCGGCTGCGATCCGAGTTCAAGTCTGCTTCAGACCAGGAATTGTTTGATCGCGCACGGCTGATCAACGCCGCGTTGATGGCGAAGATTCACACCATTGAGTGGACGCCGGCGATAGTAGCGCACCCTACCGTCGAAAGAGGCATGAATCTCAACTGGCTGACGATTCGCAAGTCTAAGGCCGGCCATCACTCGGCCCCCTACTCAATCACCGAAGAGTTCGTTGCAGTTTATCGAATGCACCCGCTGATGCCGGACGATTTCAGCTTTCGCTCCTTTGCGAGCGGAGCGGTGGTTGAAGAGCGCACGCTAGCAAACGTGTCATCCGGTCACGCTCGTGAATTGATGAACAGGTTCTCGATGGCCGATCTCTTCTATTCGTTCGGAACTTCTCATCCTGGCGCCATCAGGCTGCACAACTATCCTCGCTTCTTACAGAAACTGGAACGGCCTGACGGGCCGACGATTGATTTGGCGTCGGTCGACATTTTGCGCGACCGTGAACGCGGAGTCCCGCGCTACAACGCCTTCTTAAAGCTGATCGACAAGGACCCGGTAACCAAATTCGAGGACCTTTCCAGCAACAAAGAATGGGTTGAGGAAATAAAACGAGTCTACGGCGGCGACATCGATAAGGTCGACTTGATGGTGGGAATGTACGCCGAAGACCCGCCCGAGGGCTTTGGGTTTAGCGAGACCGCGTTCAGGATATTCATCCTGATGGCGTCGCGCCGGCTTCAAAGCGATCGCTTCTTCACCACCGATTACAACGAAAAGACCTACTCAAAAACTGGGCTCGCCTGGATAGAAGATAACAACATGAGAACAGTCTTGAGACGACACATACCGGCGCTTGGTCCGGTGCTCGATAAAGTAGATAACGCCTTCAAGCCATGGCCTAAGAAGGCTTAAGCTCGGAATAGTTAATGGAAATGGGCCTGTTTGCCACGCAGGCGAAAGTGAGGTTCGCGTGAATTTCGACAACAGTTGGGATGCGCTACTCAAGCCCGGCGATGCGACCGTCTACTTCGACGTTTTGAGTCACACACGGTTTGAGACTGAAGCAACTTCCTACAGCAAGATCAACGCATGGTGGCTGGGGGAGCTTTGCCGATTGATCTACAGGCAGGGCGCGGATGAGAAACCGGAAGCGGCCCACCCGACCCGAGAGGAAGTGCTTGAACCGGTGGGGTTGCACGAGGTCGAGTTCTTCAATGAGAAAGACAGCGAAGCAGCTTTGATAATGACGACGCCATCTGCGCAGGTTCGGTACGCAGCGCTGGTCTTTCGGGGGACCAATGAGCTGATGGATTGGGTGACCGACTTTACGGCTGTGCCGAAGGGTTGGGCGGGACACGGCGACGTCCACGAGGGTTTCGCGAAGGCTCTCGCACTGGTCTGGGATAAGGTAACCAGCTCGCTCAATAACAACGTTCCGCCGGATTGTCCGCTGTTCATCGCCGGTCACAGTTTGGGCGCGGCCCTGGCTACACTGGCGGCGTCATTGCGGCCGCCGACGGCCCTGTACACTTTCGGGTCTCCGCGAGTAGGTGACAGAGATTTTGCAGCGACGCTCTCTGGAGTGAACGCCTTCCGAGTGGTCAACAATCGCGATGCGGTAACCACTGTGCCTCCGCCGATACCGTTTCACCACTTGGGCGAGCTGCACTACATAACACACGAGGGCGGTATGCTGGTGGACCCGGGCGACGAGATGGTAGCCGAGGACCGTTTGAAGCGAGACCGGATTACTTTTTTTTCCCGCGATTGGCACAAGCTCTTTACGGACGCGCCGGAGCCCCTTGCTGATCACGCGCCGGTGAATTACGTTGCGCATCTGGAGCGGATGTTCTGAGTTCAGCTCAAACAAACGGCGCCGGTTTGAACACCGACATGATCTGTTCGATCATCTCTTCCCTCGACTTGAACCGCGATTCTTCATAGCAGCCAATCGGGTTTTCCACCACATTTACCAGGCACTTGTTGCAATAGGTGCACGGAACGGGAGCGCGGTCCAGTCCCTGAGCAAACATTTTCACGAGATCGTTGTTTGCAATCAGCGGGCGGGCAATTGAAACCGCATCGCACGAGCCGTCATTGATTGCATTTCGAATCACCGACGCTGTTTGGAACCCGCCGGTGCAAATGACCGGAACGCTAACCGCCTGCTTTACTGCGCGAGCATCGGGCAGGTTGATTCCTTCTATCACATCACCGGTCGCGCGATTCCATCTTTGCTGGAAGAGTTTGTTTGCGGGCCAGGTTCTGAACAAAACAAAGTTTCGATAGGTGTGCTCGCCGCTCGAGATCATCGAGTCATAGGTCTTGATCAAGTCTTCGAGCGCAAACGGGCCTGCCGGATTCCGCGGATGAGGAAACGAGCTCCCGGTCGAAGCATGTATCGCATCCACACCATCTTCTTGGAGCCACTTGCATACCTGTATCGAGTCCTCGACAGTGTTACCTTTTCCCTCGAACGGCAGCATAGCGTTATTGTGTTCGGTGACACTGATCTTCATTTGCAGATGAAAGTCGGACCCAACCTTGGCCCGGATGGCGCGGACAATTTCGCGGACAAATCGAGCACGATTCTCGAGCGAGCCGCCGTACTCGTCGTTCCGATCGTTGATCGCCGAGCTGAGAAACTGGGTGATCAGGTAGCCATTCGCTCCGTGCAGCTCGACACCGTCAAGATTTGCTTCGCGCGCGCGGCGCGCGCCTTCGGCAAACGCGTTGACGGTTTCTTTGATCTGCTCGACAGTCATTCGCTCGCACTCGAAGCCGTGAATCGGTTCCGACTTGTCGGTGGAACTCAAGCCCTTCGGGTACTCGATGCCCTGGATGTCGCGCTGGCGTCCGCCGTGGCTGAGTTGGAGGATATATTTGCAATCCTGCTCGTGAACCCGCTTGCCCAGTTCGCGCCAAAACGGAATGCGCTCGTCGGTGTCTATAGTCGCGTAGTTGGGTAGGATCCGGCCGCGCATCTGCACCGGCACGAAAGATGAGACAATCGCCCCAACTCCTCCGCGTGCAAACTTCAACTCCCAGTTGATTCGCGCCTGATTGCCGGAACCGTCGTAGTTATCGAACCGGCCGGCAACGTTCGAGCGAAAAATGCGATTCTTGACAGTGAGGTTCTTGAATTTCAGCGGCTCGAATAGAATATCCGCGCACATTTCGTTTACACCTCCTTACCAAGTTTCGATGGTACTTTGCTGAACGATTGCCCGATCAGAGCAGGAGGCTCTTCTCAGACTCGAGAGAAACACGATTCAAACTTCGCCCACTATTATAGACGCAAATCCGCTTTGAAATAATTCCTCATGCCGAGTGAGCCAAAGACACCCGGGAAGTCCGTTACGAGTCAGAATCGACCACAGAGCGGTTTTATGATCTAATCCAACGGCGGATGAAATCAAATATCCTCGCGATTGATCTTGGCGGCACTAAGGTTCTGGCAGCGGTGCTTGATGTCGAAGGCCGGATACTTTCGCGTGCACGCGCAAAGACCCGAGCGTGGCGCGATGACGAAGAGGTTTTCGCCACTATTGCGGCCGCCGGACACCGAGCCGTTGAAGCGTCGGGGACGGATGCTTCGGAGCTCGCTGCGGTTGGTATTGCGGCCGCCGGCCCAATCGACTTCGATACCGGCTACATAATCGAGGCGGCTAACCTTAAGTTCAAGGACTTTCCACTTGGTCCGCGCCTGGCCGAAGAGTTTGGCTGTTCGGCGGTCGTGGAGAACGACGTCAACGCCGGGGTGTATGGCGAGCTGATGGCTGGCGCAGCTCGGGGCGCCCGCGATGTGTTGGGCGTGTTTGTCGGAACCGGCATCGGTGGCGGCCTGATTGTCAATGGAGCGCTGTATCGCGGGTTCAGCAAAGGCGCCGGCGAGATAGGTCACATAATAGTCAAGGCAGGCGGGCCGCGCTGCGGATGTGGGAATCGCGGCTGCCTTGAAGCGGTTGCCAGCCGCACTGCAATCACTCGCGATCTTCGGAAGGCAATCAAACGCGGTCACCGGAGCATGCTCTCCAGGAAACTTCTAAAAGACACCGATCTGCTTTCGGGCAAGGATCTGAAGAACGCCTATGACTCGGGCGATAAGCTTGTCAGAAAAATCGTTGATCGCGCAGCCAGGCTGGTCGGTCTCGGCATTGGCAGCCTGTTAAACGTTCTTGGCTCTGAGATGGTTGTGCTTGGAGGAGGTGTCGTTGAAGCCTTCGGTGGCGACTTTATCGATCGGATCGAGCGCGCGGCCCGAGACATTGCATTCGATGTCAACTCGAAGAATATGAAGGTAACGCGTGCCGAGCTGGGCGACGACGCGGGAGTAATCGGAGCGGCAATGCTGGCGCGGGAGGCTGTCGCAGCCCAGATCAACTGACGCGGGCCTCGGCGAGCAGATGCTTGGGTGGAACGCGCAAATCTCTGACCAACCTGATCCACGACATAACTTTCAATACATAATAACTGAAATCAACTTCCCACCAGTAAAAACCCTGCTTCACCGAAGCCATATAGTGATGATGATTGTTGTGCCAGCCTTCGCCGCCGGTCCACAGGGCTATCAGGAAGTTGTTCCGGCTCTGATCCGTTGTAGCGTACCTGCGGCTCCCCCAAACGTGAGACAGCGAGTTGACCGAAAATGTCCCGTGATACAGGACCACTGTGCTCACGAAGAAGCCCCAGACCAGCCATAACGGGCCCCCTAACACAAAGAGAAGCACCGCCAGCGTGATCGGAGGAATAAGATGATACTTGTTGAGCCATCGCAGCTCAGGGTACCGAGCGAAGTCTTTTATCGCGTCCCAATCCGTTGGGTCAAACTTCGGGCTCACAATCCAGCCCACATGTGACCACCAAAACCCCTCCTGAACCGGGGAATGAATATCACCTTCCTGATCGCTGTATTTATGATGTCGGCGATGATGAGCCGCCCACCACAGCGGACCCTTTTGGACTGCCATCGTCCCCAGAAGCGCCAACACGAATTGGAAAACACGACTGGTCTTGAATGCGCGATGCGAAAAATAGCGATGATAACCTGCGGTCAACGCGAACATACGCAGTGCATACAGCCCGATGCAAAGCAGAACTGCAGGGACGCTAATGCCGACGAAGAACACGGCGCCGCACGCCAGATGTACCAGGACGAACGGTATCAGCTTTGCCAATTTCTTTCTGCGGGTGATTTGGGGTACCTTGACGGTCTCGAACGCTTCTTTGCCAATTGACGCCTGGGTATTGAACTTCGTTGTGATCTGGAATTCTGGTGCGGTTCTTGTCTCGATCATCAGCTCTCCTCTAGCCCTAGTATCCTAACAACTCTTGCCGCGGAGGACAAAGCACACTCAAGAGTTAAGGCGTCCTTTATTCGGTACGTATGGAACAATTGCGCGGCGGCGGCGTTTGACCGGTGCGACGATCATCACCCGTTCATCGCGAACTGAGAGTTTGAAGGGAAGCTTAAAACATAATGGCTGGAATATTCGAACAAGTAGCCGGGACTCGTAAGCCCACGTGGGAGTGCAAACAGTGTCATCAAAACATCACAGAAGACCATACTGTGGCGTACCATCTAATCGATGGAGTCCTCTACGGGTGGTGTGAATCCTGTTTTAGCCAGCACGTTCAGACGAACAAAGCGATTGCCACTTATGCTGCGTAGAGCTCGCGAGACGTTGTGAAGAGTCTCACGTTAGCGGAAGCCGGTAACAAGCTTCGAACTTTTGCAGGTCTCAGCTTCTTTGCGCGAAACCGGTCAGTTATCGAGGGCAAATTTTCGCGCAAAACGCCAGGCCCCGCAAAGACGCTAAGACCCGCCGACGGCCGCAATAGTCGTCGCCGCTAGCGCCACAGCCGGCCGCCTGACCTTAGCAATCAAAGTTCTTACCCTCACCAAGAGTCCGCCCGGCGGCACTTCGCTTCAGCACTCCAGTACCGACCGCCGGAATTGTCTTCCACGTCGAACACCGCTACAAAGTCGACACTACCCGTGTTGACCCCAAAAGTGGCATACTTTGACTCGTGCAAAGTTATGCTGTAAGTTACAGCCGAAATCACTCCCAGGAGGAAGCGTGGAGACGGCTAAGGGCAAGACCCGCGAAGAAATAATCAACCGACTGGCAGACCGGATCGACAGTTACGAAAAATACACCCATCCTCACTCTCGTCTGATTGCGGAGCTTGCCACGAAGCTCGCTCACAGATTCGGGCTCGCAACCCCGGACGTGGATGCGATAGCGGAAGCGGCGATGCTTCACGACATCGGCCTGTACGCGATGGCGCCCGCCTACCATGCGGTTCCAAGGCCTCTTAGCTTCGATGCGCGGCTAGACCTCTGGCGACATCCCGTCATCGGCGAACAGCAAATGGCCAAACGCGATGCGATGCGCCACGCGCAATTGCTTGTGCGCTGGCATCATGAGTGGTGGAACGGCTACGGTTACCCGGATATGCTCGCGTTCGAAGACATTCCCATTGGCGCGCGAATACTCCGCGCGGTTGAGCTGTATGCAGCCCTGATTTGCGATCGACCTTACCGTGCTGCGCTTGATCAACAACAAGCTCGAGAGGCGCTTACATCGTCGGCCGGAGTGGAATGCGATCCTTATGTGACAAAAGCGCTGGTGGCTTTGCTGGACGAGCTTCGCGCTGGCATTGACGAGCCGGCTTCCGAAACATCGCTCAATGCGCCCGCAAGAGAAGTTGAAAGCAACGTCCGGCCAGTTGAAGCCATCAGTGTTGAATCACCGGCGGTCGAATCAGCTCCTACGGTTCAACCGGCAGTGCGGTCAACAAGCGATTTGTGGATCTCTCGAGGGATTTCAAGCGAGGGTAACGTAAATCCCGAAACAACGCCGTCGTCGCAAACGGGGGGCAGCGGGGAGCCGGCTGACGCTTCTCAGTTGCTTGACATACAGACTAATCGACAAGCCTCGCTGGACGTTACCGAGTCTCACCGGAGCCCCGCTGCGTTGCAATCGGCAGCCCCCGTGCGCCCGGCGGTAAAGACCGACGCCGCGGATGTGCTTTTGTCGCGTGCGCAATCAATTCGCTTGGCAGAGAGCGATTCCAATTCATGGCGAGGATGGAAAGGTTCTCGCTACAACAAAAAGAGTTTGCTTGGATTCGAAGCGAGCGTGCTGCGACAGATCGAATTTCGGTCGATCGCGATTCCCTTCTGGAACCCGGCGCGGCTTGACTGGTACTTGAAGGCGTGGGGCAAACTCATTATCGCCAATCATCCGAGCGTGTGGGCGGCAACCATCGCTCGCGCGTCAGTTGAGGCTAGCCAGCCCCTCAGCGAAGACGTCGTTGCGCAGATACTCGAGGACGTTTATGTTCCAGGCGTGAAGCTTGCGAACTCCGATTTGCGTCAGTGGTTCGGCGAGACTGACGCCTGGTGGATGGACAATTTACGGCGCAACATCGATAGGCTGGACGACCCGGTGATCCGAGCGCAGGCATTAGTGCTCGGGCTTCAAACCGGAGATTACGCCTTGTCTTTCGATGAAGAAACTCGTGAGCTTAGGCGTCCCCTAACAACGGTTTTTTGGCGATTAGCGGGCAGGGCGTTTCCCGGTCCCGCCGGACATGCGCAAAATCGAAGCTTCAACCAACCTGTGGAAGAGTTCCTACGCCATGCGCGAGCCGACCTTCTCTACTTGGGCCTGCCATCCGCTCACACTGAACACGGAGGCGCAGAGGCGAGATCACAATGGCGCGAGGTGTGGGTCGGAGGCTCGGGGGGATCCAGTTTCGACAAGGCGTTCAGAATCGCTACGTCGCGTGAGTCCAAGCAATCCTATCTGGCGTCAATCGACCGCCTGTTGAGACCGGCCGCGCAGTTCAGGACCTGGGCGCTGGAATACCAGGAGCCGGGTCTGGCGGCTGCTCAGGACATCATCGAACTGATCAAGGAATATCGCCCGGTCCGAGCCACTTATTCAAAAGATGTCACCGAAGTGGCGGGTGGTTTACGAAGCTACATAATCGTCGGCGAAAAACCAACTCGCTAAAGTCCCCGCGATCATCCCGCAACAAGCTCAGGTGTTCGCCTTTCGGAGGAGAACGACGCGTAGCCACGCATCTTCCGTCGCTGATCTCCGCGAAGAGCTATCACCGTTCGTCAGCGTTCCCTCTCAGCAAGACCGTTCGATTCAAATGAACCATCGTCCAGGATCAGGCGTTTATTGATTCCCGGGAGTGGATGAGATGCACGGTTTCTACTAACATTAGCCTTAGACACAAAAGAAGGAGGAGTCGACTATGTACACGATCTCGGCCAAACAGTTGGTTTATGTAGCGTTATTCTCCGCGTTGCTGGCCGGTATCATCGTCGCCTGCGCTCACCGGGTGCTGGAGCGGAACGTCGCCACGGTTGAACCCGTCGCCATTGCTGATCCGACGGTAGCGTCCGAGGAACAGAACAACATCGAGATCTATCACAACTTCAGTCCAGGAGTTGTCAATATTACTAATCGAGGCTACCAGGAGGGCTTCTGGGGTGTGTTCCCGTCCGAAGGAACGGGCTCCGGCTCGATCGTGGATGACCGTGGTTATATTCTGACCAACTATCACGTGATCCAGGGCGCGACTCAACTCGAGGTTCAAGTGGAGAACGAGAAGTTCTCGGCAACCGTCGTTGGCACCGACAGGGACGACGATCTGGCTGTGATCAAGATTGATCCGCGCGGCCACCGTCTCACGATTATCAAGCTTGGCACCTCACAGGGGCTGGAGGTCGGTCAGAAGGTGTTGGCAATCGGGAACCCGTTCGGTCTACAAAGGACTTTGACGACGGGCATCATCAGCGGGCTCGAAAGACCGCTTCGAGATGCCGCCGCGCGACGCACGATCAACGGCGCGATTCAGACCGACGCGGCGATCAATCCCGGCAATTCAGGCGGGCCGCTTCTGAATGCGAAGGGGGAGATGATCGGCATCAATACCGCTATTCAGCCTAATGCCGGCGGGGGCTCGATTGGAATTGGATTCGCAGTGCCGGTCGACATCGCGAAGAAGATAATCCCGGAGATCATCAGCAAAGGTTACGTGTCTCGACCGTGGCTGGGGTTCAACACCTTTCCGCTCGAGCGCAGAATCGCGCGGCGACTGGACCTGCCCGTCGAGGAAGGCCTCATGATTACCAACGTCTTTCGCGGCAGCGGAGCGGCTGCGGCCGGAATTCGCGGCGCGACGGTTCGGGAAGACTTTTGGGGCAACCAGGTGCTTCAACAATTGGGTGACGTTGTAGTCTCAATTGATGGGAAGAAGGTGGCGAGCAACGACGATCTTCAAAACGCGTTACAGGACAAAAAGCCGGGTCAGTCGGTTGATGTTCAACTGCTGCGGCAAGGCAGCAAAGTCACAGTGCCCGTGCGGCTTATCGAACGGCCACCGGAAGAGAGATAACCGCGCAAGCCTAGTGAAAGCTTCCGAGTGAGCAGACGCGCCGTCAAAACTTGTTGACGATCGGCTGGTGCTGAGAGTCCTCCGGAAAGCGTAAAAGGAGGCTACTGGTTCTCACGCTGCTGCCTGCGATACTCCGCGACCGCGGCCTCGTGCTCTGCCGAGGTCCGCGAGAACCTGTGTCGCCCTTCTGTTCCGTTAAGAACGAAGTAGAGGTCATCGGTTTGATCTGGGTAGAGCACCGCCTGCAGTGACGCGCGACCTGGCGATGCAATCGGACCTGGAGGAAGCCCGCTTACAAGATACGTATTGTAGGGCGAAACACGCTGGCGATGACGCGGCTGGTTCGGATTGCCGTCGTAATCGCCAGCCAGTTTCGCCGCGTATATGAAAGTTGGATCACTTCCGAGCGGCATTCCCAGCTTGAGCCGGTTGAAAAACACTGAAGCCATGTGTGGCCGTTCGTCCGGCGCCTTGGCTTCCTTTTCGATTATCGACGCCAGGGTCACGACCTGGTGGACGCTTAGTCCAAGCTCTTTGGCTCGCGCCGACCACTCTTCGGTAAACACCTCCTCGAAACGATTCACCATCGCCTGGATCAGATCCTGAGGCGTCGTCTTTGTGTTGAAGTTATAAGTATCCGGAAAAAGATAACCTTCGAGGTTGCGGGCCGAAGGCGCGATGCGTTCGATTGGAGATTGATCTTCCATCAAGCTAAGAAACTCCTCGGCAGTGGCCTTACCCGTCTTATTCTCGAATGTCTCGGCGATTTCAAACCGGTTGTAGCCCTCGGGTATCGTCACTCGTTCCAGATAGACCTCGCCGCGGCGAATCTTGTCGATCGCCTGGAGAGGTGAAATTGGGGACGAGAACTTGTAGTCCCCCGCTTTGAGGTTGTTGCCTCGCCCGGTGAGTCGAAGGTATATCTTGAGCGCAAGCGGACTGGGCACCACCCCCGCGTCGGCCAGGCGGGCAATGATCGTCTGGGTGCCGGCACCCTGGTCGACTGTGACAATCCTGTCCGCCGATTGGTGCTCGACTGGCTTAGTCACCGCTCTCCATACCCATATGGCGAATGCGGCGGCGGCGAAAAGAACGATGACGAGAAACCCTGCTAAACGGCGAAGTGGCCGGCGTCTCGAGGGGGTCATAGATTTACAAGTGGCTCCGCGTGTTTAGCCTTTCGCTTTCTCTGCAGCCAGGTAGTCATGCAAAATTATCATAGCCGCGAATTCATCCGACCGCGCGCGCCGCTCGCTTTGTTTGAAACCGCGCTCGATCATTATCTGGTCGGCCTCATAGCTTGTCAGCCGTTCGTCCTGTGTGAAGACGGTTACCCTGAGTTGCGCTTGCAGTTGTGATACGAATCGCATCACGGCATGTGCCGCGTCTCCAGCGGTCCCGTCCATTCTCAGCGGCAGGCCAACGACCACCGCTTGTGCTTCGAGATCATCGACCAGGAAGCTCAGCCTGGCGATGTCCCGACCATCATTAGATCTTCGGATGGTTTCAACCGGGCGCACGGTTATTCCTAACGCATCGGATATTGCAGTTCCTATGTTCTTAGTCCCGAGGTCAATGGCCAGCACGCGCATTGATGGAAAGTATAGGAAGCGGGCTCGCGCGGTGTCAAAGGGGAGCGCGGAGGAGCGGAGGAGAGAAGGAGTGGTAGGTGCGGAGGTGCGGAGGAGAACAGGAGTTGAGGTGCGGAAGCGCGGAGGCGCGGGCTTATTTCGTCATTGTCATTTTTGATTTTCAATAGACCAAGAGTTTCTCCCTACAGTTCCGGAAAAATAACAAATGATAAATGGAAAATAAGCTCCCCTCTACTCCTCCGCTCCGCTCCTCCCCTCCTCGTCCGCTCCTCCGCGCGCGCCTCCGCTCTCCGCCCCGAACACTCCCGAGCTTATCCTGAGCTTATCCTTGCGCCGGACATTTCGCGCGGGTTAATATACTCCTGCCAAAGCCCACTAAGGAGCATCAGATGCGGTTCAAGACCAAGATCGCCATTGTCGTCTTTTCTACAATCATCGCCTTCTACGCTATCGTCGGCAGCTTCATGTCGAAGTCGGGTCAGGTCGTCGCTCGCGGAAGCCAATACGGGCAACTTCAAATATTCGATGAAGTGCTCAGCCACATAATTCGTGACTATGTCGATCAGCCTGATCTCGAAAAGGTGAGAATTGGCAGCCTTCGGGGGCTCGCGGAAGGTCTCGATCCATACAGCGCCTATCTGACGCCCGAACAGGTAAAGCAGTACGACCCAAAGACAAATCGCGCCGAGACCGGGCTCCTTCTCTCGAAAGTTGGGGGGTACGCTTATACCGTCGCGGTGCTTAAGGGTTCACCCGCCGAGCAGGCGGGGATTCGCTCCGGCGATTTCATCGAGTACGTCGGCAAGGTGCCGTCCCGCGACTTGAGTCTGTACGACATTGAGCAACTTCTGAGCGGCCAGCCCGGTACGACCGCAGAGGTCCGAATCCTTCACCAGGGTCAATCGCGTAGGGTTAACCTGTCGCGCGCGAAGATCATTCAGCCTGCAATGGAGGCTCGAATAGAGGAGCCCGGTATTGGATACCTAAAAATAACCACCCTGGCTGACGGCAAAGCAGCCGAGGTCAAGACTGCGTTGGCCGATTTAATGTCAAAGGGCGCGCTGAAGATTGTGCTGGACCTTCGCGGCGCGGCTAACGGCAACATACGGGAAGGCGCCGCTGTCGCGAACCTCTTCACCGGTTCAGGCACGTTGGCCCGAGTGCTCGGCAAGGGCGAGAAAGAAACCGAGACGTTTACTGCTGATTCGAGCAAGGTTGTCTTTAACGGACCGCTCACCGTGGTCATCGATCGAAGCACTGCCGCCGCTGCCGAAGTCATCGCTGCCGCCATACGGGATCAAAAGCGCGGCGATCTGGTGGGCGAGCGCACCTTTGGCACCGGATCCGAACAGCAACTGTTCCCCCTCTCCGACGAAGGGGCGCTTCTCATCACCACTGCGAAATATGCGCCGGCCACCGGCAAGGCGTTCATGGAAGAGCCCGTGAATCCTACAGTCAAGGTGGATCGCCCGGTCGAAGCAGAAGTCATCCTGCCTGATGGCGATGACGACGACGACAGCGAGGACAAACCTGAGCAGCAACAGACACAGGTTACGCCACCGAAACCTGCACCGCCGGTCGAGGACGTTCAATTGAAAAAGGCTTTCGAGATAATCAAGCAGACCCCGCTCAAGGCACAGGCTGCTCAGAAGCGCGCAGCGAGCAAGGCCCCAATTTCAGGCAGCTTCAGCCGCGAAGTTCGCATTACTACCTGATCGAAGTTTGATAGATCGGTTCATTTTCAAAAGCCGCTTCGATTGAGGCGGCTTTTCTAATTTGCCGTGAAAGCAGGCCTTAGCCTTTCATCATGCTCTTAAGCACAAACCAGACATTGGCGGGACGTTCGGCCAGTCGCCTCATAAAATACGGATACCAATAGCGACCGTACGGCACGTAGACTCGCATGCGATAACCCTGCTTCACCAGTTTCTCCTGCAGATCGCGCCTGACACCATAAAGCATTTGAAACTCAAATCGGTCAGGCTCCACCCGTCGCTCGCTGGCGAACCCAAGCGCCGCTGCAATCATTTTTTCATCGTGAGTCGCAATGCCGTGATAAATGTTAGAAGCCAGCAGAATTCGGGTTAGCTTGATGTAGTTGGCGTCAACATCCGCCTTATCTGGAAAGGCGACTTCCGGCGGTTCCATATAAGCGCCCTTGCACAACCTTATCCGCGCGCCAAGTTGGATTAACTCCTCGACATCCTTTTCACTTCGATAGAGATAAGCCTGGATAACGATGCCTACGTTCTCAAACTCGCGCCTGAGCCGTCTGAATACCTCCAGTGTCGCATCGGTCTTCGATGAGTCTTCCATATCGATGCGAACGAAATTGTGATAACGCCTGGCGGCCTCGACTATCAAGCGGGTATTCGCGTAACAGAGGTCCTGACTGACATCCAGGCCGAGCTGGGTCAGCTTCACCGACACGTTTGAGTCGAGCTTACTCTCGTGAATGCTCTCAAGCACGTGCAGATACTCATTCACTTCCTGGCGAGTCTCCGCTTCTGAGTTGATCGACTCGCCCAGATGATCGAATGACGCGCTGATCCCTTTTCGATTGAGTTCGCGGATGGCCTCGACCGCATTACGCAGCTGTTCGCCGGCCACGAATCGTCGAGTGACGTTATTGAAGGATTGGAAGCTAGTGAGAAAGTTTTTGAAGCGTTCGCTTTTAGACAGGTAGAGGAAAGTTGATTTCATTACCATTTGCTTCGCCAGCGCTCGCCGAGCGCGAGTTTTTGAGCATAAACCAGAGGCGCAAATCGAATCAAATCGAGCCGCTTTAGCAACTCGCGCCGCCACCAAGGCCCGAAGACGGAAAGACGCACGAAGGAACCTTTGTGAATCTTGGTGACTCCGTGACTTAGTGGCAATCTTTCGAGACTCGCTATGACCCCCGACCCAAGTTTTACCACCGGGCGGCACAAGTGTATAATCGTGACGATTCCAGCCGACCGTATATGGAACGAGAAGAGAAACAGATCTTCCAGGAGCATCTAAAACGTGCCGGGCTCAAACGAACCTCTCAGCGCGATTTGATACTTGATGTGTTTTTGGATACCGAAGGGCACGTCTCCAGCGAAGACCTGTATGCCATCATCAAAGCCAAGGACCCGTCGGTCGGATTCACAACCGTTTACCGAACGTTGAAGCTGCTCAAGGAGTGTGGGCTTGCCCGGGAATTGGAGTTCCACGATGGGCGGATGCTCTACGAGCACGACTACAAACATAACCATCACGATCATTTGATCTGCACGGGTTGCGGGGCGTTGATTGAGTTCTACAGCGAGGAGATCGAACAGCTACAGGACAAGATCGTTCGACGTTATCGGTTTAAACCGCTGCATCACAGCCATCGGATATTTGGAACCTGCGCCGACTGTCAGAAAGCTGAAAAAGCCGCCGCCGCAAAAGCCAGGGCCTCCTCTAAGTAACAGCCGAGCCGTCTTGCTCGTCCCACGTCCACAGGCCACCAACGAGTTGCCCAGCTTCGCAACGCGACACTATTATCTTGTGGGGTCAATAGTCATCCGTGAGAGTGCTAATGCCTTTGTTGAATCGCACTGTTGCCGCGAGCGCAACGAAGCCGCTTGTCATTGCGCACCGTGGAGCTTCGGGCCTCGCGCCAGAGAACACCCTGGCGGCGTTCAGGCTCGCGCTTGCTTTGGGAGCGGATGGAGTCGAGATGGACGTCCAGCTTTCGGCGGACGGCGAGCCGATAGTGATTCACGACGCAAGAGTTAACCGAACTACGAACGGCATTGGGGCAGTGTCGCGACTGACACGAACTGAACTCAAAAATCTTGACGCCGGCGCATGGTTTGAGCGGCGATTGATCAGACGTCCTCGGGGCAGGACGATTGATCGCTGGCCGGGAGCATCGGAACTGTCGCGAGAAACTGTCCCGACACTTGAAGAGGTGCTTGATTTTCTTGCGCCTGCCCGGGTCGAGCGAATTTATGTGGAGCTGAAGGGCGGCCGGGGAAACAAGGAACAACTGCTGGAATCCGTTCTCTCCCTGGTACAAAGGTTCCGAGCTGAGCGCTCGGTAACGTTGTTATCATTCGATCACGAGATTATCCATCGCGCAAAGAGGTTTGCCGGTGACATTCGAACCGCGGCGACGTTTCCGGCTCGCGGCCGAAGACTGATATCGACTCGGTCCATCCTGCGCGCGGCTGAAAATGCGGAGGTCGATGAAGTCGCGCTTCACTTTGGACTCGTGTCCCGGCGTGCAGTCGAGGCATTACACGAGCGCGGCCTTTCGGTTTCGGTCTGGACCGCGAATTCGAAGATCGCAATGCGACGGCTCACGGCGTGCGGTGTTGATTCGATAATGACGAACTTCCCGGATCGCTTGCGAGCCGTTCTAGACACACCATCGCAACGTCGTTTGTGACCGTTGGATCGGGCGCGCCGCGGCCACAATAAGACCGATAAAGAGCTCAGCCGTGCTAAACGATACTCATAAGGTCCAGAAACTCGAGGGACCGGTTTTGGTGCCGGCCACGTCCAGCGAGATTCAGAGATTTGTCTCGCGGCCTTTGTTTAGCGTGCGCCACACTGCGACCGCCGCTTGTGAGTTTCAGACGCACTCTCATTCAAGTTTTGTTGTGACAGTAGTGCTTGCCGGAAGGTTTGCGGCGACGATCGGCGAACGAACGTTTGATTTATCCGCTGGCGACTCGGCGTTGACCAATGTTGGTCAGCTCCATGCAGCCAGCGCGTCGGCCGTCGAGTTTGTTTCAGTAGGCGTCGCTCCTCTTTTGGTAAACGGACTGGTCACTGAGATCGGGTTGACTCGCACCACAGCCGACATAGTGTTCGGCAAAAGCGTCGAGAGAGATGAAACCCTGACCGCGATGGCGCGGGCGATCGCAACTGAAATTAAAGATGAGCGATTTGGCCATGCGGAAATGCTCGACGCACTTGTTCGCCAGCTCGTCATTCACCTGTTGCGCTGTCATCTGACCGTAAGAATGCCGGGTCCGATCGAGCTGTCGCGTGCAGGCCCGGTCGATCGGCGTCTGCGCCGCGCGATTGAATTCATGCACGA
>JBASRM010000448.1:0-1512 GCA_049273835.1 Blastocatellia bacterium | reverse complement strand
GAACCCGCATCCCACCAGGTTCAACTGCACCTGGCAGATCGCATTCACCAACCCGCTCTGTGTCGGCGGCGTCACAAACGTCCCCGTCACTACCACCAGACACTGCGGATTCGCCGGGAACGTGCACCCTATCCCAAAGAAGCACACCTTCCCTACGTTGTTGTCCTTCTGCCTCAGCGACGTGCACGTCACCGGATCGTTGCCCGCAAACCTCAGATCGAAGTCCGGCTTCGCCAGCACGATCTCTCCTCCTGCTGCTATCGACGGGCCCGATCCTTCGTTGAACAACTCGAACAACGTCGGCTCTGTCCCTTCTCCTATGCAGCAGTTCGAGCAGATCGTCGCCGTCTCGTTGTTCGACGACGGCAACACTCCAAACGTCGTCGCTGCCTCTATCGCCGACTTGCTTATGTTGATCTCGCACAACCCTGGCGGATTCAACCCGCTCAATCCTCCTATCGAGAACCCTACAAGCACCGGACTCCCTGCCGTTCCCAGCAGATCCATCCGGCAGTACTCGAATACGAAGAACCCGCTTCCTTCCGGTCGCGGCGAGCATCCTACAAGCGTCTGCGTATTTGGTTCCCTCGTGAACCTCAGATCCGTCGGCCCCTCCTGTAGATCAAACGGGACCGAGTTGTTCCCGATTGGATTTGCCGGGTTCAGCGCCTGGCTTGCATTCTCATCAATACTCGTCCCGTCATCATAGAAGGTCACTGAGAATGTGTTGGACGCTCCAGCGAAGTTATTAACGTCGCCGGTACAAGCTTCACTGCCGGTTTCCGGCACGTTTATCCAGCGAATCCTGAAAGCATTGACGTTGGCAAATCCGAGGGCTTGCACCGGGAAGGTGCAGAGATTGACTGACCTCGAAGAAGGATTCAAATCGGCCCACGCAGGCGCGATCTTTGGCAGTCCGGTACGGAAGGCCGGCACGGTTGGCAAGGGCGATGTGTCTCCCAACCCGAACGTGATGTTACCGTTCGAGTTCAGGAAAAACCCGTTCCATACACACGCCGCCGTCCCAACTGGCCCACCAAAGAGGAATTCGAATCCACCTGATAGCGCTCCCACAAGCACAGGGCTACCAAGACCATTGTCGTCGTCTCCGCGGAACGGAGTGTTCTGATCGTCGCCCCCTGCTACCTGGTGTCCGGGGTCGAAGGCTTCGAAGATGACTGGACCGTCGGAGTCATCGTTGGTCTGGCGCGTCGATGTTACTCCCAGTCCCACTCCAGGTCCGATCGGGCTCGGTGCCAGGCGCCAGAAGTACCTCAAGAACCCTCGCGAAAGACCTGCCAATCCTGCAGGCGTCGCAGTGTTCACATCCAGCGGAGCTTGATAGAAGATGTGATCAAACCTATCCGAGTCTCCATCTCCTACGTTCCCTCCGCTCGCCGGCGGATTTGGAAATGCATCACCTCGCAAATCCACAAAGTCTGCTCGCCGATCAGCGGGGCAGATATCTTCAAAGCACAATACCTCGGTCACCATCGGTGAGGGGTTCTTGCC
>JBASRM010000416.1:0-24807 GCA_049273835.1 Blastocatellia bacterium | reverse complement strand
GAAGGACTAGCGCGATTTGCCGACTCCCGCATCGTGCCTTCGCCTCATTAATCGAGTCTCAATAAGCAAAACGGTGATCCACAGTCCTTTCAATGGACAAAACCCCCGCATTGCGTTAACAGCAGCGCAAGAACGGGGGTCAAACAGGCCGAGTCTAGCGCATCACCGATCCAAATACAACTGCTTAAGAAACATCGGTGTGAATTCGAGAGACAATCCGGAGCGGGCCTGTCGCGACTACGAGTCGATGAGGCGGAATCGAGGCACGCGACCTCAGATGGGGATTTGGGGTTGCTGTCGCTGCCCAAGCGAGTATAATCGCAACAGATGGGAATCTGAAGATACGTCACGTCGGCAGCTCGAGGATGGCTAGTCGATCAGTCTTGAGGCGAGCTCCTCAAGTCCTAAGCCTCGCAATAGGAGAGAACCATGAAGGTTACCACGATGTGGATCACCGCAATAGCTATTCTCCTGGGCGCCACGTCAGCCTGGGCCCAAAAACAAAAAACAATCTCATCCGACGAATTGAACAAGTACGTGGTCTCGGCGAAAGCCGGCGTCGTAAACCTGGTCGAAGGGGACGCCACCGTCAGACACGCGAAGCCTTTTGCGTTGCCGCAAATGCTGATTTCGGGCGATGAGCTTCTCGCGGGTGACTCAGTCAGGACGCGATCAACAGGACGCGCCGAAATACTGCTTGACCCCGGTTGTTATTTGAGATTGGCTCAGGAGAGCGAGTTCATCTTCCTGTTTGAGGACTCAAGCAACAGGATCAAGCTGCTCCAGGGTTCGGCGGTATTAGAGGCTTCCGCGGTCGATGGCTTGATCTTCGTCGAAACTCCACACCAGAAGTTCGAGATCTCGCGCAACGGCCTTTATCGCTTCAACGTCGGCTCAGATGGAAAGGCGCAAGTCGCGGTTCGCAAGGGCCGGCTTCAAGTTAACGGCACTACGATCAAAGAAGGCAAGCGCGCGATGATGGAAGGCCAAACGACCCTCATCTCAAAGTTGAATAAACATGAATCCGATGACCTGGATGATTGGAGCAAGAACCGCGCTAAGACACTAATTGCAGCAAACAGCAGGTTGTCCAATCAATCAATGAGGCGCACGCTGAGCGCTTCGCGCATATACAATGCATGGATTTTCGACCCGTTTTGTCGGTGCTACACGTTCTTACCTTACACCGGCGGTTTCTCCTCGCCCTACGGATGGGATTACTCCGTTTGCAACCCGTACTGGTACTATGCGCCGCCCCGCTACAACAACGGCGGCTGGAACGGTGGTAACAACGGCGGCGGCACTGGCGGAGGCCAACCGAGTAGTGGAGGCGGCTCAGGCAGCGGCGGCGGTTCGGGCGGAGGAGGAGGCATCAGCCATCAACCACCTCCTATGCCGACGAATCCACCGGGCCGAACCGTTGGTGGTACGGCCGGCAGCTCCGAGAGGGAAAGACCGGGACCTCGTCGACCATAAACTGACTTAGGAACCGCAAGTGAGAATCTAAGGCGCCTGGTGCCAAACTGTTGTTTGGGCTTACCTGGCGCCTTTATCTTATGGCCGGATTGCCTGCTTCCAATCCCCATCGAGTCGGGCTAGAATTCTGACTCAATTATTCGCAGTTGTGCTTTGCTATGGCCTACATCATCGATGGCAACAACGTGATGGGTCAGACGCCTGGGTGGCACCGTGATAAATCAAAAGCTCGAATGAAACTCCTTGAAAAACTGGCGGCGTTCTCCGGTGGAAGAAAGGCACGCGTCACCGTCGTCTTCGACGGTGCGCCCGAGAGCGACGTGCCGGATGGCGCGGCGTTTCACGGAGTGAAGGTCTTATATGCGGAATGCGGCTCCGATGCGGACACTCGAATAAAGCGTCTGGTCTCGGCGTCGGAGGAGAGACGTGGAATCACAGTCGTCACATCCGATCGGCAACTAGCGTTGGGGGTAAAGTCGATGGGAGCAACGGTGATGCGGTCGGGCGAGTTTCGAAAACATCTCGATGGAGTTCTCAACCAGAAGCAAAGGTGTGAGGATGGCGAACAATTCGAGGCGGGTGACATCGATGTCTGGCTTAGATATTTCGGGTCGCTGCCCGACGACGATGAAGTCAGCTAGCAATTATGACCAGCGAAATATGACCGCACTTGGAGGCACTGGCAATGGCGACCGGTGAAGCATTTGAAAGACCTCGGGCATACCGCGATGTTGGCGTGGGTGAATTGCTGGCGCTGCTCGCGCGAGACTATCCGCAGAACGAGGCGTTGGTCTTTCCAGATCGCGGTCTGCGATACGATTTCAACCAGCTCGAATGGCTTTCCCGCAAGATCGCAAAAGGGCTTCTCAGCATCGGCATTCAAAGCGGTGATCGCGTAGCGCTTTGGGCCCCGAACATTCCCGAGTGGGTCGTGCTGCAGTTTGCACTGGCAAAGCTCGGGGCTGTGCTGGTCACCGTCAACACAAGCCTGCGTGGTCCGGAGATCGAATACCTTCTCAAACAATCTGAAAGTAGCACGCTGATCACAGTTGCAGGCCTTCGCGATGTTGATTATGTGGAAACCGTTTATGAAATAGCGCCCGAGCTGCGCGAAGCCGAGGAGGAAACGTTGAACTCGAACACGCTTCCCTCCCTGCGAAACGTGATCTACATCGGCGAGGACCACCCCGGCGGCATGATTCGTTATGATTCGCTGCTTGCGCGGTCTGAGACAGTCAGTGACGACGAATTGGACGGCCGCATCGGGGCACAAAGCCTCGATACGGTGATCAACATGCAATATACCTCAGGCACGACCGGGTTCCCGAAAGGCGTAATGCTCACAAACCGAAACATCGTGAACAACGCCTACTGGCTAGCCGAAGGGCTCGGGCTGACTCCTCGCGACAAGCTCTGCGTGCCGGTTCCCTTCTTTCACTGCTTTGGGTGCGTAATCGGCGTGCTGGGCGCTTATACCCACGCGGCTTCACTCGTTCCGCTCGAGACTTTTGATGCGCTGCGCGCGCTTCAATACATTGAGGGCGAACGATGCACGACGCTTTACGGCGTGCCAACAATGTTTATTGCCGAGCTGGAGCAACTCGACTATCACAACTTTGATATGTCGAGCTTAAGGACTGGGATCATGGCAGGCGCCCTATGCCCTGAGCCGTTGATGCGCAGGGTTATGGATCGAATGCACCTAACCGAGTTAGCCATCGCGTACGGACTCACCGAGGCATCGCCTGGCATCACGCTGACGCCGCGGGATGACAGCGTTGAGCGGCGCACTCAAACCGTAGGGCGCGCGCTGCCTGAAGTCGAAGTGAAGATCGTCGATCCTTCGACTGGTGAAATCTGCGCGCCAGGCCATGCCGGCGAGCTCTGCTGCCGCGGTTATAACGTGATGAAGGGTTACTACAACAACGCGTCGGCAACCGCAGAAGCGATTGACTCTGAAGGCTGGTTGCACACCGGCGATCAAGCTACGTTGGATAAGGATGGCTATGTCAGGATAACGGGGCGGATCAAAGAGCTGATCATTCGCGGCGGTGAAAACATTGCTCCGAAAGAGATCGAAGACCTCCTCCGCAGCAATCCAAAGATTGTCGACGTCTACGTCTACGGCGTGCCCGATGAACGATTGGGCGAAGAGGTCGCTGCAGCCATCAAGCTAAAACCTAACGCGACGGCTCCTGCCGAAGAGATTAGAGAGTTCTGTGTTGGGCGCATCGCGCGCTTCAAAATTCCACGCCAGATTCGCTTCGTCGATTCCTTCCCGATGACCGCCTCAGGCAAGGTGCAAAAATTCAAGCTGCGCGAGGCGCATATCGCGGAGAATCAAGCCGGAGACTCAAAAGGCTAGCAGGTCGATAGGCGCTTCCAAATCGCTTCTCGCCTCTGCTCGTCGTTATTTAGTGCTTTATTTTTGCCCACGCCGTTTGAAAGTCGAATGACGGGCTGGTCTCAGTCGTGTGGCAGCTTGTGCAAGCCGTACGCAAATCAACGATGCGGCCGTATCCTTTTCCGGGCCTGGCAACGTGAGCACTACCCGGGCCGTGACATTGCTCGCACTGCACGCCCTGAAGTCGGGCCATCTCAAACTTAGTCGATGCCGTCGCGAGTTTCGCGCCCGTAGCGTGACAATCCAAACAGCTTGCTTCAAACTCCGACTCCCGCGGCGGGATCGGGTCCGTAGCGTGTGCGTGCCCACTGTTGATCCAGGTTATGTATTGGGCTGCGTGGCATTGACTGCAAGCGCCGCTTGTGACGTAAGTAAGCGGCGCGGCCCTCGACGATTCGGGCTCGGTTGATTTGCTGCTTACGCGCGTGCGGCTCGACGCCAGCCAATTGTCCAGTAGTGATTTGGACTCGTTACGCGCGCTGCTGTCGGCGCGTGCGGCGCCTTCCACAAATTGCTTTGCGGCCGCATCTTCAGGGACTCCCAGCTCATCCAGCACTATGAAGCGTTGTTTTGTCGAGTATTTTCCTTGCTGAGTGCGATAAAAGCGAAGCTCCCCAAGCATCCGGGCTTCGAATGGTGTATAGACGATCAGCGTCTGGCCAACGTATACCGGTGGGGTAAAGGCTTGCTCGAGCGAAATGCTGTTGCCGGCGATGATCACGTCAATACCGGCGACTTCGCGAGCGAGACGCGCGGAATCCTCCGAGCTGACCTTTGCCAGAACCACAACCAGATCGGACTTCTTTCGGGCTTCAGGGACTGTCCGCCTTGCCGCTTCAATCGGGTCGGTGAATTTGAATCCAGGTGGAGGCGCCGGCGTGGTTTCAGTCAACCCGACGAAAGCCACACGAACGGGCTTGGTGCCCTTCTGTCTCGACGGTATCTCGCGCATTACGAAAGGTCGAAGCGAGAGCGAGTCACGCGAGGCTGTGACAGTGTTGGCAGAAATGAGTCCCTCAAGCACCGGTTTAGACTCCGGCGTTCGGATCGCAGTCGCACCCGCGAAATAATGAAGGTCATGCGATGAGACATTTATTGCATCAACCCGGTACTCGTTGTAAGCCTTCAAAACCCAATCATCTTTGGCACGAACATCCGGCCGGAGCTTGCCGTGAGCGTTTCGTTCATCGGCCATGAAGTAGCCGGTGTCAACGAGCACCGAAGGGATTTGTCCGAGCCGATCACGAAATAGTTTTAAGTAACTGACACGCCGTGCCAGTCCGCCGAAGCGGGGCGGTTTTCAGCCACAGGTATCCAGGTTCCCTCGCGTGTCGCCCACAAAGTGAACGGCGAACGCGGCTCCGTCGTCAACGCCAATACGCTCCTCGAGCGTTACGTTCATGCCGGCGATCTCAAACAGTCGAGCCGATTGATCCTGCTCTCCGCGGGCTGCTGTTTGAAACTGTAGGGCGACACAAATGACGACGATAGACAACGCCGCGAACAGCTTCACTTTCTTAATCATTTTGTGGTCCTGCATCGGGCTAATCGCTTTGAGTCTGGTGATTTTGTTTGTTCCAAGAATCTAATTGATGAAGCACCAATCGGCAAGCAGGCCTCTCCGCGACGCCATTCTGACCCGCGCTTAATTCAATGAAATTTGCCGCCGGGTTGTGACGCTTGCAGCGCAGTTCTTTCACCCAGCCCCACCGCGGTAATGAAGCTCGCAACGGATTGCGTGAGCTCGGGGAGGTGCCCTTCAAAGAAATGATCAGCACCTTCGATGATCCTCAATTCTTTTGGCTCGTCCAGCGATTCGAAAAATCTGTTTAAGTGCACAACTTGCCCGTACTGGTCGAGTGCTCCTTGCAAAAAAAGCTTCGGCTTGTTGCACTTCCTGATATCACTGAAGTCATTCTTCGTAACCGGCACGCCCGCCGCGATATATGCCCGCACTCGTTTATCGCACGCCGCCGCCCTGAGCATCACCGTCGAACCGAACGAAAACCCCGCAAGCCAGAGTTGAGCATCGGGGAACTTCTCTTCGATAAACGCAATCGCGGAGCGCAAATCGTCTTGCTCACCGCGCCCCTGATCGTGTTCGCCTGCGCTCAAACCCGTGCCGCGAAAGTTGAACCTGAGCACTGCAAACCCAGCGTCCTGAAAGGCTCGCGCGATTCGATAGACAACCTTGTTGTGCATTGTTCCGCCAAACAGCGGATGAGGATGGCAGACGATGGCGGCGGCGGTCACCGGAGCGGCCGGTTCTTTGAGAATCGCCTCGATTCGCCCGGCCGGACCTTCGAAAAACGTATTACCGGTGAGGTCTGTCATGGTTTCGCGAACATTCCTTTCATCGCGGCGATGCCGATTGCTGATCGTAGCACGAGGCTGAGATGCAGGCGAGTGGCCCCAAGCAACGGTGCCGAGTCGCCTGACACGCGATGGCAATCACAAATTGCTGGACCAGAGTTGCGCTTGTCTCCGCACGCGGCTTCAACCAACGGGCCGAATGCATTAGCATAAGTGGTGAGACCATCAAGCGGGAGGCGCCGGAATGAAAACTCTTCTGCTGTTGCGGCACGCGAAGTCTAGTTGGGACGATCCTTCGCTGAGTGACTTTGATCGACCGCTGGCATCGCGAGGCAAGCGAGACGCGCCGCGGATGGGGAAGGCGCTTCGTAAGAGTGGTCTCATCCCCGACGTGATAATCAGCTCGCCGGCGGCTCGCGCCAGGGCAACCAGTGCAGCAGCGGTGAAAGCGGCACGGATTGAGAGCGAACCTCAGTTTGAAGAAGCTGTATACGGTGCGTCGTCAGCCGAACTTATGAACGTAGTGCGCCGCTTGCCCGACAGCGCTTCCAGCGCATTGCTAGTGGGGCACAACCCCGGTTTCGAAGACTTACTCGAGCGGCTGACCGGCGAGCACCAGCGAATGCCAACCGCCGCCCTTGCGCACGTCGAGATTCAAGTCGACCACTGGGAAGATGTGGAAGATGGAAAGGGAAAGCTGGTCAGGCTGTTGACTCCGAAACAGCTTGACGAATAGCGAGGTGTTGAATGGAAGATTCTGTTTTGCGTAGCCAACTGGTGGGACTGCTTCAAGGCGGCGAGGCGCATGTCAAAGCTGACGCTGCGCTCGCCAATATCAACCCGCGGTTCCGCGGAGCACGCCCGGCACGGGCTGTTCATTCGATATGGGAAGAGCTCGAGCATATGCGGATCGCTCAGGAAGATATTTTGCGATATGCGCTCGACCCTTCGTGGAGGTCGCCGGAGTGGCCGGAGGGGTATTGGCCGGCAGAGGCCGATAGCGTTAACGATGAAATATGGAACAGGTCAATTGAGGCTTTCTTTTCGGATCTTGCAGATGTAGTCAAGCTGGCTAAGGACTCAAATATCGATCTAACCGCGCAGTTTCCTCACGGTGAGGGGAAGACTTATCTGCGGCAGATTCTGCTGGTGGCGGATCACAACGCCTATCACCTCGGTCAAATCGTTCAAGCACGAAAACTGCTCGGAGACTGGCGTGAATGATGAGTGACGAGAAACGTGATGCGTCTTTCCCAGAGCATCAAACTCGCGAACCCGGCAAGTCAGGCGTCGTCGCATTGATCGGGCGGCCTAACTCCGGCAAGTCCACACTGCTCAATTCGATCGTCGGCGACAAGATCGCAATCGTATCTGACAAACCTCAGACCACCCGGACACGCATCACCGGTTTGCTGAATCGACCGCAAGGCCAGATCGTTTTCCTCGACACACCCGGCATACACAAACCCGAGTACAAGCTCAACCGGCGGATGATGACCGTTGTCACCGAGGCGCTTACCACCGTCGATCTGATCCTGCTGTTGATCGATGTGACCAAGCCTAGGGGCGCCGGCGACGAGTTCGTCATCGATATGTTGAAGCGAGTAAAAACGCGCGCATTCCTGCTGCCGAATAAAGTCGACGCGTTACCCGATAAGGCAAAGCTTCTTCCGATGATCGGTCGCTATACCGGAGAACGCGAGTTTGCGGAAGTCATTCCTATTTCGGCGCTCACCGGAGACGGAGTAGAGTTGCTGATCAACAAAATATTCGAGTATTTGCCCGCCGGCCCGTCGCTGTATCCCGAAGACGAGATGACCGATCAGCCCGAGCGCGTGCTCGCCGCGGAGTTTGTGCGAGAAAAGATTCTGCAACTGACCGGGCAGGAACTACCGTACGTCACTGCCGTTGTCACTGAGCGCTGGGAGGAATCGGAAGGCATCACGAGAATCTACTGTGTGATCTACGTCGAGCGGCCGTCACATCGCGCCATCGTACTCGGCAGGGCCGGCACTCGGATCAAAGAGATTGGCACCGCCGCTCGAGCCGACATCGAGAATTTACTCGGGCGCCAGGTCTTTCTGAACCTCTTCGTCAAGGTGCGGTCGCACTGGCGCGACGACGAGCGCGCGCTGGATGAGTTGGGAATACATTGAGTGTCGATTGCGGATTACAATTGCATGTAATTCAACGGTGAATCCTCGCCGCCGGCGCGGGAGCTCAGCCCCATCCGCATCAGCAGAAATGGCAAGATGACTTCCGACGGTGAAACTCCAGACTCCGAGATTAAGAACTCCCGGTGGTGGCTTGTGGCTCTAAGCGTTCCGCCAGGCGCCGCGGAAGCCGCCAGCTCCATCCTCTTCGAAGCCGGATCATCGGGCATCATCACGCTCGACGAGACTGCCGAAGGCGTAAACCTCGGCGCGTATTTCGATGACCCGAGAAACGCGAGTGAGATTACCCAGGCTCTTCAAGCTGAATTGGAGCGAGCAGGTCTTGGGGGCGAACTGAGAAGTTTTTCGATCTCACATGTTCCTGAACAGGACTGGATGCAGAAATGGAAAGAAGGTTTCGAACCTGTGTGGATCGGTAGCCGGCTTATCATCGCGCCCTCCTGGAAGCTGCCTGAGGAGGATCGAGGGCGCGTTGTGATTCAGATCGATCCTGGAATGGCATTCGGAACTGGAACTCACGAGACCACTCGGCTGTGTTTGGAGGCTATCGAACACCGGTGGCGCGGCGGCAGCCTGCTAGATGTGGGGACCGGAACGGGTATACTGGCTATCGCCGCGGCCCTGCTGGCGCCCGGCTCCCGAGTAATTGCAATCGACGTCGATCCCCTGGCGATCGATGTAGCGCGCGAGAACCTCGCGATTAACGGTGTATCGAGGGCGGTCGAATTGGCCGAAGGCCAGCCTCGGAACTTTACCGGCGGACGGTTCAACATTGTTGTCGCAAATTTGACCGCGGAAGTGATCGTGGATTTGATGGCTGATCTGGCTGGCTGCGTCGACGCGGGAGGATCGATGATCCTGTCCGGCATCCTTTGCGAGCTCGCCGAAGATGTCGAAAAGGCCCTCGCAGCTTCCGGGTTCAAAGTCACCGAACGGCGCGACGCCGGCGAGTGGTGCATACTCATCGCAGAACGAACATAGCTGCGGGGTTGGGAAGCAAGAGTGGGGAGAACAAGCATGGCTCGTCGCAGATTCTACGCGCCGCCCGATAAGATCGAAGGCTCAATAGTGAATCTCTCGAGTGACGAAACCCATCACCTTATGCACGTCCTTCGGATGACCCCCGGCGATGACGCGTTCGTGTTCGATGGCTGCGGCAAAGAATACCGGTGCAGCTTTCGAGGCTTCAAGGACAACCTCGCGCAATTGGAAGTCAAGGATTTGCTCAATGATGTGATCGAATCGCCGCTCGAGATCACGCTCGCGCAAGGACTCGCAAAAGGCGAGAAGTTCGAGTTCATCGTTCAAAAAGCAACAGAGTTAGGAGTCAGGCGCATCGTTCCACTTGCCACCCGGTACGCTGAAGTTAAGCCAACCAGCGATCAGATTCCGAAAAAGCTTGATAGATGGCGGCGAATATCACTCGAGGCAATGAAGCAAAGCGGCCGCCGAACGCTCGTCGAGATCCTGGCGCCGCGAACAGTACGCGAATTTCTTAGCGAGGATACCCATACGCCCGCTTCTCGAACCCATCGAGTGTGGTTGCTATTCAACCCGAGGGACGGGCTTTCGGTAGATGCCGCGCTCGGCGCAGTTTCGAAGTCCTGCCCGATTGCCGCCCTCATAGGACCCGAAGGTGGATGGAGCGATGAAGAGCTCACACTCTTGAGCGAGGCCGGCTGTAAATCAGTGAGCCTCGGTCCGCGGGTGCTGAGGACCGAGACGGCTGCAGTAGCGGCGATAACCTTGATTCAGCATACGATTGGCGATATTTCACGACGCGCCTCGTCGCAATAGAGTCGGCCAGGTGTAAGCTCCCGGTCAGCGATCACTACTTTTATGGATTGAGCCATCCAAGGTTCGCGGTTTATGACGGACGATGTGCACTTCTACGATCGTGCGGTTGAGACGCTTTCGAGAAAGGAACTGCATGCGTTGCAGGATGAACGGCTTCGCGTGCTGCTCGGGAAGTTGACTACTAACCGGTTCTACTTCGAAAAGTTCCACGCCGCGCAGATCGAACCAGGGCAAGTTGAATGCGCGGAAGATCTGCGCTCACTCCCGTTCACCACAAAACAGGAATTGGTCGACGAGCAGATCAAGCAACCTCCGTTTGGCAGGCTTCTGACTTACCCTCGGTCGCGCTATCGATATTATCATCAGACTTCGGGCACCAGCGGGCGTCCGCTCAAATGGCTAGACACAGAAGAGAGCTGGGACTGGTGGACGCGCTGCTGGGCCTATGTCTATCGCGCTGCCGGCGTGACATCCGATGACACAGTCTTTTGCGCGTTCTCGTTTGGACCCTACCTCAGTCACTGGACGGCGATTTCAGGGGGCTGGCGCATCGGTGCGATGTGCATTTCAGGCGGCGGCATGAACTCCGAACAGCGGCTTCAGTCGCTGATCGACAATCGCGCGACGGTGATCGTTTGTACGCCGACGTATGCCTTGCATCTTGCCGAGGCGGCGAGGGCCGCCGGAATTGATTTGCAGTCGTCGGCGGTGCGCATAGGCATTCACGCAGGCGAGCCCGGCGCCAGCCTCCCAAACGTCAAGCGGGCTATCGAATCCGCGTGGGGCGCGACTTGTTTCGATCACGCCGGCGCCACCGAAGCCGGGGCGTGGGCTTTTGACTGTCAAGCACAGACCGGCGCGATTCATCTGAACGAAGCCGAGTTTATCTTCGAGGTCATCGATCCTGACAGCGGCGACTCTCTGGAAGAGGGTCGGCGCGGCGAGCTGGTGATAACGAATTTGGGTCGCGCAGGCATGCCGGTGCTGCGATACCGCACCGGAGATCTGGTTGAGCTGATCACAGAGCCGTGCCCTTGCGGGAGGCAGTTCGCTCGCATAAAAGGCGGAGTGCTTGGACGCGCCGACGATATGATCATTGTGCGAGGAGTCAATCTATATCCGAGTGCAATCGATGACCTGATTCGCAGTCTGCCGGTCATCGCGGAGTACGAAGTGAATATCCATAGAGTCGCTGGAATGGATGACTTGACGGTGAGGATCGAAACTCAAAACGTCGGTTCATTTGAGGGGGCGGCGCGGGAACTGACGCGCGCATTTCGAGCGCAATACAGCATTCGCGTCAATGTCGAGCAGGCCCTGAGTGGCAGCTTGCCGCGCTACGAATTCAAGGCGCGCAGATTTAAAAGAATGTAGCAGGTTGGTGAAAGTCGATAAGATCCATCTCAGCTCGATCTCATTCAAACTGTCTCTTGAACTCTAAGAACTGCTGCTTAAGTTCCGCCAACTCGCCACGCACCTGGCTTACCTCCTCTTCGAGTCTGGCCAACCTCTCATTCTCTTGAAGCACCTCGAGCGTTGCCGGCTCAAGCCGCGGAGCGATTTCGCGCTCCTCGAGATGCACCTCGCCGGCTAACAGGTGCGCGTAGCGTGACTCTTTGGTTCCGGGCTGGCGAGCCAGCTTCGCAATCAGCGGCGGATCGGCGTTAATCTGAGATTGCAGGGTCATCTCAACTTCCTCGAGTTCCTTGAACTCATAAAGTCGGCCGCTGCGTCCCCGAATTTCGCCAACCGTCTGTGGCCCGCGCAGCATAAGCACACACAGCACGGCCAGCTCTTGCTCTGCGAGCTTGAAAGCCTCGGCGAACCGGTGCTCGTATTTTGGCACCCGTCCTACGCCCGTAACCATCCATACTAATTTTTTCTCGCGCAGGCTTTCAAGCGCGCGAGCAACGGTCTTTTCATCAAATGAGACCACCGGATCGCGGTTTGTAGTCTGATTGCACGCATTCGTGAGCGCGTTGAGTGACAACGGGTAGTACTCGGGCGTGGTGACTTCTTTCTCAATCAACGAGCCGAGCACGCGCACTTCGACGGGACTTAGTTTCTGTTCCACGGTCTACTATCCTCTTCAGGGTCTCACAATCATCGCCGTCAATTTATATATCACCACCAAAAAAACTTCTATCGAGCGGCGCGTCAGTCCAAGATTCTGCAGGCAAGAGCGGTTCTTTGCTTCGCCGACGGCGCGGCTGCCTTAAGGCCGGATTCCGGCGCCAAAAAATGTTTTCGAAACTCTTTTAGTTGCCGGCCTGTTTTGGTCTATACTGGGACCACAAACTCACGCTCGGGAGGTTCGTTATGACCGGCTTCCATTCAAGGCTTAGACTGGGCGTTCTCTCGACGATAACGGTGATAACGTTGGTCGGGCCCGCGACGCTTGTCGGTCAAAACCGCCGGCCCCACCCGACGCCTCCAGTGAAGCCGCCGACTACGGAGTCTGCACCTACTCCACCAAGCCCGCGAACAGCGGATCAGGCAAATATGGAGATTGGGATATTAATGTCCAGCAGGTCCTATGAAGCCGGCTCGGAACGGGAACGACGCCGACTGGCCGCGCAGTTAACTCAGGACCTCGCCCGGCTTGAGCAGCTCAATACCCAGAAGATAGCGCCGTTGTCCTCGGCAAAGTCTTTCGAGTACGCAAGTCTTGCTCACACATCCAGCGAGATAAGCGATCGCGCGAAGCGAATCAAGTTCAACAACCCTCTCGCACTGAGGTACCGCCAGGGTGAGAAGATTCGATATGAGGCGGATGAAAGCCAGCTCCCGTCGATGCTGCCGCTGCTCAGCAAGACGATCGCGAGCTTTCTCGCCAGTCCGGTCTTTCGACTCAGCGCGCCAAATGATGCGGAGCTTCGAGCAGCGGCGGCACGTGATCTGGACGGGATCATCAAGCTTAGCGATACGATTAGCAAGATCGCAAAGAGACTGAGCAAAACCATGGCAATTCGTAAGTGAGTTCCAGACAGAGGATGCGAGGGGCCGCCGAGAAGCGACACCCCCTCCGGCGACATCCGCAACACCCCGCAGCTTTGCCCTTCAACCGGCAAACAGCGAATGGGACCAATCACTTAGGCTTGGAGGCACGAAATGAAGAAAGTCCCACACTTGAACCCGCGTGTCCTGTCTGGGCTGGTTACGTTGGTAATTGCGATTACGGCGCCGGCGTCGCTAAGCGCACAGAGACCCACTCCAACTCCACCCAACCCTGGGTCCCCGTCAAATCGGCCGCCCCCGCCGCCGCGGGGTCCGGAGGCGCGGCGGGCCGAAGAGGCGCTTTTCGATCTCGAGATGTTGATAATGAGAAAGAGCGCTGAGGCTGAAATAGTGCGGGAGCGCCGCGAGAAGGCAGCCCGTCTTACCGAGGACTTTGAGCGGCTCGAACGCCTCAATGCGGAGCGGATCGCTCCTCTGTCATCGACGACCTCGATTGACTACAAGGAACTTTCGACGGCGACGGCGGAGATTAAAGACCGCGCCGTGCGAATCAAGTACAGTATTGCTCTACCGCTTAAAGGCAAGAAAAGCGAGAAGATTCGATATGAGCCGGACGCCGATCGCCTGAGTTTCCTGCTCCCTGAATTGAGCCGGGTAATTACCAGTTTCCTTGGCAACCCCGTTTTCAGACTCAGTTCGCCGAATGATGAAGAACTCCGATCGGCGGCGAGACAGGATCTGGAGAGCATTATCAAACTGAGTGAAACGATCAACAAGATTGCAAAGCGACTGAGCAAGGCGAGCAGATAGCTGGTCCGGAGTAGATCTCCAAGAAAACGGACAGAATCTCTCACACCCCAGTCTCCTGTCTTGACGGTTCCAGCGTCGGGGCGGTCAACAAAGATATCCTTGTCAGGCATTCATCGTTGAGCCCGTCTAGCTGTATGGCTTTCGAGCTTCTCCTGGCCGGTGCTAGAATGCGCGCGCAGACATAATCACCCGAGCCTCAAGAGTGAGCGCATGCCCAATCGGTCAGGAGCAGAAGCCGAGTTTGATAGAACCTGGCTTGACAACTTGAGCGACGAGGAACTGGTGGATACCTTTCTCGCGCGTTCGAAGGATGACCGGCGCGCCGCGCATCTGTGCTTCGAAGTAATAATCGCTCGTTACCACTGGCTGATTAATCACGTAGTGCGCAACTCGCGTTATCGCTTCCCGGCATGGGATTCGGCTGACGACGTGATCTCGCGAGTGGTGTTCAAGGTCTATCGGGGTCTCGCGCAGTGGCGCAGGCAGGGCAAGCTGTCGAGCTTCATTGCTCGCATCGCTACGAGCGAGATGATAGATACGATTCGGCGAATTGGCCGCGACAAGTCCTGGAATCCAAAGCAGTCTCCGGCGGACCCCGACTCGGATGAGCCGTCGCCGGTCGAGCTTGCGCGTGCCAGAGAGCCGTCGCCCGAAGCCGAATTGGTGACGCAAGAACAGCGCGAGATTGTGGACCGCCTGCTCGCCGACACTTGCCGCGACTGGAAGGACAGCGTGATCGTCAACGAATACATCATCGGCAGTCAGAGCGGCAAGGAAATCGCCGAGAAGTACAACATCTCCGAAGATCTGGTCTACCAACGCGCCAGGCGGCTACGGGTGCGATTGGTAAAATGGCTGAATGACCGAGGGATCACCTCGGCACACTCGCTTCTCACTGGGATCGCCGGGAAATGAGTCACTCTTTACCGAGGAGATTTATGAGGTATTCATTCCTGCTCGTGTTCACGCTGTTGTTGTTCCCGTCTCAAACGGCGGCTTCTTCAGAGAAGATCATCAGGGAGTCATTCGTCTCGCAAAACAAAAAACGCAGTATTTACCTGTTTGTGCCTGAATCGGTTAAGAGCGGGATGCCGGCGCCACTGATCATTTTATTGCACGGGTCGGGCCGCAATGGGCTGTCGTTGGCAGACAAGTGGAAGGACCTCGCGTCAAAGGAAGGAATCATCCTCGTCGGACCGGACTCTATTGACTCGTCGCGCTGGTCTTCGCCGGTTGATGGCCCGGATTTTCTACGTGACGTCGTCGAAAACGTCAAAACCAGATACACGATCAACCCACGCCGGGTGTACCTGTTCGGACACTCCGGGGGTGCTGTCTTCGCGTTGTATATGTCGTTGTTTGAGTCTAAATATTTTGCCGCAACTGCAATTCATGCCGGCGCTCTGCGCCAGCAGGACGCCGCGATCGCTCTCGCAAAACGGAAGACCCCGATTGCGATGTTCGTCGGCACCAGGGATCGATTCTTCCCTGTCGAAGACGTTCGCGGCACTCGGGACGACTTAAACAAACAAGGCTTCGCGGTAGCGCTTACCGAACTGCCAGGCCACGATCACAATTACTATGATCTTGCGTCGAAGATCAATACCAGCGCGTGGGAGTTTCTGAAGAAGCATGAGTTGGACGAAGATCCTCAGTATGAAGTGTACCAGTGGAATCGTTAAGCTAAGTATGCTGGAGCCTGGACCGCCCGGCCTTCCGGCATTTGGGACAAGTAGATGGTGAAGAAGTCGTCACATCCGGACGCCAAATTGTTTGAGTACCTGAATGGCGCGCTCGACTCCGGCGCCGGGCAGGTGATCGAAGCTCATTTGTCCATTTGCGAAGACTGCGCGTCCGTTGCCGCGGTGGTTCGCGCTCTGAAGAAAGCGGCCTCAGTTTGGAACAGCAAGGGTGCCGATCGAGTCGCGGATTCGCAAACGCAAGACTTGACGGAGCACCCCGACATCAGTGAGCTTGCTTCATTGTTCCACACAAAATCCCGGCAAGCTGAGGCTGTCGGTGTTATTACTCACGTAGCGCTTTGCAGCACTTGCGCCGAAGCAGTTGCGCAGTACGCCAGCGCCGAGCGCGTTGCCGCAGACTATCAGCCCGCAAAAGCTGCGACCGGCGAGGTTCCGGAAAAGGCGCGGGAGATGATTCGCGATTGGGAGCACAGCGGCTTCGCCGAACTCAAGCCGGCAAGTGAAGTGCTCGGTCAGGAGCTGCTCGATCGCCTGTCCAGTATCCTTGGAGAGCGGCAGACTTCTCAGCCCCAGCCGAGAGAATCGCGATCCCAGGTCAAAGTGCTAATCGTCAGCAGCTCAGGTGAAGTTCGCGGTGTCGAGTTTTTCGAAAGGGCGATCGATTCAACCGGCGCCAACATCTTGAGGCACTCGGAAGGCTCTGCGCACTTTGATAACAAGGCTGTTCACGAACTGCTCGATCTGGGTGAAAGGGACCCGTTCGTTGCCTCAAATCTCGTTCGCCAGGACACAATACGATTGGAACAGGCACGCCCGCGGGAGACATCTCGCCGCGGCGATTACATCATCATCGAAGACTGAACGGTACCGTGGACTGTCTAGTCCGCGGTCAGTGCTCGACGGGACATCGGCCGGCGAACCGCAGAATGGACAGTCTACGGCAGTCGCCAGCCAGATCAGGGCATCCGCCCGTGTTGATCAATGATTACTCGATCTTTGCGCTCGTCGCCGAACCTCTGGTCTTGACGATCCGCTCGATTGAGTAAATCGGCTTACCCTGCGACTCGAAGTAAGTACGGCTCAGCATTTCGCCGATCAGACCCGACGAAATCAATTGAATGCCCGCGATTATGAGCACAGCCCCGAGAATCATGAGAGGCCCGTGCTGATCGAACAGGGCCGTCCCGTAGATCGCCTTGTCGATGATCAACCACAGGTTTATGACCACCCCGACCGTAGTGCTGAGGAGACCAATAGGTCCAAAAAAGTGGAGTGGCCGAGTCACGTATTTCAACAGGAATCGGATCGTCAGTAGATCAAACAAAACTCGAATGGTTCGCGAGAGTCCGTAGTGAGAATGCCCGCCCGGCCGCTCGATGTTCTTGATTGGCACCTCGACAATCGTTGCCCCGTTCCACGACGCGAGGGCGGGGATGAATCGATGCATCTCGCCGTACAGCTTGATCTGCTTGATTGTGTCCTTGCGGTAGACCTTGAAGGTGGTGCCGAAGTCATGAATGTTAACGCCTGAAAGCTTCGACATGAGCCAGTTGGCAACTCTTGAGGGAGCGCGGCGCAGCAGAAAATTGTCGACTCGGTTCTTACGCCACCCGCTTACTATGTCGCACCCGGTCTCTTCAAAAACCGCGAGCATCTTAGGAATGTCCGCCGGATCGTGTTGAAGGTCCCCGTCCATTGAGATGATCACCTCACCTTCGGCGTAATCAAACCCCGCCGCCAACGCGACTGTCTGTCCGTAGTTTCGTTTCAACCGAATTACAACAACCCGCGGATCAGTACCAGCAATCTCGCTTAGTACCTGTGGGGTGGCATCGGCGCTGTGATCGTCGATGAAGATGAACTCGACCGGCTCGTGGCGTCCGGTCATCGCCTCCGACAACTGCTGGTGCAGCTCCCTGACACTCTCCTGCTCGTTGTGAAATGGGACGACGATCGAGTATCGCGGGTTTTCTGCTTCCCTCTCCAACATGCTCATCACAGCCCCCGGAAGTTGATCAGTTCTATCCCGTGCTGCTCCGCAAATCGCCGCAGGCCCGGATCGGTAAGCGCTTCGAGCTCTCGTTCCCGTTCGCGTTTGAGCCGGGTGTGGGCATTTTCAAGTGCGTCGTCATGGATTGCCGGATGGCACATAAGCTCGGACGTGCCGTCCGGCAAGTCCTTCATAATACTGCGAATTGACCCGGTGTCCAGCATACCTGTCAGCTTCACGCCGAAAAAGAAGTCCGGAGTTCTTAGCCCGTACTCTCGAACAATCTGTCTGAATCGCACCGCTCCGGGCGCCGTCGCCGCCGACAGAACATACTGCTTGAGATATGCGAGCGTTTTCGCACGCGAGCCTCCGCGCGTCCGCCGGGCTGTAAACATCGCTTCGAATGGATTCCGCACGCAGGGGATATTGAATTCAGCCGCCATTCGCCCCAGGGCTTTCATCACTGTCGGGTGTGTGTGCGAGTGCTTATGACTATCGAGATGAGTAGGTGTTATGCCTGCGTTGATCACGCGAGTAACCTGCGCTCGAAACTCGCGCTCGATGTCGTCGGATCTCACCGACCCGGTCGCGAGCTTTATCACCAACTTCGTTAGCGTTGGTGGCAGAGCGCCTCTTTCATCCACCAGCGACGGCACTTCGACCGCGGACGCGACTGGTTGACCGCCGACGATTGCGAGGTGACAGCCGACCCCAAGTCCAGGACAGGCTCGAGCAAGCTCGACGGCGTTCTCAAATGCTTCGCCGTTAGCCATGATCGTCGTGCTTGTTACGATACCCGCCTCGAACGCTCGAACGATACCGCTGTTGACGCCGCGGGTGAGCCCGAAATCATCCGCGTTGACGATTAGTTGTTTCATCAAGTATTGCCGGATGTTATCTCAATACAACTCGCAAGATAAAACTAAAACGTTTCAATAATGTTCCAGCCGTTGGCATCGATTTGCATGACAAAAGGGCCGCTGCTGGTTTGCAGCGGCCCGCAATTGGGAGGTTCCCAATGCCAGAGGTTAGTCTGCCTTCTTGCGGATAAACGCGGGAACATTGATGTCTTCGCGGCGAAGATGGTCAGGCGAACCGGACCCAGGGATACCGATCGGTCCGGTCACCCGGGTTTCCGATACGGCGGGTTGCGGAGCTGCAAAGGCCCGCGGCGGCTCAACCGCGGCAATCGCCTTGTCGAACCCGGTGGCGATCACTGTAATTTTCATTTCGTTTGTGAGCCGCTCGTCAAGCACCGCGCCGAAAATAATGTTTGCGTCCGGGTCAGCCGAGTCGTGAATTATGGACATCGCTTCGTTGACTTCGAAGAGCGTAAGGTCGGCGCCGCCGCTGACGTTCACAAGCAACCCCTTCGCTCCTTCGATCGAAGCCTCCTCGAGCAACGGGCTCGAGATCGCGCGCTGGGTTGCTTCGATAGCCCGGCTGTCGCCCGTCGCCGTCCCCGTTCCCATCAAAGCTATCCCCATCCCTTCCATAATCGCCTTCACGTCGGCGAAATCCACGTTGATCAATCCAGGGACGGTGATGATATCGGAGATCCCCTGCACCGCTTGAAGCAGTACGTCATCCACCAGTCTGAATGATTCGTGAAAACGCGTTCCTTTGGGCACCGCGTTGAGCAAACGCTCGTTAGGAATCGTAATAACGGTGTCGACGCATTCGCGCAGTTCGTTGAGTCCCTGTTCGGCTTGCCTCTGGCGGCGGCGGCCCTCGAATCTGAAGGGCTTGGTGACTACCGCGACCGTGAGCGCGCCAAGCTCGGTGGCCAGGCTAGCGATGATAGGTGCGGCGCCGGTGCCGGTTCCGCCTCCCAGACCTGCGGTGATGAACACCATGTCCGCGCCTTCCAGCGCCTCGATGATCTTCTCGGTATCTTCAAGCGCCGACATGCGCCCCTTCTCCGGATCGCCGCCGACACCCAGTCCACGGGTCAGCTTCTCACCAATCTGGAGCTTGACCGAGGCTTGAGATGCTTTGAGCGATTGCAGATCCGTGTTGGCCACCAGGAACTGGACTCCCTGGATGCCGGCCTCGATCATTCTGTTGATCGCGTTCCCGCCTCCGCCTCCAATACCTACCACTTTTATACTGGCCCCGCTGATGGGCTGTTCGGACTCGTCAAAGGTTATCGATCCGCTTCGAATCTTCCCACGCTGATCCACCGACATTATTCGTGCCTCCTGCATGCAATCAAGCAACACGTAAGCAGCCAGGCAAGCGTCGCGCTGGAACAGCGACGCTCACACCAGAGTCTGTTCGCATTTCAAGTTCTTACACACTGCCAGGATCATTCACCGGCTTATCCAAGCGAAACCTTCGCCCTCCTGGGCGCTGGAGCCAAGCAGCCGTGCTCTAGGGGTTCTCCTAACAGTGCCTTTGAGGCTGGCAACCTATTGCTACAATATGTGGTAGCCGAGTTTTCTGAAGACGCGCCAAATGGTAGCACAGTCGCCTTGCCCCTACAACTGTTTTTTGACCCACCCCGGGCATTTTAAAAAAAATCTAACGGAACCACCGCTTCCAGATGCTCGGCTGCTTTGGAGCACCGTCTTTAAGCGAATGGATCCTTTTCTGGTTTATCTGTTTGTGAAAACCGTAAAGCATCGTGCCGACGACCGTCGCGAAGGCCGGGCTGTCAATTTCACCCGTCAGTCCTCCGACGAAATCCGGAAGCCCGTGACGCGCAGGAAGGTCCAACACCTGCTCAGCCATCTCAACCACCCCATCCATCAACGATCCGCCGCCGATCAACACCACGCTCGAGAGTATCTGCTTGTCAAAGCCGGCCCGCTGGATCTCCTCCGAGGCGTGGCTGAAGATCTCCTCTGCGCGAGGCTGAAGAATCTCGCAGAGGATCTGGCGGCTCAACATGCGCGGTTGCCGCCCTCCGACCGAAGGCACCTCGACCATGCGCGAGCGTTCGCCCTCAGCCATCAATCCCGCAAGCGCGCACCCTTCGCTCTGCTTTATGCGCTCGGCTTCAGGCACCGGCGTTCGGAGCCCGACCGCAATGTCGTTGGTAAAGTGATTTCCTCCCATCGGAAAAACGGCGGTGTGACGAATCGCATCGCGATAGAAGATCGTCAGGTTGGTGATATCGGCGCCGATATCTATTACAGCAGCGCCGTACTCCTTTTCGTCGGGCGATAGAGTCGCCTCGCCCCCGGCTACGTGGTTGACCACCGTATCGGTCACCATCATCCCGGCGCGATTGACCGATGTTATGACGTTCTGCCTGGCTGTGATGGGAGATGTCACCACGTGGACACAGGCTTCGAGTCTCATCCCGAGAAAACCTATCGGGTTGCCGATTCCGTCCTGTCCATCGACCGTGAACTCTTGCGGCAGCACGTCGATGATCTCGCGATCCGTCGGCACGCTCACCGCTCGCGCCTGATCGATCACCCGATACACGTCCTCTTCGGTAATGTCGCGGTTGCGCCGGCTGATTGCGATCACTCCGCGCGAGTTTATTCCCCTCACTTGCACACCGCCGAGCCCAACGTTGACCGAATCGATCGGGAGGCCCGACATCATTTCGGCCTCCTCGACAGCCCGCTTTATGGCGTCCACCGTGGCTTCTATGTTTACCACTACTGCCTTACGGACACCCCGCGACGGCGCGCGCCCAATACCGATTATCTCGAGCCTGTCGTTTTCAGTTACCTCGCCTACAATCGCTCTGACTTCGGTGGTACCGATGTCGAGAGCAGCAATATGTTTATTTCCTTTTGGCATTCTATTCCTCCGGCGAAACTAAATTGCGAAACGCGAATCTCGGATTGCGATCTGGTCGCTGCAACCAGCCTTTGAGACTGCGGCTTTCCGCAATCCAAAGAGTCGCATTCCGCACTCGGTGCCTTTCGCTTCTCATTTCTTTTTCGGGGACCTGTCCGGTTTTGACTCCTGTCGAACAGTCTTCTGTGCGCCGGGGGTAGCGATGTTAACCACGATGCGCTCGCTGTAAGCCGCATCGATGAAGCTTATGTTGTCGGCATTCTGAATCAGCCGATCGATGTCCTTGACACGGAAGCGGCTGGGTAATTCAGAATCTCCCTGCTTTACGGCCTGCAACACCTGAAGCGCTTTCTCGAAACGCTTGCGAAAGTCAGTGCTGCCGATGTGAATCAGCACCGGGGGGCGAGCCAGGCGCATATTCACGTCCTTTGTAAAAGTCAGATCGATTTGATCGACGAGGCTCCATAAGTTGTTCGGCCCCTCACTGAACTCTCGCTCGATCTGCTTATAGACTGCGATTCGTTCGCGGTCTTCGGCGATGGCGGACTGCGAACGATTGCCTTCCGCGAAGCCCTTGGCAATCGGCGGAATCTCAGCAGAAACGCCGGGCTTCGAACTTGAACCTGAAGATTTGACATCCGAGAACTCGCCTACCTCGACGGCATCTTCATCCAACCATACCAGCCCTTCTGATTCGCGCCGAACCAAAACGGCCGGTTGCCGCTCGACTACTCGGACGAAGATCCGATCAGGAAGCACACGGGCGACCGATGCTCCTCGCACGCGGGGCATGGCTTCGATCTTCTGCCGCAACATTGTGAGATCGACATCCATCAACCCGGTCTGGCCGACCGCGCGCCGAACTATATGCTCGATCTCCGCCTGCAAACCCGATCCTGCATCGCTGACCATGACACGGTTTAACAGGAACAGCCTGGAATTCGCGAGCGCGTTGTAGCCTAGAACCATAAGGACCAATGCGGCGAGGACTGCCGCGGGTCTTGCAAATGCCGCGGCATTTCGAAAAACCTTTCCCACATCGACTGCGCTGCGATGACGAGAACGCGTTCGATCGATCCGACGAGACCCCCGCGGGGTCACGACCTGAGTGCGCACCCTGGGTTCGTTTTTTGGACTCAATGCCATAGCGTCACCTCCTACGGGCGAAGAAGGATCGAAAGCCCGAGGACGACAGGGGAGTCGGCGAAAATGCTTCGCCTCGTCACCCGGCCTTCCTTCATCGCCGCGTCAAAGTAACTTCAGCAATTCATCTCCTGCTTGATACACGTTGCCTGCGCCAAGGGTAAGCACGAGGTCGCCGGGGCGAACGATCTCTTGAAGCCTGGACGGCGCTCCTCCCAGCCCGCCGACATATTCGACGTGGCGGTGGCCGAACCGCTCGACTTGTTCTGCAAGGGCGCGGCTGGTTATCCCCTCGATCGGATCTTCGCTGGCTGCGTAGATATCCGTGATCAGCAATACGTCCGCGCCGTAAAACGAACGCGCAAACTCATCATTCAAATCGCGCGTCCGAGTATAGCGATGGGGCTGAAACAATGTGATTACCCGGCGCCCCACCGTGCGGGCAGCTGCGAGCGTAGCCTTGATCTCAGTCGGATGATGACCGTAGTCGTCGACCACCAACACCCCGTTCTTTTCGCCCTTAAGCTGAAACCTGCGCTCGGCCCCTCGAAACTCCGCCAACGCAGCAGCGATATCCTCGAAGCTGGCGCCGAGGTCCAACCCAACCGCAACCGCCGCCAGAGCGTTCTGAACGTTGTGCAGCCCGGGAACCGCAAGTCTGACCGTTCCCAGCTCTTCACCAAAGGCGCGAACGGTAAACTCAGATCCGAAATTCGCGTCGAGATGGATCCCGGCGGCCGATACATCCGCCTGCGCGGCGGACCCGAAACTGATAGTGCGGCGCGTCAGCTCCGGTATGATCGCCTGCACATTTTGATCGTCGAGACACAGAACGATGGTGCCGTAGAACGGAACGCTGTTGGCAAACTCGACAAAGCACTCCTTGATCTGCTCGATGCCTCCAGTGAAATGATCGAGATGATCCGTATCAATATTTGTCAGAACGGCTATGGTCGGGGTCAACAACAGCAGCGAGCCGTCGGATTCGTCCGCTTCAACTACGATATACTCTCCTCGCCCATGCCGGGCGTTCGAGCCAAGGGACGCGACCCGTCCACCCACCACAACCGCAGGATCAAACCCGGTCCTGGTCATCAGGTGCGATATCATTGAAGTCGTTGTCGTCTTGCCATGAGTCCCGGCCACCGCAATCCCGTGACGATAGAGCCGCATCAGCTCAGCCAGCATTTCAGCGCGCGGAATCACTGGGATCTGCTTCTGCCGCGCCGAGACAACCTCGGGGTTGTCCTCACGAATCGCGGACGAAGTGACTACGACGTTGGATCCGGCAACGTGCTCGGGGCTGTGGCCCTCAAAAAAAGTAGCGCCCATTGATTCGAGGTGATCGGTTATCTCAGATCGTTTCAAATCACTGCCGGTGACACGAAAGTTCTGGCCGAGCGAAAGCAGCACCTCGGCGATACCGCTCATGCCGATGCCGCCCATCCCGACGAAATGAATGTGTCGGATACCTCGGAATAGCACTGTTCCGCTCCGATCAAACGACCAATCCCAAATGCCAATTCTTACCCACTACCCACCAACGACATCGCCAGGTTGACCGTCCGCTCGGTTGAGTCCGCGCGGCCCAACCGGCGACTTGCCTCTTCCATTCGATCGATCTCGGCCGGTTGGTCGATCAGCCGATTTACTTCCTCCGCCAATCGCTCCGGCGTCAGCTCACTTTGAAGAATCATCACGCCGGCGCCCACCCGCACGAAAGCTTCCGCGTTTTTGCGCTGATGATCGTCAGTTGCAAACGGAAATGGAATAAATATCGCCGCTTTCCCTGCGGCGGCGACTTCAGCAGCCGTTGTAGCTCCGGACCTGCAAATGAGCACGTCGGCGCGCGCGAACTGATCAGCCATGTCGTGAATAAACGGTTTCACGTCCGCATCACCGAAACCCGCTTCGAAATACGCGCGCTTAATCATCTCGAAGTCCGTCTCGCCCGTCTGATGCGTTATTGCAAGCCGGTCTTTTCGCGATGCGAGCAGCGGCAGCGCGCCTATCATTGCGTTGTTGATCGCGCGCGCTCCCTGACTCCCGCCGAAGATCAGTAAGTTGAGTTTCTCAGTTCTCTTTTTTGGTGTGAGCCGCGCGAAGTCTACGCGAACCGGGTTGCCAGTCACAACCCCGCGGCGCCCGAAATACTTCACCGCATCTTCAAAGCTCAAGGCTGCGGCATCGACAAAGCGCGCCAACACCCGGTTGGTGAACCCGGGCATCGCGTTGGGCTCGACCACCATAGTCGGTATCCGCGAGAGCGCAGCCATCAGG
>JBASRM010000413.1:0-4654 GCA_049273835.1 Blastocatellia bacterium | reverse complement strand
GCAGTTGACGATCGAGTTGATCGCGCCGATAGCGATGGAGAAGGGATTGAGGTTCGCGATCCGGGAAGGCGGACGAACGGTGGGAGCGGGGACGGTCTCCGAGGTAATCGAGTAGAGAAGTCGGACCCAAGCCTGGGATTGAGGGACTATGCTGAACGAAAAGATAAGGATCCGGTTGAAGGCTTATGACTATCGCGTGCTTGACCAGTCAACGGCTGAGATTGTTGACACTGCCAAGCGAACGGGCGCGAGGGTGGCGGGTCCAATACCCCTGCCAACGGTGAAGAACAAGTACACCGTGCTGCGCAGCCCCCACGTGGACAAGAAGTCGCGAGAGCAGTTCGAGATCCGCACGCACAAACGGCTGATGGACATATTGGATCCGACGCCGCAGACGGTAGACGCGCTGATGAAGCTCGATCTCCCGGCGGGCGTTGACGTTGAGATCAAGGCTTTCGGCAAGGACCACAAATGAATTAGTCCGTAGTCCGTGGTTATTAGTCCGTAGCCAGGGAGCGACGGACTACGGACCACGGGCTACTGACTACGGACGATTGAATTATGGTCAACGGAATAATCGGTAGAAAGCTCGGAATGACGCAGTTGTTTTCGGCGGACGGTTCGGTCACACCGGTGACGGTGATAAAAGCCGGGCCCTGCATCGTAGTCCAAAAGAAGACCGTCAACACTGATGGTTATGACGCGGTTCAGCTCGGACTGGTGGAAGAGAAGCCCCCGCGCAGAATAAACAAGCCGACCGAGGGCCACTTCAAGCGCGCCGGGGTGCCGCCTACGCGAGTCCTGCGCGAAGTCCGCATCCAGCCGAGTGACGAAGCAACCAGCGTGGGCGACAAGATACTGGTCGATATCTTCAACGAGAACGACGTCGTTGAGGTCATTGGCAAATCGAAGGGAAAAGGGTTTGCCGGCGTCGTCAAGAGACACAAGTTCGCAGGCGGCGTCGCGACCCACGGCTCGATGTTTCACCGCGCGCCGGGAGGCATTGGTGCGTCCGCCTATCCCTCTCGTGTGATCAAGGGTACAAAGATGCCGGGTCACATGGGCGACGCGCGGAACACCATAAAGAACCTCCGCGTCGCCGCTGTTGACACCGAGAACAATCTTTTGATGATTCGCGGCGCCGTGCCCGGGCCTAACGGATCGTACGTGCTGATAAAGAAGGCGCAGTTATGAAGCGTGATGAATCGCGCCGGAGAACGATATGCCTGTTGTGAAGGTAAAGAACCTGAAAAGCGAAGAGGTGGGAGAGCTCGAGCTGTCCGATGAGGTGTTCGGCGCGCCGCTCAACAAGGCGCTGATCTACTCGGCAGTGAAATGCTACATGGCCAATCAGCGCGCCGGGACCTCGGCCACTAAGACCCGCGGCGACGTGAGGGGCTCCGGCAGAAAGCTGTGGAAACAAAAGGGGACCGGGCGCGCGCGAATCGCGAGCTTGCGCAGTCCGCTCTGGAAGGGTGGGGGCAACGTGCATGGACCTCAGCCGCGTGATTGGTCTTATCGCATACCCAAGAAGATGCGGCGCGGCGCGCTGCGTTCGGTGCTCTCGGAACGATTGCGTGAAGGCGGGCTGGTTGTCGTGGAGAGCTTCGAATTGACGTCGCACAGGACTAAAGAATTCTCGGCGACGCTTGATGCGCTTGGGCTCAACAAACGAACACTGGTTGTCGATTCGCCGAGCAACGACAATCTCATGCTGTCGTCCCGGAACCTGCGAGAGGTCACCCTGGTCGCTCCCGGCAATGTCAACGTGTACGATTTGCTCACTCACGAGCAAGTAGCGCTGACACGCGAGGCGGTGGCCCTGTTAGAAAAGCAGTTGAGCAACCGCTAGGAGAAGCTTCGATGAAAACTGTTTGGGACGTCATAAAGGGCCCAGTGATAACCGAGAAGGCGCTTACGATGAAGGATGAGCCTGAGTCGATGGGCCGGTCCGGCAATGACCGTCAGATGCTCACGCTTAAGGTGCACCGCAAGGCGACCAAGCCCGAGATCAAGCGCGCTGTCGAGAAGATCCTCGGTGTAAAAGTCGACAACGTGCGCGTGGCTAACTACCACGGCAAGATGAAGCGCATCCCCAATCGCCGCGAAATGGGCCGTCGTTCAGATTGGAAAAAGGCTTACGTCACGCTCAAGGCGGGTGAGAAGCCGATAATGTACGAAGACGCAATTTGATTTTGGATCTTAGATTTTGGGTGTTTTAGATTGAGCGCCACGCGCGTCGAGATAATGAATCCCAAATCAAAGATTCAAAATCCAAAATGGAAAACTGATGGGAATCAAGAAGCTCACACCGACATCGTCAGCCAGGCGGTTCCAGACTTATCTCACGCACGATGAGATAACGACTGTGACACCGTACGAACCGCTGCTGGAGCCGAAGAAGCGCATCTCCGGCCGTAATAACGACGGTCACATAACCGTGCGGCGGAGGGGTGGAGGCGCCAAACGGCTGTACCGCATCATCGATTTCAAACGGGACAAGGCGGGAATTCCCGCCAAGGTCGCAACAGTCGAATACGATCCGAATCGGTCGGCGCTTATCGCGCTGCTTCATTATGTTGACGGCGAGAAACGTTACATAATCGCGCCGGTGGGGTTGAAGGTCGGTCAGATGATCGTCTCGGGTCCTGACGCAGACATAATGCCCGGTAATGCGCTGCCGCTCAAAGCCATCCCTCTTGGGACGACGATTCACAACGTCGAACTGCGGCCTGGTAAAGGCGCGCAAATGGTGAGGGCAGCGGGAGGCGCGGCGCAATTGGTTGCGAAGGAAGGCGACTGGGCGCAACTCAGACTTCCGAGCGGCGAGATCCGCAGGGTGCACATCGACTGTTACGCGACGATCGGACAAATCGGGAACATAGATCACAGCAATGTGTCTTTAGGAAAGGCCGGACGCACTCGATGGCTCGGGCGGCGTCCCAAGGTGCGAGGCGTGGCTATGAACCCGGTTGATCACCCGCACGGCGGAGGAGAAGGAAAGACATCGGGCGGCAGAAATCCGGTAACCCCCTGGGGGCAGCCTACGCGCGGGTACAAGACCCGGAACAACAAGCGCACTGACAAGTTCATCGTGCGGCGAGGGAAGAAATAATTCGTCCGTAATCCTTAGTCAGGAGCCGTAGCTGAATACGGCCACTGACCACGGACGACGGACTACGGACTATAGAGTTATGGCAAGATCGATAAAAAAAGGCCCGTTTCTGGATGGACACCTGGTCAAGGCTATCACGCGGATGAACCAGACAAACGAGAAGCGGGTTCACAAGACCTGGTCTCGCCGGTCGACCATTGTGCCGGAGATGGTTGGACACACGATAGCTGTTCACAATGGGAAGAAGTTCATCCCGGTCTACATTCAGGAAAACATGGTCGGTCACAAACTCGGCGAGTTTGCGCCCACGCGGCAGTTCAAGGGCCATCCTGAAAAGTCTGACAAAACGGTGAAGAAGGCGCCGGGAGGGAAGTAAGCGATGAAGGCACGCGCAGTCGCAAAGTACATCAAAGGCTCGCCGCAGAAGGCCAGACTGGTCATTGATCTGATACGCGGGCGAAGCGCCAATGAGGCGCTCGCAATGCTGAAGACGTCGAACAAACGCGCCGCGAAACCCATCGAGATCACGCTGCGTTCGGCGATAGCCAATGCTGAACAGAAGGCCGATCAGCTCAACGTGGCGATCGACGTCGATCGGCTTAAGGTCTCGAACGCAACGGTTGATCTAGGACCAACCAAGTTCCGCCGGCGAGTTCGGCCGGCGCCAATGGGCCGCGCCTACCGTGAGCGGAGATGGCAGAGCCACATAACCATTGAAGTGGAGTCGGAGAAGGAATGACGGTTCAGAGTTTCGGGTTTGCGGTTTCGGGTTGAACCGGAACCCAGAACCCGAAACTCGGAAACCGAGTGGAGGAATCGTGGGTCAGAAAGTTCATCCGTATGGATTCAGATTGGGCTTCAATCGCACCTGGCATTCCAATTGGATTGCCAAACGCGACTACTCGGACCTTTTGCATGAGGATCTGAAGCTGAAGAAAGAATTGAAGGGCCGGTTCGCGGGCGCGGGTGTTTCACATATCGATATCGAGCGCGCTGCCAACAAGCTGAAGATCATCATTCACACTTCGCGTCCCGGAATCATCATTGGGCGCAAAGGCGCCGAGATCGATAAGCTCAAGCAGGAGATCAAAGACCGAACCGGGCGCGAGGTGTACGTTAACATTCAGGAGATTCACAAGCCTGAGTTGAACGCGCAACTTCAAGCCGAACAGATTGCTCAGCAGCTCGAAAAGCGCATCGCTTTCCGGCGCGCAATGCGCCGGGCAGTCGAAAACGCGCAGCGGTTCGGAGCTCAGGGCATCAAAGTGCGCGTGTCGGGAAGGCTGAACGGAGCCGAGATTGCCCGCTCGGAATGGTATCTGCAGGGGCGTCTCCCTCTACACACGTTGCGCGCGGATATCGATTACGGGTTCGCTGAGGCGCATACGACATTCGGAGTAATCGGAGTCAAGGTTTGGATTTACCGCGGTGACGAGATGACGGTTCGGCGCGCGGCGCAGGCGAGAAGGCAATAGGAGTTCGTCAGTAGTCAGCAGTCCGTAGCGCGGACCATTGACTACGGACTACGGACTACGGACT
>JBASRM010000406.1:0-12492 GCA_049273835.1 Blastocatellia bacterium | reverse complement strand
GATCAGGGGAGAGGTCACGGGGTCCATCGTCACGCCTCGTTCGGTCCGGGCAAGCAGGCTCCCTCTGCCGGTCTACATTGAACCGATCGATCAGCGCTTTCGCGTTATCACAGGGCTCACATCTTTTGGAAAGCTCGACTTGCGCTCAGACCCTTCAAACACGAAACCTCACTTGTAAGGCTATTTGGAAATCACACATAGAAAAAAACCTAAACTGGTTGTGAAGATCGCTCGTGTAGAGTTTAATATCCGCACACGCTTGAAGAGGTACAAGGAAGGAGACCGCACTAAATGAAGGTCTTACTGGTATATCCGGAATTCCCGGACACTTATTGGAGCTTTCGCCACGCACTTTCATTCGAGGGAAAGCGATCCGCGTTTCCACCGCTTGGTCTGTTGACGGTTTCAGCGATGCTGCCGGAATACTGGGATCGGCGCCTAGTCGATATGAATGTGTGCTCATTGAAGCAGTCGGACATTGAATGGGCCGATGTTGTTTTCGCCAGCGCGATGATCGTGCAAAAGAAATCGCTTGAAAGCGTGGTAAGTAGGAGCAAGGCGCTGGGCAAGCGAGTGGTCGTCGGCGGCCCGTTTGTCACCACCACGTTGCAGGAGCTGGAAGGCGCGGATCACGTTGTGCTTGGCGAAGCCGAGGAGACATTGCCTGAAATAATTCGCGATCTCGAGCGCGGCGAGGCACGGAAGGTTTACGAGGCGCCCGAAAGGCCCTCAATGGCTCTGACGCCTATTCCCGATTTCAAGCTCGCTGATATGAGACGGTACAGCGCAATGTCGGTGCAGTACTCACGCGGGTGTCCCTTCAATTGCGAGTTTTGTGACATCATCGAAATTTACGGACGGGTTCCTCGAACAAAGAGCAACGAGCAGATGCTTGTCGAGCTTGACGCGCTTCGTGAAAGCGGATGGCGAGGGACGGTATTCATCGTCGACGACAACTTCATTGGCAACAAAAAGAACGTTAAGAAGCTGCTCCCTGATCTGGCGGGCTGGCAGGAGCGCAATGGGCGTCCCTTCACCTTCATCACCGAAGCCAGTGTCAATCTGGCGGAGGATGAGCATCTGCTGGAGGGGATGCGCCAGGCCGGCTTTAACCGGGCGTTCCTCGGTATCGAGACGCCGGTTGAAGAGAGCCTGAAAGAGGCGCAAAAGGGACAGAACATGCGGCGCGATCTGCTTGAATCGGTAAAGAAGATTCAAAGCTACGGCATTGAGGTGATGGCCGGCTTCATTGTTGGTTTCGATCATGACCCGGAAGATGTCTTCGATCGGATGGTCAACTTCATTAAGGAAAGTGCAATCCCTCTTGCGATGGTAGGACTGTTGACTGCGCTCCCAAACACGCAACTCTGGCGAAGGCTCCAGAAAGAAGGGCGATTGCTGGGCGAGAGCGGAGGTAACAACACGCACTCGGATTTGAACTTCGTAACGATCATGGACTCCAGCCGGCTAGTAGAAGGTTACAAGTCAATACTGCGTACGATCTATGACGCTCGCGAATACTACGACCGAGCGCTCGAGTGTCTAAAACGAGTTTCGCAGCCCGGGCCCAAATCCCAACGCCGCAATAGCCTGATCAAGGACGTTTCAGCGCTGGCACGCATCACACTGAAACTTGGGGTGCGCGATCGCGAGCGCCTCGAGTTCTGGCGGTTCATGACGCAAACGCTGGCGCACCATCGCGGCGCCTTCGCCGATTCAATGAGACTGGCGGCGATGGGGTACCATTTCCGCAAGCTGACGGAAACGTACTGCGAGTAGCTTCCCGGGACTGCGTTCGATTCCGCATGCCGAAGTATGTCGCCTTCCTGCGCGCGATCAATGTCGGTGGCCATACCGTGAAGATGGACAGTCTCCGTCTGCTCTTTGAAGAGCTTGGCTTTTCGAACGTCGAGACGTTCATAGCCAGCGGAAACGTCATCTTCGATGCCCGCTCCAAACTTACGGAGGCGCTTGAACAAAAAATTGAAAAGCACCTTCACCAACGCCTGGGTTATGAAGTTGCCACTTTTATCCGATCTTTGTCTGACCTTGCGATTATCGCCCGTCATGAGCCCTTCGCCGCCGCATCGATGCAGGCGCCCGGCCACTCAGTTTATGTAGCCTTGCTGGCCGGCAGGCCAAGCGACGAAGCCAAACGAAAACTTTTGTCTTTTACCACGGAGGTGGATGACTTCCATGTACAAGCACGCGAAGTTTACTGGCTGTGCCGTAAGCCGATGAGCGAATCGAAGTTCTCGGGAGCGCTGCTGGAAAAGACGCTCGGGATGCCGGCTACCTTGCGTAATGCTACGACAGTAAAACGTCTTGCCGACAAATACGTAAAGCAGCCGCAAACATGATTACTGCACCCGCCGCCCGGTCAGCTGGCGTGGAGGAAAAGCGTTGCCCCCGGGTTAACTCTGTAAGGGCATCCACCGTCACCGCCCCTATCAGCTCTTAACGATTTCCGCCACCAGAAGTCAGGGGCGGTCACGGAGGACCGCATATACAGGACCGGCTGTTTGATTGCGTTCTTGTAGTTGGGAACGCTGAAGGAACTCGCGTCGTGAAATTACGAATGACCACACTTCTACTCTGTCTTGTATTCGCCCTGGAGTCACCTTCCGCTTCCTTATCGGCACGTTTAAGGTTCGACGCCAGTTCCTGGGTCAAAACCAACATCGATGCGCTCGTTAAAACCGCGCACGCCGCCTACGAAGATGATTCCGCTATTGCGGCTTATAATCGACTACTCCGGTCGATTGCCCGTACAATTCGGCGACGCAAGCTCTCCGATGACGCCAGCTTTGCAATCAGCTATCGCGAATTTCTCGAGTATGTTCAGGCAGCCTCCCTCGATCAACTGCCCGGTCATAAGCTTGGTTTCACCGTGCCCGATAAGCAGTACTTCGAGGAGACGCGCGAGTATGTTCAGATTCCTGAGTTCTTGACGGACCCAGGCTTTCTAAGATCGGTAAGCCGCTATGAGACTATTGACCGGGCAAAGTCTTTTCTGCGAAAGCTAAACGCCGCAAGAGCACCTTCGGAGCAACTCCTCTTTTTCAGTTACAAGTCGCAGCACCTGGGCACTCCTGATAACGACGACAGCTTTCTTAGACTTTTGATCATTGTTCCCGGGAATGCAAACAACGCGTCTCCAGAAAAATGGGTTCAGTTCGGGGTGACTGATCCCAAAGCGCGCAGGCGCATCCGCAACATTTCCGTAGTATCAGCAGTCATAGCCGGCGATGGTACATTCAATACTTACTTCAAGGACTATTTCAGGACTTATCGCCGGGATGGCTCGATCGACATAAAGGGACGCTGGGAACTCGGTTATGGCGACGACAACTGCGTGCGCTGTCACAAGAGCGGCATCCTCCCCATCTTTCCCGGCGAAGGCAGCGTCAGTCCAAACGAAGAGCAAGCGGTTGCCGAAGCAAACACTCGCTTCCGGTCGTATGGATCACCTCGGTTTGACCGATACCTGGACCAGAGCAAGTTTGGTCCCGGGCTCGGGTCCGCGGGAGCCGAGGCGCTTGATTATCATTTCGGCGTGGGCTTCAGCAAGACCGCCGTGGGAAGCTCAATGAGTTGCGCGATTTGCCATCGACAGGACAGGCTTGCGGCTCTCAACTGGCCGATGGACTCGGTGGTAATTGGCTCTTACGTAACTGGAGGTAAAATGCCTCTGGGCCGCGAACTCACAGTCTCTCAGCGCGAGGAGCTGCACGAGAAACTTATTGCTGAGTACTTCGCTATCGATGATGCAAACCCGGGTACTCTGAAGTCGTGGCTTTTGGGAAAGCTGCGATGACTTGCTAACACCACGTAATCGCTCCTGTCCGCGTCCAAAGGATATCCCGGCAACGACCTGAAGAAGTTCGTAGTTCGAACTCTTAGTACCTGTCCGCCCGAAGGGCGCGGGAATTGTGTGATCAGTTTTAATGCTATCAATATCACAAATAAGTTGACGAGCATTGTTTTCCTCTGTAGATTCTCTCCGTCCATCTGCGGTATTTCTCACAGAATCTCTTCTCCCTGCGACCTCTGTCCGGAATACCCTGGTTATCCTCGAAGTCAGGCTACCAATCTGTGGAAACGGAGGACCCGTTATGAAAGAACCAAGACCGCTCTTCGGAAGAAAGCCCCTGCAAGCCGGGATGCTTGCCGGTTGGGCCATTGGCCTTTTGGCGGCGACGATACCGGTCGGCAGTAGCGCTCCGCCGGTAACCAGCCACCTCCAATCTGGTTTCTGCCCACCACTGCCCACATCGATAACGTCCCAACTTGCAAACCCGCCGCTGGATTTTTGTGGCATTGACTCGCAGCCCAGCATGGACCTTTATTCCTGGCTTACGTTTGTCGCGATGAACTGGCCGGCGAATGTCTCGGCGTGCGGCCCGGATACAACTAAGTCCATACTTAGCGGACAGGGCCCCGTCGTTTGGGAAACATACCTGGAAGACAGCGAAGTGTTTGTGGCGCCCGGACTGATGCCTGTGCAGTGGCCCTGCCCCTCAACCGGAAACACAACCGAACGCCTCAGCCTGCTGCCCGCAGCTGTCCAGGCAAAGGCGAAACAATATCCAAACGTGACAAAGTTTTTGCACTTCGTATCGAAGTCGGACCCGGTGAAACTTCCTGCTATCGAGGAAGCCGTAGGCGGTCCGCTCACCGATCAGAACGGCCGTTTCGTCCGATACGAAATCAGAATGAATCAGGACGAGTACAACTACATAAAGCGCAGCAGCCTGTGGAGCCAGGCTGGTCAGGCGGCATTCCAGGGCCCGGTCAACTTCCCGTCGAGCGAATACAAGACTGGCGATATTTATCACGGCGTGTTTGGTTCGATGGAAATAAAAGCCGCCTGGAAGGTTCTAAACGCGCTGGAGAAAGCGAGCAAGCGTTTTTATACCCGCGAGGCGATCATTTACAACACCGAGGATCCACAAAGCGTCGATCCCACGCCTGTAACTGTAGGGCTCGTCGGGTTGCATATCATCCATAAGACCAAAGCGCAGCCGCAGTGGCTGTGGTCAACGTTTGAGCACGAAGACAATGCGCCAACCGCGGGGCGAGCTGTGATGGGTAAATACTCCTTCAACAACCCTGCCTGCCCGTTCGCCAAGTGCCCGCCCAATTCGCAGACGGTTTTCCCGCCCTACACCGAACTCAACAAGCAGGGCCAGCCAGTAGCTAAGCCGGTTCAAGTGCTGAGGATGACCCCGTTGGAGAGCGGCGCTGCCCAACTCAACCCAGTGTTTAAGAAGCTGCTTGGAAGCTCAGTCTGGAGCCATTATTTCCTGGTCGGCACGCAATGGCGGGGGGAGATTCCTACGCCGCAGCCGCAACCCCTGGCCAACACCGTCTTAGAGACCTACATTCAATCGTTCTCGAGTTGCATAGGCTGTCACAGCGGCGCAACTCTCGCTGCGTGCTCGAATGGAAAAACGCCGGCCAGCGCGGACTTCAGCTTCATGCTGTCTGAAGCGAAATAGCTGGTAATGACCGGCAGTCGTTTCAAGTCTTGGCTTCTTTGCGAGACTTCGCGTGCATTGAGCGAAACGGTTTCTATCAGGTGTCAGTGGCCAGTGCCACTCATTGCCGGAGAACACAATTCGGCGCCCTCGTCCACCTGCGATTCGGTGGATACGGCGATGAATCCGAGAAATTCTCGAGCTTCCTGTTGAGGAACAGCCGAAGCCGTTCCCCTGCCTCCAGACGTCAGTCTTTGTTCCCTTCGACCCACTCCTTTGCGTTGCAAAACCAGTGAGTTGCAGCAATAATCCGAGCCGCTAACTCCATTCAACTGCGACAACCAGACGGCTGTTGATGTTGGATTTTTGTTGATCCTTTTCGCGGTTCGAAGCACATAAGGAGCTTGATATGTCGCTAAACGGAAAACACGCGCTGATCACCGGCGGCTCCCGCGGCATCGGCAGGGGGATCGCACTAAAGCTGGCTGAAAACGGAGTAAAGGTAGCCGTCCACTATTATCAAAACGAGGCCGCCGCAAGAGACACGCTTGAGGAAGTGCGCAAACGTGGGTCTGACGGGACGCTGGTTCAGGCTGATGTTCTGCATCCGGAACAGATCACCAGTATGTTCCGCAGGATTAAGACTGACTTTGGGAGGCTTGACATCCTCGTGAGCAACGCTCGCCCGGAGATACCCGAGTTCTTCGAAGGCCCATCGGACATTACGCTGGATCAGTGGAACGCATCATTCGATTCCCAGCCGAAGGCGTTCCTGGTTGCGGTTCGCGAAGCCATTCCACTGATGGGCGACTGGGGAAGAATCTTCGCAATCACTTATGCCGAAGGAAGCCGTACCGGCGGGCTGCAGCCGTGGGTCGGCATGGGCTCAGCGAAGGCCGCACTCGAGTCACTTGTTCGTTATTTCGCCGTAGCTCTTGCCAAACGCGGCATCACCGTAAATGCAATCAGCCCCGGATGGACCGAGGACAGCGTGTTGAACACACTGCCAACGGAGGCGCAAGATCTGATCAGGAATTGGCACCAACGCGGTTGGACTCCGATGGGACGGCTCGGGACGCCGGAAGATGTCGGAAACGTTGTAAGCCTCTTTTGCTCAGACCAGGCGAGCTGGATAACCGGACAGGTAATTTACGCGGACGGCGGCGCTTCATTGATGAATCCGGAGGTCCCGACTGAAATACAGATCGGATAGGCACGACGACAGAATCCGGACCGCGCTCCGCGCAATAATCAGTCATCGAACCGTGCCGTCGCCGATTGTGAGCGTTCGCGCTTTGCGCGATCGATCTCCTTCGGCTCGAGGCGCGGCCTACCGACGCTTCCGCAAGTACGGAGATTTGCTTTCTTTCCAGCACGCGCGTGAACACGGCTAAAAATCACGGCGCCTCGCAGCGCACAACAGGAGCGATAGAAATGACGCGAAGAAAATTCATCAAGACCGGCGGCGCGACGGCGATTGCCGCCGCCGGGACCGCGAGCAGCGCGCTCGCAGCAAACAAACCCACGCAATCGAAACGCGGGAAGTCGAAGAAGAAGGTATCAACTGAACGCGCCCCCCAACCCATTGGGCCATACAGCCAGGCGATTGTTGCCGGCGAGACAATCTATGTCGCCGGGCAGGGACCGTTTGATCCAAAGACAGGGAAAATGCCTGCGACTTTCGAAGACCAGGCGGTTCAGGTCCTTGAAAATATCAAAGCCATCGTCGAAGGCGCGGGGGCTACGCTTGGTGACGTGGTCAAGGTGAATGTCTATCTTGCCGACCTCGCCAACTTCGCCAAGATGAATGAAATCTACAAACGTTACTTCACCGGCGACTATCCCGCGCGCGCAACTGTTGGAGCTCAGTTGCTCCGTGACATGGGTATCGAAGTCGAATGCATAGCAGTGAAGGGGTGAAGTTAAGCTTGGCGGAACCTGTGCTTGCTGGTGGTGCTAAGTGTTATGATAAGAACGGTGCGAGTTGGCGATATCGTGGGGTTCAGAACCTTCACCAGTGTGATTCGCTACGGGGAAGTTGTAGACGTGTTGGCTCGCGGCGAAGGCGGAAAGCCAAACAGACGAGATGAGATCAGCGTGCGCTTGAAGCCTGACGGTCACGTTGTGATGGTTCAACGCTGGCGGCTTGCCGAGCGCTACGACCGAAGGAAGATTTGATGAACGCGGGAACAGAAAAACAACGAAGACTACAGAGCGCCTATGACCCGCGTGCTTCCCCAGTTCATCAGCCTGCCGCCGGACACAGTGGAGCACGCCGCTTCAGTATTCTTCTTGCAATTGCTTTTAGTCTATTGTTGGGAAGCGCTGTTGCGCAGACCAGGAAAAAAACGCCTCCGCGCAAATCCGAGGCATCACTATCCGATCGGGTCGCAAAGGCAAAGGCCCAACTGATCGTCGCCGCCAATGATTACAAAGCAAGTCTCGAAGCGCTCCAGGCCCTTCAGGAGAATGACGTGAAGGCGCTCACCGAGACGCTCGAAAAGAGAAAGGCGCTACTCGAGCAAAGCATCATTTCAAAAAAAGAGGTAGACGAGAGCGAACAAACACTCTTGATAGCTCAGGGTAGAGTCGCCGCCACAGCAAAGCAGCTCGCCGATACTGACAATTTGATTGCTGAAGCGAAGGCGGAAGAGCAGCTGGCGAAACTCGGCCCCTCGCGTCTGGGCTCTTATCAAACTACCGCTGCGCTTATCAGGTACAACGGGGCTGCACACTGGGTGCTCGCGGATGCTTCCAAAGTCGAGAGCTTCTTCGTATCGAAGTTTCGACACGCGCTTCCGATCAGCGCATACGGCCAAACCGCAGTTCACGACCACCTGAATTTCGACCACCGCAATTCGATAGATGTAGCCGTGAGCCCGGACAGCTCGGAGGGCCAGACACTGATGGCTTACCTGCGCGCCGCGGGCATCCCTTTCATCGCGTTCCGTCACGCAGTGGCGGGATCGGCTACCGGTGCTCACATACATATTGGGTATCCATCCAAGAGAATGAGGTAGTGACCGAGCGCATCCTTCACTCATAATGCTGGCGACTTGCACGCCGCAATCTCTCCCTGTAACCTGTCCACGTTCGTCGTCATGAATGGAGCGATCTATCCGTCATTTCAGCGGTGAGCTCGAGGAAAGTTTCCATACCAACCATGAATATTGGCACTGAGTGGCTTGTGGACGCGGAAGGTTGTTCGCCGGAACTCATACGCGATATCGAGACGGTGCGCAGTTTGTGCGAAGAGGTCGTTGCTGATCTGGGTCTGCGCGTTGTCGGCGAGCCGATGTGGCATAAGTTCCCGCAGCCCGGCGGCGTCACCGGTCTCTACCTGCTGAGTGAATCTCACCTTGCCTGCCACACGTTTCCTGAGGCAGGAGTAGCTACTTTCAATCTGTATTGTTGCCGTCCGCGCCCGGACTTTGAATGGGATGAACGTCTGCGCGCGCTGCTGCGGGCAACTCGAGTGATCGTTCGAACGGCTGCTCGTGGCGCGGAAGCCGCAACCCACCACGCCTCATTTGAGGCAAAGGCTTCAGAACTACCATCTGCGCGCGAGGTGAGCCGCCGGTGAGTGTTGAAGCTTCCTGTCCAGCCTGCGGCGCGACCATCACTTTTAAGATGGGCTCGTCGATCGTAGTAGTCTGCGAGTTCTGCCATTCAGTCGTTGCGCGCGGGGATCGCGAGCTTGAAGACCTCGGCAAGGTCGCGGACCTGGTCGAGACCGGCTCTCCGCTCGACATCGGTTTGCGAGGCATCTACCAGGGTGTTCCTTTCGAGCTGACCGGGCGAGCTCAACTCGGGCATGAAGCCGGCGGAATGTGGGACGAATGGTACGCCGCATTTCAGGACGGGCGTTGGGGATGGCTCGCTGAAGCCCAGGGCCGTTTCTACCTTACGTTTCAACAATCACTCCCCGAACAGACCTTGATCCCGCCTTTCGAGATGATCCAGCCCGGCCAACCGGTTGCCGCTCTGCCAACCTCAGTTCCGCTGACTGTTGCCGAGACGGGGATCGCGACTCAACTGGGCGCTAAAGGAGAGATACCCTACAAACTGGTCCCGGGCGAGGAATACGAGTACGCGGATCTTTCCGGCCCGCAGGGACTCTTCGCGACCCTCGATTACAGCGAGGCTTCGCCGTCGGTTTTTATTGGGCGTGTAGTGACGCTTGCGGAGCTGGGGCTTGCAACCGCAGCCGCGCCTGAAAGAGAAGCGCGCCGTGTTGCGTCAACTCAGCTCAACTGTACGCAGTGCGGGGGACCGCTCGAGCTGCGCGCGCCCGATCAGAGTCTTCGAGTGACGTGCCCGAACTGTGGGGCGCTGCTCGACGTGAGTCAAGGGCGGCTCAAGTTCATGCAAGCGCTTCAGCCGCCGCAAACTCCGCCTATCATTCCTATCGGCTCAACAGGTGAGTTCGAAGGCGCGAAGCAGATGGTGATCGGATTCATGGTGCGCAGCGTCGAGTTCGAAGGCGTGCGCTATTACTGGGAAGAGTTTTTGCTCTACAACCCTCAGCTCGGCTTCCGCTGGCTGGTTCGAAGCGACGATAACTGGAGCTATGTGCAAGCGGTGCCGCCCGGCGACGTGATCCACAAGAGCGGGAAGTTCGGCGGCAAAGGCGACACCGTCCAGTTTCAAGGTGAGAAATACAAGCTGTACCAGGACGCCGTTGCTCGCGTCGAATACGTAATCGGAGAGTTCTACTGGAAAGTCGAGGTGGGCGAGCAGACGCGGGCCGCCGATTACATCCATCCGCCGCGCATGCTTTCGATGGAAGCCTCGCTGGTGCGACTTGGTGTAGAAGAGGTCGAAGAGCCTGGAAACAAGACAAAGAAGAAGGTGCGGTCCGCGCCGACCGGCGAGATCAACTGGTCGCTTGGAACTTATCTTAGACGCAACCAAGTTGAAAAGGTCTTCGGCGTAACCAGTCTGCCTCGCACAACGAAGGTCGCACCGAATCAACCGTTTCTTCATAAGAAGGTCTACAAGTACTGGGGCCTGATGGTGGCGGCCACGGTCCTGCTCGGGCTGTTTTTGGGAGTCACTGCACCGCGTAAGAAAGTCTTCGAGGCGACATATCCGCTAGCGCCGGTGACAGGGGCGGATGCCACCCAGGTGATCTTCAGCGATCCGTTTGAGTTGAGATCCGGCCGGAATATCAGGGTCGAGAGCCGAGCAAGCGTCGATAACACATGGCTCTATACTGAAGGTGATTTGATTAATCAAGAGACCGGTGAGGTTCAAACCTTTTCAATGCCCGTGGAATATTATCACGGCGTTGATAGTGGTGAATCTTGGAGCGAAGGGAATCAGTCGCCTACTATTCACTTATCATCGATGCCCGACGGCCAGTATGTGCTGCGGCTCGAAGCGCAGTGGGAGCGGTGGCAGCAGCCACAGACGCTCACTGTGCGGATTGAGCAGGGCATCCCTCGAGTTATGCACCTTTTTTTGGCGCTTCTGTTCGTTTCTCTTATTCCTCTGATGGTTGTTTTTTATCACTTCAGCTTCGAGAAGCGCCGCTGGGCTGATAGTGATTATAGTCCGTTTGGAAACTAAAGACAGTTTGTTGGTTTCTCGTTTCTGGTTTGTGCCGTCCTGGGTGGAGGAAGAAGAATGGCCACTCTAAAAATGGTCTCAATTGAACTCTCCACCTTGCGTGAGCGGGTTGGAATACTGTTAACAGTCAGGCCAATTACTAGAAACCAGAAACTAGCCGGGAGGTTTCATGCTAACTAAAGCGTATTTGATCATTGGAGCAATCATCATCGCGGCTTATGGATTCGTTGCGTTCACCGGAAAAGAATTCGGCGATCCTGAAAGACAACGAATACCCGCCGATGTTCGGCAATCGCCCGGCGGCTATCGCTCGTTCCATTTCTGGCACTCAGGCTACCGAGGAGGAAAATAATGCCCGTACACCTGCCGACCATACTCGATGTCACGCCCGTTTCCACCGTAGCGCTGGTGGTGCCGATGAATCAGATCGCCGATTTGATCCTCGAAACGATGGCGTTCTCATTGATCGGTTTGATTTTGTTTGCAATCGCCTTCTGGATCATCGTGAAGGTCTCACCGTTCTCGATTCGCAAGGAGTTAGAGGAAGATCAGAACATAGCTCTCGGAATCGTGATCGCAGCCGTGATAATCGGGATCGCGTTGATTGTCTCGGCCGCGATCCACGGGTAGTTGATGAATCGCACGCCCGTATTATTTCTCAACGTGCTAATCATAGCCACGTGCGGGCTGATCTATGAGCTGCTCGCCGGTACCATTGCCAGCTATGTGCTCGGCGACTCGGTCACTCAATTCTCACTGATCATTGGAATATATCTTTTCGCCCTCGGCGTCGGAGCGTGGCTCTCACGATTCATCGAAGCAGGGCTCGCGCGCAAGTTCATCGAAGTCGAGCTGGGCGTTGCGCTGCTTGGAGGCGCGTCGGCGCCGATCTTATTCATGAGCTTTTCGCGGTTGAGCTACTTTCACGTCGTGCTTTATGGGGTGGTGTTCGCTGTTGGCGTGCTTGTCGGGCTCGAGCTGCCGCTGCTTATGAGGATCTTGAGAGACGTGCTCGATTTCAAAGAGCTGGTCTCGCGCGTGCTGACGTTCGACTATGTAGGCGCGTTGATCGCTTCCCTGCTCTTCCCGCTATTCCTCGTCCCGAAGTTTGGTCTGGTTCGAACATCGCTGGTGTTCGGACTACTCAACGCCGGAGTCGGATTGTGGGCGACCTGGTTCATGCGGCCGCTGATCAAGGGCGATGTCACAGGTCTGCGAGCGCGAGCCGCCATTGTCATCGCTCTTCTATCAATTGGAATAATCAAAGCGAACGCATTGACGACTCTGGTGGAAGATGAGCTGTTCGCTGACGAGATCATCTACACCAAAACGACGCAATATCAACGGATCGTTGTAACAAGAGGCAGGGCCGGGTTTCAGCTCTTCCTGAACGGACATTTGCAGTTCAGTTCAGCCGACGAATATCGTTACCACGAGGCGC
>JBASRM010000042.1:0-10044 GCA_049273835.1 Blastocatellia bacterium | reverse complement strand
GGGCAACGCCGCTCTCAACGGCGACGGAACCGCGATAGCTCTGGTCGAGAGAGACCCTCAGAAGCGGGCTGCAGGTGCTCAATCACAACAGTCGCAACAAGCTTCGCCGCCGGCCCCAGGCAACATGCCGGTTCCGCCCATCGCGCTGCCGGATATGAGCAAGATCATGGAGCAGATGCAGAAGGACCCAAAGAAAATGCAGGAACAGATGAAGAAGATTCAGGAGGCAATGAAAAAGGGGGATATGAGCGCCGGCCTCGCAGTGTTGGATACGCTTGGAGTCACCTCGCCGATCAACGCGCCAAACAAAAGTTCAAACAATCTCCGTCTTCTCGATGTTGCGACGGGGCGCCAATTGCAATCGCTTCCCCTCCCCTCCGGTTTGATCAATGACTTGATATCCGCGAATTCCGCGTTGTCGAGCTCCGCTCTGTCTTTCAGTCCAGACGGGCGCGTTGTCGCTTCCGCATCGGGCCACTTCAACACTCCGATAACACTGAGAGATGTAAGCACCGGTCAGGAACTGCGCACGCTCAGGAGCACAGCGCTTTCGATGGGAGTCAACAGTCTGGCGTGGAGTGCCGACGGCCGCCGGCTGGCCTCGACGCACTGGGGGATGAAGGGAAACTTTGCCTCCCCGAATGCCGGCGACGACTTTTCTTTCGACGACATGACATTCTCAGTCAAAGTCTGGGACGCGCAGACCGGAAGCGAGCTGAACTCACTTGTTGGGCACAACAATCTCATCAACGCTCTCGCATTCAGTCGCGACGGGCGCATGCTGGCGTCGGGAGGCTCCGACAGCACCATCAAGCTGTGGGACCTGTCGTCAGGCCGCGAGGTTCGGACGCTCAAGGGCCATAGCGGCTCTATCGCCGCGCTCGATTTCAGCGGCGATGGGCGTTTTGTTGTTTCAGGGAGCGACGACGGAAGCGCGCGTCTCTGGAACACTCAAACCGGCGAGCTGCTGGCAACGCTGGTGAGTTTGAATAAAGGTGTTGACTGGCTAGTCGTAACGCCCGATGGATTGTTCGATGGCTCTCCGGGCGGCTGGAATCAGATACTATGGCGGTTCTCCCCCGGAATGTATGACGTATCACCGGTGGAGATTTTCTTTAACGAGTACTACTATCCCGGTCTGCTGTCCGACATTTTTGCAGGGAAAAAAGTAGCCGCCGGGGTTGATATCTCACAAAAGGATCGGCGCCAGCCTAAACTGAGCCTCGAGGCTGCAGGTCCGCAGAGCGCAGCCGTTTCAACCAGAGATCTAAGAATAAAATTAAAGGTGACCGAGGCGCCGGCCGGCGCTCAGGACGTGCGGCTTTTCCGCAACGGCTCGCTCGTCAAGCTCTGGACCGGCGATGTTTTAAAGGGCCAACCTGATGCGGTGCTCGAGACGTCGATCAGGGTAGTCGCCGGACTGAATCAGCTTACGGCGTACGCTTTCAACCGGGACAACGTCAAGAGCTCAGACGCAACGCTTTCGATCAGTGGAGCAGAGTCGTTGAAGCGGGCCGCCACGCTTCATCTCCTTTCCGTTGGTGTTAATCAATATGCCAACGCCGGTTACAACCTCAAGTACGCGGCGGCGGACGTGCGCGTGTTCACCGAGGAAGTCGAGCGCCAACAAAAAAAGCTGGGCGGCTACGGACAATTTGAAAGCACTATGTTGCTCGATCGCGATGCCACCAAAGCGAATTTACTTTACGCGCTGAATCGTCTCGCGGGGTCTCAGGATGCCAAGGCGCCAGCGGGCGCCCCGGCGAGGCTTGAAAAGATCAGAGCTGCCGAACCGGAAGATGCCGTGGTGATCTTTTACGCAGGTCACGGCACCGCGCAGAACCAACGCTTCTATCTGATCCCTCACGATCTCGGATATGCCGGGCCGCGCACCGAGCTGGACGAGGCCGGGTTAAAGACAATCCTGTCGCACAGCGTGTCGGATTTGGAGATTGAACAGGCATGCGAAGGCATCGATGCCGGGCACTTGCTTATGGTAATCGACGCTTGCAATAGCGGACAGGCGCTTGAAGCAGAGGAGAAACGGCGCGGGCCGATGAACTCGAAAGGCCTCGCGCAGCTCGCTTATGAAAAGGGCATGTACATTCTGACTGCCGCGCAAAGTTATCAAGCGGCGATGGAAGCCGAACAACTCGGACACGGTTACTTAACTTACGCGCTTGTTGAAGAAGGTCTGAAATCCGCCGCGGCTGATAGCTTGCCCAAAGACGGCCAGGTGGTGCTGCGCGAGTGGCTCGATTATGCGACAGAGCGGGTGCCCCGAATGCAAGAAGCGAAACTGAAGGAGGGCCGCGGGCTTACACACAAAGTGGCCTTTGTGGAAGGAGAGGAGAAGGTAGAGGACGTCGAAAAACGCAGCGTGCAGCGACCTCGTGTGTTCTATCGTCGCGAGGCTGAGGCTCAGCCGATGATCGTCGCGAAGCCTTAAGGGACCCGATCCTGTACGGGCGGTGCTCGGTGACCACCCCTCCTCGCGCGGCGGAAGCAGCAGGGTAGACCGGGCAGGCTGCGAAGGAGCGCCCCCTTTCACGACTACCACTTTCACCGTTACACTCCAGTTGATATGAATAAGGGATCCACACTCACAAGGCGCCGGAAACTTTTAGTAGTCATTTTCTGCGTGTTGAACCCGATCAGCAATGCCTCCCTCGCTCAGCAGCAAGGCCAGACTCGCGGGCTGAAAGTGAAAAAAATAGAAGAGAGCCGGCCGGCATCAACGACGCCGGCTGATCCTCAACAGCCGCGCACTTATCGCTCCGTAGCCGGCACCGCATCATCGGCCGATCTTCGAAAACCGGCGTCCGCGTCGGAATCGGTGATCGGAGTAACCATTTGGCGCTTGCGGGAAGCACACTCGGGTGACACCAAGGGCGCGAGACTTCTTGAGCAGAAAGCCGCTAACAGCGCCGAATGGACCGCCGAGCGAATCGAAGCTGGCCAGCGCATCGCTGAAGGAGAGCGCGTGCGAGTGAGCATCGAGTCTCCCGGCACCGGATACCTCTACGTGATCGATCGCGAGCAGTACGCCGACGGTAGTCTGGGTGATGCTTACCTGATATTCCCGACGACACGCACGCGTGGTGGTAACAATTCAGTGGTCGGCGGACGCGTGGTCGAGTTCCCCGGTCAGGAAGACAACCCGCCTTACTTCACCTTGACTCGCAGCCGGCCGGAACATGTGGGCGAAGTATTGATCCTGATCGTTTCTCCTAAACCGCTCGCCGAGCTGCCGGTAAGCTCAGATCCCGTCAAGCTATCCTCCGAGAAGCTTTCTCAGTGGGAGAATGATTGGGGTGGGAAAGCCGAGCAATTCGAGCTTGAGGGCGGCGCCGGGATGCCGTACACCAAAGCAGAAAAGTCGGCCGGCGGAGACGGCTCGCGAATGCTGACCCAGGCGGACCCGCTTCCACAAACAGTGCTGCGCTTGAACTCCAGGCCCGGCAACCCTGTGCTTGTGAAAATCCTCCTGCCAATTTCTCGATGAGGACATCGACCTGTGCACTTACCCAATCCCCGTATTCCTCCTCTGCCCGAGTCCGAGTGGGATGGTGAAACCCGCGACCTGATGGAGAGACTCCGCCGGGAGGGTCGCGTCTATAACATCTTCGCGACTCTCGCTCGCCATCCAGCACTTCTGAAACGGTGGCTTGTATTCGGTGGTCACGTGCTTTCCAAATCCACGCTTCCCCCACGCGAGCGAGAGATCGTTATCCTGCGAATGGGCTGGCTGTGCCGCGCCGAATACGAATGGGGACATCACGTCGCGATCGGAAAACAAACCGGACTTACCGATGTTGACATCAGGCGCATCTCAGAAGGCCCGGACTCAGGCGGTCTCGATCCGTTTGAGGCAACACTGATTCGGGCAGTCGACGAGTTGCACGCAAACAACTTTGTCGGCGATACAACCTGGAAGGCACTAGCCGAGCGCTACAGCACCGAACAGCTATTGGACCTGCTCTTCGCCGCCGGCCAATACAAGCTTGTGTCGATGGTGCTCAACTCGGTCGGGATCCAGTTGGAAGAAGGCTTCGAGAGGTTTCCAAATGAGACTAAAGGATAAAGTCGCCATCGTGGTGGGGGCAGGCCAGACCCCGGGCGATACGATAGGCAACGGCCGCGCAACCGCCGTTCTTTTCGCACGGGAAGGCGCTCGCGTGATGCTCGTCGATTGCGACTACGACTCGATGCTCGAGACGCAAGCCTTGATAAAAGCAGAAGGCGGGACATGCTTCGCCTTCAAAGCGGATATCACTCGTCAGTCTGATTGCGAAGCATTCGTCCGTGCAACCGTGGAAGCTTACGGCCGAGTCGATGTGCTTCACAACAACGTCGGGATCGGCGGGGGTGACGATGAGATTCTGAGTCTGACCGAAGCATCCTGGGACAGAATCATGAGCGTGAACCTGAAAGGGATGTTTTTATCATCCAGAAGCGTGCTTCCGGTGATGAGGAACCAGCGCAGCGGCTCGATCATCAACATCTCATCGATTGCCGCAGTGTGCTCGACGAGCATTGTGGCTTACAAGACTTCGAAAGCCGGGGTAAACGCGCTTACCCATCAGATAGCGCTCGAGAATGCAAAGCACAAGGTATTGATGCTATCAGCGGCACATGGAACTCCTGACGGAGTTCGTTCGCCGTCGCCTGGGTTGCTATAAACATGGAACTCCTGACGGAGTTCCGCGCGTTTCCTCGTCTCAAATGTCCAAACTCCAGTCCACCCACTGCCGTGGGTGGAATTCCGAGTTTTCACAGAGTCTTTCCAGTTGGGGGGTTGGCTTGCGATGTTGCTGAACGCTGTCCGCCTCACTCCCGAGTCATTCACCATACTTCGGGCGGGACAGGCTTGCGGCGAAACACCCAGCTTATGCGATCTGCGTAGACCAGCTCGTAATCGGGCCACATAGGATTCAACACCAGGTTCCCTTTCGGCAACTTGATGTAACCGGGCGCGTCGTAGTGGTTGACTAGAATCCAGTCTACGTTGTTGGACTCGATCCATCTCTGCCAAGGCTCGTCTTCGGGCCAATGAAAGCTGGGCATCTTGTTTGATTGTAATATCGCAAACAAGTCCAGCACTTGAGGCTTCAAATAGTAGTTGACGTAGCTGGCGCTGATAACGCAAACCGTTTCATCCGGCGTCGCCTGCTTGTTGATATACTTCACGCTCCGATAACCGCTGAGCATTGAAAGAAATTTCTCTCGCTCTTCCGCATTTACGGGAGGCAGGCCTTTGACTTTGATCTCTCCGTGAACTATCCGCGCCGCAGACACGATCGCGGCAAGCCCCAGCACCAGAAAGACGGCTGTCTGAAGAACGGTTGAACGCGATAGTTTTCCAACGATCCAATCAATACTATGACAGACCGCCAGGCATGCGAGAGGTAGAGCCGGCAACCAGTAGCGCAGAAGATTTGGAAATAGAAACCAGTACACAGTAAAGCTCAAGGCCCAGAGCGCCCACCACCGGACCGAGCGATTCCACAAGGCGATTACCCAGGTGACCGGCCAGGCAATTAACAAAGGAAAGAGAGATCGGCCGACTTCGGCTTGAAATATTTCAGGATGCAATATCCAGTTGATTGACAGCATCACAAAGTTCTCGAAAGTCCTGGGCTGGCCGGCGTTCTTGAGCCAGGAATTCGCTCCTTGGACGACATCCGGAGAACCCCAAATGCCACGGCTGAACTGTGGAAAGGTTGGCCAGATCGGGTTTCCTGAGTAATAAAAGATAAACGCGTACCACGGAATCAATACCGCGAAAGCGATGGCCCATCCCGCCAAAAGGGTCTTCCACGTGAATGCCGACCGCTCCTCGCCTTTGACCACTGTTTCTTCCTCGCCTGCAATGAACCACCAGTGAAGTAGCGGCTTGGCGAGGACCCATAGTCCGAGGAGGCTCCCGACGATGACGAAGAACAGCCCGGGAAGTTTCACTCCCGCGCCACATCCGAGAAGTGCTGCTGCAAGATACCACCAGCGCGGTTCGTGACTCTCCCAAAAAACGCGCATTGCGTAAACGCCTAAGAAAACAAAGCAGACCTGACACACGTCTACGTATCCGGACTGTCCCAGCCACAACACCAGCGGGCTGCCCAACCACAGAGCGGCGGCGGCAAAACCCAACATGGGCTTTCGCTCGCGCTTTCCCCACGTGTAGAGACCCCCCGCCGTCAGCATTAGAAACGTGTGCGATATCATCTGGGCGAGAATGTCGTCTTTGAGAGCGATTCCCCATGTGAACAACATGTGATTCAAAGCAGGGAGCGCGGGAAACGGAATCCCCATAACCGCGAACATCCGGTGATGCGCCATATACTCGCGGCACAGAACCAGGTGATGCGAGATCGCATCCCAATGCATCGGCGGATATTGCGTCGACAACAGCAACAGACCCCAGTAACCCAGCACGACTAGAATGAGGAAGGCGCCAAGGACGCCGCTCGGCGAATCGTAATCCCTCCATTTCGACAAACCCACAAATAAGCGTCCCTTGTGCGAACGGAACCACACAACCACCGTCAAAAGCGCGCCCGCCGTTGTTAAGGCCAGGAAGATGGCGCTGTAGAACAGACCAGCAATGCCGAGAAGAAAGATCAACAGTGCCGACAGCCCTAGCCCGAGAGACAGGGTGAAAACAAACCGCTCAGCAAGTGAATCAAATTGGTATTTACGAAGGAAGAGATGACCCAGGCCCGCCGCGGACAAAAGCATCAAGCTCCAGAGCCCTAGATGAGTGACCGCCCACAAGATGTATTCAGACATGATTCCGAGTGAATGCGTGAATGCGAAAGATGAACCTAGTACGATCCGCACAGATGAAAAGAGATTCTAGATTTCACGAAGTCAATGTTCAAGCCTGCGGTCAGGGACCTCACGAGAATAGATGCGCTAATACCCTACCTGGCTGTTAAGGTCTGATGAAGGCCCCTGGGAGAGCTACATCGCCGTTGATTCCCCAACCGACCGCTGGGCGAGGTTGATCTGTAGAACTATCGATGATGAACCAGGTCCCGCTTGACGGCCTCCAGACGGCCAGATCGCTCTCGCCGTCATTGTCGTAATCGCCAGGCACAGGCAAATCGCCATTCTGACCCCACGACACCCGGGGCAAACGTTCCTGCCCTGTTGAGCTGGTGATTATGTACCAGAACCCGTTGGACGGACGGAATACCGCATAGTCAGTCTTGCCATCCGCGTCGTAATCCGCCGGAACGGCTACATCGCCACTCGTTCCCCAACCGAAAAATGTGGCCTGACTCGTCGTGCTGTTGATCACAAACCACCCACCGGTTGATGGCCTCCAAACCGCGATATCAGCCTTGCCGTCCGCGTCGTAGTCTCCCGGCACCGGCTTGTCGCTGCTAACGCCCCAACCCACAACTGGCCGCGGCTGGTTTGTAGAGCTATCGATGATAAACCAGGTCCCGGTTGACGGTCTCCAGACTGCCAGGTCAGCTTTGCCGTCACTGTCGTAATCGGCGGGCACAGGCACATCTCCGTTCTGACCCCAGGACACTCGCGGCAAACGTTCCTGCCCGGTTGAGCTGTTGATTATGTACCATGTGCCGTTCGACGGTCGGAACACCGCCAGGTCCGTCTTACCGTCTGCGTCGTAGTCGGCAGGCACCGATACGTCACCGGCAGTCCCCCATCCTGAGAACGGCGTCTGACCGTTTGAGCTGTTGATTACAAACCAGCCGCCGGTTGAGGGCCGCCAGATTGAGATGTCAGATTTGTTGTCTCCATCGAAGTCACATCGCCTCCGGCTTGTGCCGCAATTATTGACAGTGAGCGTAGCGGCATTGCTGGTGGCTGCGCCGCAGAGATTCGTGAATACAGCGCGATACCTGTTGTTGTTCTGAGCCGAGGTCACCAACGCAACGGTCAGCGTAGTGGAGGTCGCACCAGTTACATTGCTGAAGCTGGCTCCGCCGTTAGTGCTCACCTGCCACTGAACGGCTGGAGAAGGGCTGCCGGTCGGCGATGCGGTGAACATGGCGTTGCTGCCCAAACACACCGCTTGATTTGAAGGATTGGTATTGACACCGGCTGAGGTGTTGACGGTCAGCGTTGCAGCCGACGAGGTGACGAACCCGCACGAACTGCTGAGAACAACATCATATGAGCCTGCGTCTCCCGTGCTGACGGAAAGTATTGTGAAGCTGGCGCCATTTGCCCCGAATATGTTGATGTTGTTCTTACGCCATTGGTGAGAGATGTTCGTGCCGGAGGCCGAGACCGAAAAGCTCGCGGGCTGACCGGCGCAGGCTGCGACGCTCGATGGCTGCTCATTGATTGAAGGAGGTGAGTCAACAGACAGCGTGACAGTGGATGATGGGACGCTGCCGCAGGAGTTGGTAACGACTACATCGTATGAGCCCGCATCACTGGTATTCACCGGCGATATAGTGAAGCTGCTGTTTGTCGCTCCAGGAATAGGGGTAAAACTTTTTCGCCACTGGTAGGATAGGTCCAAACCTGATGCGGTGACGGAGAAGTTTGCAGATTGACCGGCACACGCAGACGCATTCGTCGGCTGAGCGGTGATCTGAGGCGAAGAGTTGAGCGTCAAGCTGGCCGGGTTTGATGTGACATTGCCACAACCACTCATGACGACTACATCATAAGATCCAACGTCGGCCGCCGAGACAGGGTTGATTGCCAGCTCCGCCGTAGTGGCTCCTGAGATGTTTCCACCATCTGAGAGTTGATTCCCGTTCTTGCGCCATCGGTAGGTAAGATTTGTACCTGTCGCGCCGAGTGAGAAACTCGTCGAGGAGCCTGAGCAAGCCGTTTTGTTAGTCGGCTGTGCGGAAATCGCCGGCGGCGCGCAGGTGGTGAGAGCCAGGCATCCTGTCGGTAGTGAGCTGCTGGTGCCTCGGAGGGAAATTGCGTTGATGAAACCACCCGAAATAGGCATGCCCACCGGGAGTACTTTGTTGAACATCCCCGATCCGTCAATCAGAAACGGAACAAACGATATGCTTTGAGCGCCGGTCGGGCTGGCGCCTTGAGAGCAGTTATCCTCACCGTAGTAGTCGAATTTGGCGTAATCACCAGCAGTGCCGCTCCCGCTTACGGTAAGCTCATTGGTTGCGCTGTTGAATGTAATTCCGGCTAAAACAGGCGGGTTAAGGGGCGGCGGGGCTGGCGCAGTGAAAATACAAATTCCTTTACTAAATCGGATTTGATCAACGATGTTTGCAAAGATCGAATTCCCCACTATCGAATTCCCATTATTGATGGGGGTACAGCCGAAAAAGGTCTGCACGCCGACCCTTAGGTTGTGGGCAATCGTGTTGCCGACAGCTGAAACCGATCCGCCGGGATTTAGCTTCTGTCCTATTATGTTAAAACCTCCTGCTATTGAAACCCCATCAAGATCATTTCCCAGGGCAGTGATCCCATTCCTTCTTGTTCCGATATAGTTTCCCAATACTTTATTGGTGTCGCCCACGATGAAAATACCGCTTCTAGTATTTCCAGAAATCACGTTGCGGTCTGTCGGGTTACTCCCGCCAAATATGTTGTTGTCGCCGCCGACCTCCACCCCGGCGCCGCCATTCCCTTGATCGCTGTTGCCATCCACGCTCGTGCCGATGTGACAGTTCGCAATCAAGTTATAGTCGTTGGACGGTAGTAGGATGCCTGTTTGCTGGAAGCGATTGATCACGACGCCGCGTACGGAGGAATTGTCGGCAGTGATGTGCAACCCGTTGGCAATCCCGGCTCCAGCCCCGTTCAGCTCGATGATCGGCAACCCCGCATATCCCGGCTGCGTCGTCCCATTGATAACAATCCGATCAGTTATGTCCGGCAACGCCGAGGTCAGCGCGATGCTCTGTATCCCACTCCCGATGCTGAAACGAATCTCCTCAAGGCTGGTGCTGGTCGGCGAGCCGCTGATCAGCGCCTGTTCGGCCGCTGTCAGCGATGAAGGCAGCAGGTTGCCGTTGGCAACCAAAATCGCCTCTCGTAAAGTCAGCACGCTATCTCTGACATTTGTATCCAACGCGC
>JBASRM010000422.1:0-3626 GCA_049273835.1 Blastocatellia bacterium | reverse complement strand
CTTTTACACTCAAGCGGTTACTCTGCCAAACGGCCGAGTTAGAAATGACGGGACAATTCGTCTTTCGCTGGTTTGGAACAAACAGGACGGCGTGTGGAAGCTGGTTCACGCTCACGAGTCGCCGATGATCGGATCGCTGATAACGGCAAAGCATCAGCAGCGCTTCGATGCGGTCTCGAAGATTATGGCTCAGCCTTATGCTCTGGATAGCGCGTTCAACCCTGTCAAACAGAAGTATCCCAGTCACTTCGGCGTTTCTGCCGGGCTGATCTCATCGGTCCTCGATATGGCGAAGTACGATATCGCGATCGACCAAAACAAGTTTGTCAGTAAAGAAACCCAGCAGCTCGCATTCACCCCGATGGTGTCAACACGGGGCGAAACGCTTCCATATGGGCTGGGTTGGTTTACACAGAACTACAAAGGAACGCGGCTGATATGGCACTACGGTTATTGGACTTGCAACTCATCGCTTATCGTGAAGGTCCCGGAGCGAAACATCACTTTCATAGCGATGGCTAACACCGACAACCTGAGCCGGCCGACTGATCTCGGCGCGGGAGATGTTACAAGCTCGCCGGTGGGACTTGCCTTCTTGAAGACGTTCATCTTTCCGGAAATCTTTCACGAACAATTGCCCGACATCAACTGGCAAGCGTCGGCTGAGGAGTTGAAGACGCAGCTCAAACGAAACGCGGATCAATCGTACGCCGGGTTGATCAAGAATGAGTTGCTGGTTCAGTCTCGGATAAACGCCAGCGTTGGAAAAGCGAGCGACTCCGCGCGGCTCTTCAAGGCATACGGAGAGCTGTTTACCAAGCCGATCCCGGACGATCTTGGTTCTCGCAAGAGCATTGCCGAGATCGTGCGCGTGCCCGATGATGCGGATCGAACCGTCGAGTTCACCCTTCCGCTGGAGCAGAGCGTACGAGTGTTTGCGATGGGAGAAGGTCAGGGCGACGCGGTATTTGATTATGGATGGATCGAAACCGCGGAAACCGGGAAGCGCGTTTGGGAGATGAAACAACTCGAGACAAAACACGCGGGCGGGGCACCCAAGAATCGATTGGTGGATACGGTGGTGACCCTTCCCGCAGGCAAATATAAGCTGCGATACAAGACCGACGACTCGCATTCTTTCGACAACTGGAACGCGCTTCCACCGGACATCAACTTTTGGGGAATTGCGATTTATGGAAGGTGAAGAACGACTTCCGCAAAAGAGTGGACCAACCCTGGATAGAGAGCAGCTATGGATAGTCTTTTACAAGACTTGCGTTACGGAATTCGCCTTTTATTGAAGCGTCCCGGTTTCAGCGCCGTCGCCATCCTCGCCCTTGCGCTTGGCATCGGCGCCAATACATCCATTTTTAGCGTGGTGAACGCGGTGTTGCTCCGCCCGTTGCCCTTCAAAGACCCCGATCAGCTCATGATTCTATCGGAGAAGCCGCCGCGAAGGTTCAGCAACCCGGTCTCGGCCGGGAACTTCGTTGATTGGAGAGACCACAGTCAGACCTTCGAACGGATGACCGCGGTCACCGGTGAGTCCGTAAACCTTTCTGATGTAAGCGAGCCCGAACAGATTATCGTCGTCAAGGCTTCCGCCACCCTGTTCGACCTGCTGGGTACGAAACCAATGCTCGGCCGCGCGTTTGTGGTGGAAGAGGACCAGCCTGGAAGCGATAGAGTAGTCGTGCTCACCCACAATCTCTGGCGACGGCGTTTTGGCGCGCAGGCAAACATCCTGGGTCAGAGCGTAACGCTCAACGGCGATAAGTACACCGTGATAGGCATCCTTTCGCCCTAGTTCCGTTTCGGGGGCATAGAAACCTCGGCTTACGTTCCACTAGTGTTCGAGCCTTCGCAACTCAATCGAAGGTTTCATTATCTGCGCGTATTCGCAAGGCTGAGGTCCGGCGTGACAGTCCCACAGGCCCAGGCCGAGATGGACGCGATCGCCGGGCGAATCTCTGAAGAGAGTCCCGACACAAACAAGGATTGGGGCGTAACAATTGAGTCCATGAACGAGCGCGCAGTCGGCGACGTACGTCCAGCGCTACTAATTCTGTTCGGCGCGGTGGGACTCGTGCTGCTGATCGCGTGCGCCAATGTAGCGAATCTGTTGCTCGCCCGGGCTTCGACTCGCCAGCGAGAGATCGCCATAAGAACGGCTCTGGGAGCCACTCGCGGACGATTGACCCGCCAGTTGCTGGTTGAGAACCTTCCGCTCGCTGTTCTTGGCGGTGGGTTTGGTCTCCTGCTTGCGCAGTGGGGTGTCGATGCGCTCGTGAGACTCAACCCGAGCGACATCCCCAGGGTTGACACCACGAGCATCGACGGGAGAGTGCTGGTTTTCACGCTGGGCCTGTCCCTGATGACCGCGACGATCTTCGGGCTTGCGCCCGCGCTCGACGCAGCCCGGGTGGATTTGAACGAGTCACTGAAAGAAGGAGGGCGCAGCTCAACGGGAGGCGCTCGCCGCCGCCGAATTCGCAGCCTGCTTGTAGTTTCGGAAGTTGCGCTGGCGATGTTGCTTTTGGTTGGAGCCGGTCTGCTCATCAAGAGCTTCGCGCGATTGCAAAGCGTCGATCCCGGCTTTCGGCTTGATAACGTTCTAACGATGTCGATGTCTCTCCCGAAGACTAAATACACCACGACCGAACAAATCACAGGTTTTTACGATCAAGTGCTCCAGCGGCTCGAGTCGCTACCGGGAGTGGAATCCGCCGGCTTGGTGACCAGCCTTCCTCTCACGGGCTGGAACATCGGTCAGTCATTCACGATTGATGGGCGAACAATTCCGCCCGAGGACGCGAGGGCCGCCAATTATCAGTTCACAAGCCCGGACTATTTCCGAGCGATGGAAATACCCCTGCTCAGGGGAAGGCAATTCGTCGAGCAGGACAATTCGCACGGCACACCGGTCATCATCATAAACCAGTCGGTAGCGAACCGGTTCTTTAGCGATGAAGATCCGATTGGAAAGCGAATAAGCATCAGGTCGCTGATACCCGGTCAGACCCGGGTTGGGCCGTTCATATCTCGCGAGATAGTCGGTGTGGTTGGCGACGTCAAGGAGAGCGGGCTTGCGGAAGAGACGAGCCTCGAGGTTTACGTGCCTTATCTTCAAAACCCGCAGCTGGGCACCAATGTGGTGGTCCACACTCTCAGCGACCCTTCAAATCTGGTCTCGGCCGTACGCGGCGAAGTGCTGGCGGTCGACAGGGACCAACCCGTCGCCGATATAAAGACGATGGAACAGGTGCTCTCAGAATCAGTCGCGGGAAGGCGGTTCAACATGCTGTTGCTTGGTCTGTTCGCGATGGTTGCGTTGATTCTTGCCGGGGTCGGGATCTACGGTGTGATTTCATACTCGGTGACGCAGCGTACGCACGAGATCGGTTTGCGACTCGCTCTGGGCGCGAGCGTTTTCGACGTACTCAAACTGGTTGTCGGAGAAGGCATGATCTTGACCGGGATTGGCATTGGGATCGGGCTGGCCGGCTCGTTTGCTGTGACCCGTCTTATGACCAGCCTGCTGTTTGGCGTCAGTGCAACCGACCCGCTGATCTTCATCATGATTTCGTTGCTGCTGGCAGTTGTGGCTCTGGGAGCCAGTTTGGTGC
>JBASRM010000421.1:0-2019 GCA_049273835.1 Blastocatellia bacterium | reverse complement strand
GGCCCAGGACGAGCAACTCGGCTACGCGCTCGATAGCCGCTACTACGGGATTGGGAACTTCACCGATTATGTTCGCGGCGGGCTGGCAAAGCTCACGCCTGAGGACGTGAACCGCGCGATCAAAAAGTATCTGCAAGCAGACAACGTCAAGATCGTGGTAGTGACAAAAGACGCGAAGGCTTTCATGCAAGCCGCGGTTGAGGACAAGCCTTCACCGATCAGCTACACATCTGCTCCGCCAAAGGAGATTCTCGACGAGGATAAGATAATCGAGAGCTACAAGCTCAATCTTAATCCGAAAAGGGTTGAGGTCGTTCCAGTCGATCAGGTGTTTCAGAAGTGAGGTTGTACTTTGGGACTCAACTCTGCAATCACACTCCCTCTGTCGAAGTCTGGTTAAGCACCTCGATGACTTTGGCGACATTGTGATTCTCGCGTGAACGGACGGCCAGCAAGCCCAGGTTGAGGAACAAACCGATTGGGTGCCGTACAAGCTCGGCCAGCGCTGTCGCTTCCACGTCCCGCAAATCCAGGTGCAGCTTCCATTGATTTGGACTCAGGGGAGCGAGCTTCTTCGCAAGATCCCACGAGCAACCCCGCGCTTTTTCCATACTGAAGTTTACGACCGCAACGTCGGCCTTCGGATCGATGTGGTCAAGAAAACGTATCCAGGGTGAGACCTCGTCGATTTCTGACTGCACCTGTCCTACCAGCCCGGCAAGAATATTGTTGATCTCGTTGAAGTCGGGCTCCAGGGACGCCAACTCGCCGCCCGGAGAAACTTCAGCCGCGGCGAGACCCAGATCGAAGTTTATGTGTGCGTTCATTCCCAACAACAGCTGCTGCAGGATTATTGGTCTGTAACTGGTCGCCGCCTTGAACGACGCTAGCCAGCAAAGAGTAGGCCGTTGGCCCTGGCGAAACTGATCCATGGCTTTCAGGTAACGGTTGGCAAACGTTACATCGAGCCGTTCCATCCGCGGTCCATTTTCAAAACGGCCTTCGGCGATCCCCTCTTTGACCTTCACGGTGACTTTGCGATAGAGCGCTGCGAAAAAACCAAGACGGCTCTCTTCGCGAATTGACCACGCGATGATGTCGTTCAGTTGCTCTATCACTTCGTCGATTGTCGTGGCGACGCCGGGTTCACGTGCTGGTGCGCTCATCATGTTCCTCTCTCTCTCACTCGAAGGGATTCCGCTGTTGGCGGGCAGCGGGAGGTAGTGCGAGCAGCCGCAGTCTAGCAGGGAAGAATATTACGTTCAACCGTGATGCTGGCTACGTGATGTTGGCTACGGCGCAGGGGCGGACAAGGTGGAGTCTGAGACAACGGAAAGCCGATAAGACTGTACGGGCGCCCTCCGGCGGGCGCCGCTTCTCGATATCGTACAGTGTCGATCAAGGAGCGGCGCCGGCCTCTAATCCGTGAAGATAGCTGCTGCTTCTTCAATGCTCGATGTCACGTAACATTGGGGAATACTCCGGAGAAATACCTTCCCGTAGGATTTCGTCCTGACTCTTGGGTCCAGAATCGAAAGCACACCTTTGTCAATCGTCGAGCGAATCAGCCTTCCCAACCCCTGCTTCAACGTGATCGCCGCCTGAGGCACCGAGTATTGGTAAAACGAATTACCGCCCTGATCGTCGATGTACTTTTGCCGGGCAGCAACGACTGGATCGCTCGGAACGGCAAACGGCAGCTTCGATATGATCACGCACGAGAGCGCTTCCCCCTGAACGTCGACGCCTTGCCAAAATGAGGAGGTCGCAAACAACACTGCGCCTTCGGTGTGTCGGAAGCGCTCGATCAGCCCGGTCTTGGAACCCTGTCCCTGAATAAAAGTCGGGTAGTCGATCAGGCCGCGAACGCGCTCGTAAGTTTCTCGCATCGATGCGACGCTCGTGAACAGCACGAACGCGCGTCCGCGGGTCGCTTCCAGAATCTGAACGATCTCCTCAACCGAAGCATCCAGAAATTCGCGGCTGCGAGGATCGGGCATCCGGCGCGGAAGATAGAGC
>JBASRM010000377.1:0-6405 GCA_049273835.1 Blastocatellia bacterium | reverse complement strand
CCTGCAATCAGTATCGTGCAAGCCAACCTGATTTTCGCAGAGCTCCAGCACCCGGCTAGCAGTCAAGTTCGCTCGCTTCTCAAGCTGCGCAGGACCCGAAACCCACGTGACCACTCTCGAAAGCGTTCTGCCTAATCTCTTCTGTCTGCAAGCCTGAATACAACGCCGATGCCTACGCGGGCATTGTGTTGAATCGCATTGCCTGATACGGCTCGATTGAATTTGGTCAGCGCGTATTCGGCCTGGATGACCCGAACGCCGAAGTGAGGCGTGACATTGACATCAACGCCGCCCCCGACTGCGACGACGAAAGCATTGGCGTGCGTCGTGAAGTGATCGGTCAACGAGCTGACTCTTTCATGTTGATGCGTTCCGCCAAACAGTATGTGCGCGAACGTGGTGACTGCCTCGCTGCGGGCGGTGAATCGCGGCCCGCCAAGGAGGGAGAAAAATCTTGATCTCTGGATAATGTTGTCCTGGTAGTGCCCGCTCGCGTCCACAGTGAAGCCAAATCTTTTATTGACGTTCACGCTCAACGACCCATTCCAGCCATAGAGGCTGCGGTTGTCGCGTTCGTTATTATCCGCCCTCACATACGAGAATCCGCTGTAGACCTCAACCAGCGGGTGAGAGGTCTGGGCAAGGCACGGTGAAGAAAGCGATAACAGCAGCAGAATCGCTCGGATTTTCATTATCTGTTCTCTCCTGGCGGCAGTATATCCTGGCCGGTGGGGGTCTTTTCAGAAACCTGCAATTGTGATGCGGTTAGGCATAACCAACAGCTGCCGGGGCCGATAAACTTATGAGCAGCATTTCTAACGGGTTCTCAAGGTTGCTTGACCTCGGGTGGCTGAGCCTGGAGCGGCTCTTTGTCCCTGGTCAAAGCGTAAGCTATCCCAGCAGCCGCGCCTGCGCCCAATATGACTGCAATCGCCCACGCACCTCCTCGAGAGCCGCTACCTTGCCCTGTAACCGTGATCTGCCCTGTCCAGGCCACTCTTGTTCCCTCGACGGTGGCTGAAATCGGAGACGAACCGGGGGAGTTACGCGCGACGAACTGGACGGCTGCCATCCCGTCGGCATCAGTAATTACATTCGCGGTCGTTCCCGACAGGGTTCCTAAGCCGAGAAGACCGATGACAACTCCTGATGTGTCCAGCGCGAAAAGCACCGCGACATCAGGCACAGGCTTGTCATCTTCCAGGACCTGCACTTGAAGGCGACGCAGCCCGCCCGCCGGAACGCGAATGTCGGAACTGCGCCCAACCGGACGGATTGTGTATTGGTGTTGGACCGTCTGCTCTTCGGCTCGAACCTCACCAGACTCGGCGGCGATTGAACTACGCCCATTTCGAAAACTCGCCCGAAACGTCGCTCCCTCCGAAGACGAATAAGCCGAGCCTGCAACTCGAACATAAGCATTCGCCGAATGGCTCAGCCTTACTCCTATCTCGCCTCGAGCCAGGGATGCGATTAGCGTGAAGCCTAGCGTGCCGTCGTCAAGGGTCGAATGTTTAGTTGCGAGCCGGACGGCGGTTTCTCGCGAGGCGGTGAGTTCCCCGATCGATTCGAGCGAGATGGAGACCCTTGAGCCGGTGCGCGATTGAAGCAGATCTCCCGACCATATTAACTGCCCGGCGGCCACCGCATGACCATTAATTGTCACACCGTCCCCCGGCATATAAGTCTCCATTCTGCCAATCGGGCCGACCGAAGCAGTCGCATACAGCCGTATCGGTCTGTCACCGGGGCCGCCACTGTCTGCCCGCGCCGCTGCGGGTGCGAGGCTGACCGATAAAAACATTATGGCGCACAAGCCGATTGCAATTCCTTTCTGTCTGGTCATCCTCACTTCTCCTTCCTTACCTGAGCCAAAGCCGCGGTTGCGAGACGCTGATGTTCTGTTGTGCGCATTGAGCGCTGGCCAGTGGTCATACTAAGCCCCGAAGCGAATAATTGCGCCCAAACGGATTCAGGCTCGCGAAGACCACGAGTGCTCGCGACGCCGGCGCTGGGGTCTGAACTAGCGGAGACGCTCGCTTCACCATCAAATACCGTAACCTCGGCCCCAACAATTTCCCCGTGATCCTCAGCGCCTGTGATCCTTTGAACAATGGTGAAACTCTGGCCCGTGACGAAGCCGGATTGCTGAATCAACTGAGCGAGATCGACCGTTAGCGGGTTCCCCGCGGGACGTCTCTTTTTGTCAAAGAGTTGATAGGTTGCTCGCTTGACATCGAGATTTGAGTCGTAGATCGAGTACTCGATAATGAACTCATCTTCGATTCGCGAGAATACAACTATCGGAAAGGATCTCGGGTTATCCGGATTAATCAAGGCCAATTGTGTGTCGAGCTGCCCAACAAGATTGATCCTGATCGGCCCGCCGCCGTTTTGAGTAAATGTAATAACCGAGTTGATCAGGTCCGGCAAAGCCTGATTGGCCGAAAGGTCGCGCGATCTATTCGCGACAGCCGGGATCAAGGGGTTGAAACGCACTTTGAAGTTTTGCTTCTGTCCAGGAAGGATCCTTACATCAGTAAGCAAGTCAAGCGGAGTCTCATTGCCGGCGGCATCAACCAGGGTTAGGTTGAACAGTTTTCTGTCGTCTGGATCGCTTATCCGGCCTCGGTCAACGTCACTGCCGACGCGGCTTATCGAATCGAGTGTCAAGACCAGAGCGATACAACCGGTGTTTTCAATTGTAAAGACTCGAGCTGGTTGCTTCTTCAACTTTCTGATTTTTCTGCTCGCGGTTATCGGGCCGAATTGTAGTGAAGGGCCATTTCCCTCAAGCCTCACAACAGCCTGCGGCGCGCCGTTGACGATTACACTGAAGCCACAAGTGGCCTGAATTCCCTTTGCATCGACAGCCGTGCAGACAACGTTGGTGACGCCAATCGGGAATGACGACCCCGAGGGGGGCACGCAACTAAAGCTCGCGCCGGGACAGTTGTCAATCACTGCGGGCGCCGGAAAATTCACCAGAGGCGAACACTGCCCGGGTGTAGCGGTGACCACAACGTTGGCCGGACACGAGAGAGCGATGCGCTCGAAATCATTGATCGTGACGACAAACGAACAGGTCGCTGTCGCGCCGCCGGGGTCAGTGGCAATACACGTCACCGTTGTGGCGCCTATCGGAAAAGTCGCGCCGCTCGGAGGCGAACAGACAACGTTAAAGACAGGACAGTTATCGACCGCAAACGGCGTAAAATAGTTTACGATTGCGCTGCATTGTCCTGGATCGTTTAATTGCGAGAGGTTTGCGGGACAGGCGATTCGCGGCGGCGGATTGCTCGCGCTTACCGTCGCAGTCGCGACGTTATTGGCCGGGTTCAGATCGGGGGTAGAAGAGCTGAACACCATCGCGGTGTTACCAATGACAGTCCCCCCGGACACCGAGCAATTCACTCTCGCCACGATCGTTATGACCGCGGTTGCACCAGACGCCAGAGAAGCAAATGTGATGGTGCGAGTATTCCCCGATCCCCCGCAAACGCCGCCACCGGTTGAATTGCAGGAGACGAACGCCAGATTGGCTGAGAGCACATCGGTTACCGTAACCGACGTAGCGGTTGCCGGCCCTCCATTGGTTACCCCGATCGTCTTAGTGATTTCTGAACCGGTCTCAACCGGATTGGGCGCTATGGTGCTGAGCACAGACAAATCCGCAGGTTGACCGCCCGAGAGTCCTCCCACTTGAATGCTCTTCGAAAACTCCGAAGTGTTGTTCGAGAGATCGGTCGCGGTAGCGGTGATTATTTGCCCTGCCGCTACGTTTACGGGGAAAGTCGGGTTAAAGCTTGCGTTGCCGCTCCCGTCGGTTGCGATTGATATTGCCCCGATGAATGTCTGCCCTTCGCCAAACCCCGATGGATTGCTGAGTTGATTGGAGAAGAACTCAATTCTGAACGTGGTGTTGGGTGTGCTGTTTAGTGTTCCTTGAATTGAGGTGCTTGTGCCTGCGTTTGAAGCCGAAGTGAGCACCGGGAAGTTTTGCAGATTGTTGGCGCCACTGTCCCCGTCACCTGCGTCATTCGGAGTTACGCCCCCGGGTCCGAGATCGATGCCCAGCCCGCCGTTGGAGAAGATCGAGTTGGACAGGATGGAATTACCGGTGCCCGATGTTACGGCTACCCCTGCTGCTCCGTTAAACGCGATGACGTTGCTGGATGCGGAACCAACTGCGCCAATTGCGTTGGCGGAAGACCCGGTGATCAAAACCCCGTTTACAGAGTTGCCCACGGCCGCGACACCTGCCGCATTGGTTCCGATGAAGTTGCCGCGCACCTGGTTCCCTGTTCCCGCCCCGGATATCTGAATGCCGTTTCGATTACCTGAAATAACGTTACGCGCCGCGGCGGTTGTGCCACCGATCGTGTTGTTTGAGCCTCCATTGATAAACACGCCATCCTGCGCATTGCCGAGCGCGAATGTTCCTGTCGCGTTTGTGCCGATGAAATTGCCTTCTATGATGTTTCCGTTCCCGCCGACGACAATTCCATTCCCGCTGAAGCGATTAATCACAAGGCCGCGCACTACGCAGCTCGCAGTGTTAAGAGTCAAACCATCCGCTGTGATGCCGGCGTTAAGGCCGTCCAACTCGACGACTGGCGCGCCGGCAAAGTCCGGCTGGCTGGTTCCGTTTATGGTGACTGCTTCGGTAATCGCAGGCAGCGGCGAAAGCAGGGAAATTGTATGCGGAGCCGCCCCGGGGATATTGAAGATTATCGTGTCCGTTCCGGCGTTGCCGTTCGCGTTCAGAATCGCTTGCCTCAGGGAGCCGCCACCAGCGTCGTTTGTGTTGTTGACCGTAAATGTCATTGCCACGGCGGTGCGCAACGACGCGGGTGCTACTTCCCCGGACGTGATGATCACGAAGTCATCAAGTGCATCTTCGTCTAATCGCAGCGGAATGAGCGCGAGAAGCTCGCCTTGGAGGTTTAGCGAAACGGATACACGGCTTTGAGCAAGCGAGCGAGCCGGCGAACCGGACTCGGTCGTTGCGTCTTCTATGAGCACGTGTAGTTGATGAGCGGTGGGATCGACTACAACCAGGTCGTCGGTGTCACTGCCTGAGATCCGTGTTCGAATAAGCAGTGTTGACCGCGGCCAAGATCCCAAAATTAAGCTCTCATTCCCCACCTCGCCCATCTGTGCTTCGGCAAGAATGGAAACAGCCCCGTCCGCTGTTAGGACTGCGACGTCCAAACTGTGGTCGCCGATAAAATTGCCGACGACGATCGAACGAATCACAGACGAAAAAGAGCGATGATGTCCTGTCGTTTGCTCAGCGCGGGCTTCCGACTGCTCGGAAGGCAGGACGAATAACTGACGACCCGCGGCGATCAGCAGATCCGGGTTGTTACTGGATTCCGATCGTCTGAACGCAATGGTTGTCGCTTCGTCGGGCAATCGAACTGTCGCGGCGCTCGCGGAAGTATCCAGCGATCTAAACCGAACAACCGCGGGACCGGAGTTATCAACGATACCAACTGCAATCACTGTTAAACCGGTAGACTCAATTGTTCCCCTCGTTCCCAACGACGTGACTCTCCCAGCCAGCTCAATTGTCCGCATTGGAGCGAACTCGCCCCGTCCATCTCCTGAAAACAGATAAATCACATTAGCGCCTTGGGTTGCTGTTGCCAGGTCCAGATGTCCATCGTCGTTGAAGTCACCGGCTGCTAAAAGGTCCGGCGCACCAGTTACTGGAAACGATCGTGAGGGAGATAGACTCGGAGCGACGGTCGAACCATTGATTAATCGCCGCTGTCGGGCCTGCGGACTATCGGGGTACAACGAATCTTCATTACCTCTGTATAAGCTCAACTCAAAGCTACTTGATCCCCTGAACCCGACGATGAGGTCCGGAACGCCGTTCTCATCAAAGTCGCCTGACACCATCGACAAAGGCGCGGCGTGACTGTCGCCCGGTTCGGGTAGCCGGCTCATTGACGACCGCCGAGTCACGTTTGCAATCCGACCGGCAATGGATGTGCCCTGCGAAGAAGAGACCTGGTCGCCGCTTCTGATCTGGTGAGGGCTGATGGAATTCGCTGAGGTTTGCGCGTCTCGCCTTGGGAACGCCAGAAGAGACAAAGCGGCGAGCAGAACACAAAGCATAAGCCGTAGCAACAAGAATCTGCCTGAGATGATTTTGTTAGTTCGAGAGGATGACATTGCGGCGTAAACCTCCATCCATCTTGCCGTAAGTCGATTGATGTCCAGCTCCGCGAACGTCCTTGTAGGCTCTTTGATCCGTTCGTTGTTAGGTCCGGAGCGTGGCTTGATCACTCAGAGATCGGTTCTTTCCTGGCTTTAGGACCACCCTGCACCTCTGGAGTCCGTTGGTTGAAGTAACGGGAGCCTGTCCTGCGGTTAGGAACTATACTGGTATTT
>JBASRM010000362.1:0-20203 GCA_049273835.1 Blastocatellia bacterium | reverse complement strand
GGGTCATCCCGGAGGTCGATGATCGCCTTGACCCCTAAAGCTGCAAGCTCCTTGTATTCCTCGTCTTTTGGCTGAGCCCCTCGGTAAAAATGGTCGTCCATCTGTCCGAAGTTCTTTATCGTGACGTTTGAGAAGGTCTTGGAAGGACTGGTCGCCACAGACGAAGTCGCAGGGGTAAAGGTATGGATAGCGAATGCCAGCATCAAAAGCGGCGCAGCGATGGCCGCAATCTTTAGTTTTGGTATTGCGTCGGTGACTCTCTTAAATGATGCCCTGTACATTAGTACTTGCCTCGCTGAAGAAACTCTACGAGTAAAATGATACAAGTAGCGTTCCGATAGGTCCTATGCTCAGAGCATCGGCTTTCGCGCGTTTGAGGGTGGATGTACACGTGTAGCGGGCTGTCTTAAATTTCCATGTTCACTATTGGTACAGAGAAATGCATACGCTCTTTTTTCGACGGCTATCCAGGAAGTTAGTTTCGGAGTTCGTAGGTCGGCCTTTGAGGCGCACGTTGTGTCAGGCTGTTTTGCGAAACGCTTCGAGCTGCCCGCGATTGAAGGCGGTACTGCGAACTCCGCCTTGTGAAAGTTGAGAGCGTTTTGGATGCGCGGAAGATAACCAAAAAGCTAAAGGAAGGTTGTGAGACTAAACCCCACGCCAATGACGCCTAACAGTAGCCCGAGATAACCGAAATACCTGTTATTTGCCACAAGCCCAAGGGCCGCGGCAGCCGTGCCTAACAGAAGAAGGCCTGCGCCATAACCGGAAAACTTAACAGCGCGCCTGGCCTTACCGCCGCTTTCTCTTAGACCTTCGGCGTGACGGCGCAACAGATCCTGCTCTTCTGTGTACTGCTGTTTCAGATTTGGGTCCTCTTCCGCCGAAGCCTTCACAATTTTTACTTGATAGTCAGACCAAACTTCGGCGGTTTCAATTCTCAATTCAACAGATCGGTTCACATGAAAGATCAACAAGAGCATTCCCGCGGCGCTGAGCAGCGCGAGAATAATCGTGAAGAGGATATTGCTGTTAATCCGTAACGGATGAGAGAGCTCGGCACGACGGCTCTCGCTATTGAAATGTTTAGCTTGCATTGCAGCCGTATGATAACAAGTCGGGATGTAAGTTTGAAGCGTGGTGCCAAAGCCGCTTGATTTTCACGACGCCCAGATGCCACGCCAGTTAAGGCCCAAACTACGCGACGAATAACGCCCGCGACTCGAACCGTCTACCTGATCTTCTTAGCCTGTTGATCGACTTTGTTTTGGTGCAACACCAGGTGAGTCACCTGGCCCTTGTCGTCTTTAACGAATGTGATCTGCGCGTCTACATCCCTGAAGAAAAACTCGGTTTCGGTTTCGGCAAATATCTCAAACTGTTGCTGGCCAGTCGCCTGTCCAAAGAATCTATCGTCCTCACGACCGATCTTGATGGTGAAAGCCGGCGCAAGTTGATACTCACCTACGTAAGCATCGAAGACCTTTTGATCAAGCTTGAGAGCTTTGCGCTCCTTGGGCGCCTCGATTTTGGCCAGCGGGTATTGGCTTTCGAGCAAGTGCCGGCCGATGTCGTCTATGTCATTAGTCGAGTTCGAGAGCACGACTACGCCTTTGCGTTTCTGCTTGTCGAACCCCACGTACGAGTGGTAGCCGCCGGTTCCTCCATTGTGCCAGACAATTTCCGCTTCGTACCTCTTAAGGATGTGCCATCCTAGCCCGACTTCCAAGCCGGCTGCACCCGTTTCGTGCTGAGGCTGGTGTGTCTTCTGCATCGCTGCTTGGAGCGCCGATCTTTTGAGACCCAAATTCGCGGCGACGAACTTCAATAGATCGTTGACCGTCGAGCGCAACGCCCCGGCGCCAGCTAATGTCGGAAGATCCCAATTTGGCATGGCCTTCAGGACCCCGTTGTGGCCCGTAGCCAAGCGCGCCTGCATCTCCGATGTCAGCTTGACGCGAGTGCTGCCCATGTTTAACGGCTGAGATATGCGCGTTTTGACGAGCGTTTCATAGTCCGTGCCGGCGCGCAGGGCAAGAATGTGACCCAGAAGCCCGACACCCAGATTCGAGTAGAGATACTGTGCGCCGGGATCGCGGGTTAGCCAATAACTCGAGAGGAACGCATACATCTGATCAACCGAATAATCGGCGTAAGGGTTGGTCTGATCCTTCGGCGCCATGTTGCCGGGCAAACGCGGCAATCCGGATATCTGACTCGAAAGCTGCGCGAGCGTAATCTCTTTGCCTTCGCGCGTCGGCGTCTTGACGGACTTGGGCAGGTATTTTGAGATCGGATCGTTGAGGCTCACTTCGCCCCGCTCGACCATGTCGGCGAGAAGAGTCGCGGTGAAGACCTTGGTCACCGAGCCGATCTCAAACACCGAGTCTCCATCGACGGTCTTGGTGCTGTTTTGACTCAGCTTACCGTAGCTGATTACCCGGGTGCCCTTCTCGTCAATTAAGCCGACGACGATACCAACACTTTTCTTAGCGACGTCGATCCGGTCTCGAAGAATGCTTCTGATCTGGTCATCGGTGACTTCGTTCTGCGCAAACCGTGTCTGGATCGGCACGGCAATCGCCAACGTAGCCGTCAGCACGACAGCTACAAGAATCAGTTTGAAGATGCGCATACGCATAATTGAAGTCTCCTCCCCGCGGGGATATCTGATTCTTTCCCTGATCGGCCACTAAAATCAACGTGACCGAACACTGGAGGGCTATAATCGACCGATCTAATCAGCGGGCGGGCGCCGCCATGCTAGTCCACGCACCCGACTCGATGAAGGGCGCCCAATAGTAAGGGTGACTGAAATCCTGCGCGGCACTCGCCCCCTTGACCACTTGTGCCCCGCGTGCGCTCTTTGAATGCTCCGGCGTCTTTGCCCCCAGCATTGCGAGTTGAACGTTACGCAAGGCCTCCGCGCGTCCTTCACCTGCTTGCAAGCGCTTGTAGAAGCCAACCATCAAATCGCGAGTTGACTCGTCATTAACCGACCAGAGGCTGATTACCTGTGTCTCGCTACCCGCCAGCACCAAAGCGCGCCGCAGCCCGTAAACACCCGCGCCGTTGCGTATTTCGCCTAACCCGGTCTCACATGCCGAGAGCACCACCAACTGTGTTCCCCAAAGATCCAGCCCGGCAGCTTCTAGCGCGGTGAGCACGCCGTCTTCTCCCCGGCCGCTCTGTTGTTGTTTGACGCCTGCCAGCACCAGGCCGGAGCGAAGCAACGGGTTCTCCTTTGCTTGCCGCGGTCCTGCTTTTTCAGCTTGGTTGATGTGAGTTAGCGCGCGCGATTCATTTGCGTTCGCCTCGCTTGGTTGATCTGGCAGGAAGAAGCCGTGAGTGGCAATGTGCAGGACGCGCGGGGCTCGCACTTGCTTGAGCGCCGCTTCAGTCGCCTGCTGCTGCAACAGGATTTGCGCCCCCGGGAGCAAAGCGTAGAGTGCCTTAGCCTCATCCTCCGTACCGGGCAGTGGATCGTATGTCAGTGAACTGAAATCCACCGAGCGACGGTTTGGCGTGACCGGGGTTGCCGTAGCGTTTGCTTGAGTGACGGGCAACTGTTGATTTCGCGCGGCCGCCATATCGAAAAGAGGGTTCCCCAGCACTACCGGCGCGGCCGCTCGGCTCTCACGGGCGATCTGCAAACGCAGGAGATCGCGACCGCTTGTCAGGTAGCTGAACGTGTAGTTCTCGACAAGGTACCTACCTTGCTCGTCAACCAGGGCGGCAAACGGGATCAGGTTCAACGCGCCGTCAGGCGAGAGAAATACATGACGCGTCGCGCCGAGCAACCGCCGCACGGGTCTCATGAGCCGCTCGTCGAGCGCGCGAGCCAGGGTTTTTGCCTCGGTGATATTGGTCACCACTTTCCCATTGATTTTAGAAGTTTTAGGGTCTTGCAAAGCCGCTCTGAGTTTGCTCGCCACTTCGTCGATGGACGCGGCCACACCCAACTCTGCGAACTGCGGCGCGGCGGCATCGCGCTTGAGAACGTACGCGACGTATCGAGGCGGGCCAAATCTCCTGGAATAATCCGCGGCTTTCGAATCGAAAGGACGGTAGGAAAAAACCTCCACCAGAGCCGAGTCAGCGGGGAGCGCTTGCCGGACGGAATCGAGCGTGACGCTCTGCACTAAAGCGCGAAACTGGCCGCTGCGGCGGCTTACCTCGTTCTCGAGTTGTTCGACGGCTGCGCCGAGGCGAGCGATTTCTGTTTGCCGTGCCTCTGGCGTGAGCCCGCCACTGCCAGACAGTTGCATCGTGGCTAGTTTCGAGCGCGTGCTGGCCAGCTGATCCAGCATCGAGTGATCCTCTGGCGTTGCCCGCTGCCGGAGGGACGCGATCTGATCGGTCATCGCGTCAAGCGCGCGTCCTTTGCGTCTCAGGATTGCCGTGAGCGCCAACTGCGCCGCCTGTTCGTCGGCGGGCGCAAGAGCGAGGTGCATAGACACAACCAGGTCGGTCTCACCAGACAGTGCGTTCAGGTAAAGTTGTTTCTGTTCCTCCGATCCGGATGTGAGGATAAGGTTGTTGAGATTATGTTCACGGATCTCAAGCGCGCGCCGGAAGAACTGCACCGCCTGCCGATAATCGCCTTTATCTCGATAAAGATCGGCCACCCCCTCGAGCATACTGGCAACAAGCGTGTGTTCCGGGCCGAAGGACTTCACATAGATTTCCAACGCGCGTTTGTAGAGTGGCTCGGCGCGGGAGTACTCTCCCTTTTTCCGGTAAAGCGCAGCGAGGTTATGTAGCAAACTTGCCACCGCCGAGTGGTCCGGGCCATGTGTCTTCAGCTCAATGGCGAGCGCTCTGAGGAACAGGGGTTCGGCGCGCGCGTAGTCGGCTTGCTGGTAATACAAACTGGCCAGGTTCCCCAGTTGCCGGCCGACATTCCCGTCTTCAGGCCCGGCAACCTTCTCATAAATAGCCAGTGATCGTTGAAGCAACTGCTCCGCGCGGCGGTAGTCGCCTTGCGTGGAGCACAGCATTGCATAGTTGTTCATCAACAGTGCGACCGAAGGGTGATCCGGACCAAGTTTCTTAACCTCAATCGCCAGCGCGCGAGTAAACAGCGGCTCAGCGCGCGCGTAGTCACCCTTGTTCAAGTACAGCTTCGCAAGGCTGTGAAGCGAGGATGCTACCCAAAGGTCCTCGGCGCCGAATCTCTTTGCTCGAATCGCGAGCGCCCGTTTATACAACGGCTCAGCGCGGCTGTAGTCGCCCTTTGCCGCGGAAATCTCACCGATGAACTGTATCGCACTCGCGACTTCGGGGTGTTCCGGATCATATAGCTTCTCCGCGATTCCCAGCACGCGTTCGGCCAGTACCAGGGCTTCATCGAAGCGGTCCGATCGCATGAGTTCTTGCGCTCTGCTGATAAGCTGCCGTGCATCTTGAACGGAAGCGTTTTGCGCATCGCCCTGGGTTGAAAGCCCAAGCACGCATGAAATCACCAATATCAATCGGTATCGTTTCATTGAGGTATCACCCGCAGCGCCTTGATTGGGGAGAGGCGCGCAAGAAAACAGCTCGGCTTCTCGACAGCGAGTCGAGGCAGCGTACTGCGAATCGAGCTTCGTGAAGTGAACAATCATCAGCCCTCGCTCAATTCAAGGTTCCTATTCTGATTTCCGTTAGGACGTGTGTCAACAATACCTCGGCAAGATGCGCTGCCGATCTGGGGAGCGATTGAGCGAGCTTCAAGTTAGCGTACATTTTCGGGTCATGAGTTTGATTCGGGCTTTGCCTGATTGAGAATCCGAGACAAGACAACCGAACTCGCTTGCGGGAGGAGACGGTCTTGCGTTGCGGCAAGCTCCAAGGCTATTTCTCCGTCCTTAACCATGCTTCTCGAACCCTGAGTTGAGTGACTGTGGGGTTCGATATTTCCGAGATTGCATATCTCACTTCGGGAGCCCGATTGTTTCCAGCGGCTGTTTGTATCTCCCGCGAAGAAGTCTCAACCTTGTATCCGGCATAACCAAGAATTCTGGCGTACGGCGGAACCGCGACTCCGAAAACGTATTTGCGATAGAAGTCGTGATAATCGCGTTTGGTCAATCGATTGATGATCCCGATCATGTCTTGGGTGGTGAAACCCCTCCCCTTCTGATAGAAGCCGCGATATAACGCTCGCATAACGTCATCCAAACCCGATACGCCACCCGTGTCCTGCAGTATCGAAAGATCCAGCAACGCGCCCAGGTTCTGACCCTGTGTGTAATACGAAATTCCGAATGCGACCGGAGTGTCGTAGCCCACCCACGTAGAGACCGAGGAATTCGCGGGCGATATGTACCGGCGAGCGTCGTTGCCTTCGACCCCGTTGATCGCGTTTTCAACACCCTTTATGAACTGCTGGCGAGTTCTGATCCTCGCGCGTTGCAACGCCACGCTCGCGTAGTAGCTGGTGAACCCTTCGGACACCCACAGCAGCGGCGTTTCGGTTTCGCGTGAATAGTCGTAAGGCCACATCTCGGCGGGACGGATGCGCTTCACGTTCCAGACGTGGAAGAACTCATGTGACGCAGTTTCGATCAGCAACTCGGGGCGCGGAAAGGGCGAAAACGCGACGTGCGAGTTCAGGTGTTCGAGCGCGCCGCCGGCATTCGATTCGGGACGCGCGAAGAAGTAGAAGTAAACGTACTTTTCGTACGGCAGGCCGCCGAAGATCGAACTCTGAGTGGTCGCGACCCTGGAGAGCATCTCGGCAAACTTGCCGGCATTGTCCCTTTCTATCGCGCCTGCGGGAGTTGTCACCAGATAGTGAGGCTTGCCTTCGACCTTGAACTGGACGAGGTCGAATTTTCCCATCTCGGTTGGCGCGTCGACGAGCGTGTCGTAGTCCGACGCCGTGAAGGTCATCGGGTCGGGAGTCTCTTTTAGAGCCGAGATGATGTTCCAGCCGGTCGGAAGAGCGAACCGCACCGTGCTGGGGCTCGCGCGATGACCAGAAGCCATCAGGAACACCTCGATCCCGGTGAAGAAGGCGAAGTCGTTTGTGATCTTTGCCTGGTTCAGTGCAAGCACCCCGGCTCGATAGTCGAATTCAACCTTGATGGAATCAAGACCCTTCGTCGCGACTCGCCAGGTTTGCTTGCGGGTCATCTGTGGTTCGAGCCGGTTGCCTCTTGCGTCGCTGATCTTGAAGCGGAGCACATTCTTGTAATAGTTCTCGACGGTGTACCATCCCGGCGTCCAGGTCGGAAGCGAAAGCTCGAGCCGCGGCTGGTTGATTCTCTTCACATCTGCGGTGACGTGAAAAAGCTTCCCTTCGACGCTGGCGATGGAAACGGTGTAGTCAATGCGAAACCCATTATGCTTTTGAGGTGCCGCCGCAGCCGTAACCGATAGGCTCAGCGATGTTGATATCAGTAAGAAGGCGGGCAGGAATTGTTTTTTCTTCATTCGTGTTCAGCTCTTAAACTCCAGTTATTGTGGGCCTTGCTACTTTGCAACATACTGTTAACACATCCACTGAGCGGTCGCGCAAGAAAGCGAGCCCGGTCATCGTCTGAGTTCCACTCCGTCTCTTCAGGTTGTGAAATGCTCTGCGAGCAAAAGCTTGAACTCAAAACTGAATGATCAGCCCGCAAAAAGTACGCCGGCTCGCACGGCGTGCTCGCGAATCTTTTCTGATACATCAACTGCAAGCGCCAATGCGCGGCGTCCGTCTTCGCCGGTCACCTTCACCTCGGAGCCCCCGACCGCCGCAAGAAAGGACTCGATTTCCAAACGAAGCGGTTCGGCTCTTTCGACTGGAAGGAGGCGGCTCTCGAATTCAGGTCTGCCTTCGGGGCGAGTCTTCACGCTGACGACGGCGGCCTCCTGCACGGCGTAATCGAGTGATATGTATTGGTGTGGTTGGAAGAACCTGAGCTTGCGGACACGGTCGGCTGAAACGCGGCTGGCAGTCAGATTTGCAACGCAGCCATTGACAAACTCGATCCGCGCATTCGCGATGTCCACGCGAGGCGTGAGGATCGGGATCCCGGCCGCGCGTACCTCGGACACTTCGCTGCCAGCGAAGGCCAGCACGACGTCGAGGTCGTGAATCATCAGGTCCATCACTACGTCGATGTCCAGACTCCGCGGCGTGAATATACTCAGGCGGTGGGCCTCAAAAAATCGCGGCCGAGTCAGGATGAGCGATGCCGCCATCACGGCCGGGTTGAAGCGCTCGAGGTGGCCTGTTTGCAAAACTGATCCGCCGCGTTTTGCCGCTTCGATGATTTGATCAGCTTCATCAAGAGTGCGAGCAATCGGCTTCTCGATCAGCACGGCGATTCCGGCTTCCAACAGTTGGCAGGAGATCTCTTGATGCGACTCGGTTGGAACCGCAACAGTTACCCCGCTCACTCTTCCGATAAGCTGACGGTAGTCCTGAACGAAATCCGCTCCGTAGTGTTGAGCGACCGAGCGCCCGCGGGATTCATCGGTGTCGCAGACCGCCTCGAGGCGGGCACCCGCAATTTCGGAATAGACTCGCGCGTGCTCGCGACCGAAGGCGCCAGCGCCGACGACTGCAACTTTTATCATCTTCTTCTCTGATTGCCTCGGGAGTGCCGGCTTGACCGGGCCAGATCAGGTACCTACACTGAAAAATCAACGATGAGTCCGACGGATGGTCACCCTCAACACTCAGCGGCAAAGCAAAGATAATAGTGGAACCACAACCTGCTGCCAAGCATCGGCCATATGAGTTGATCGCAATCCTGGCGGCTTCCGCATTCGCTTTCTTCTTTGGGCTGGGAGTTCTCGGATTTCTGGGTCCGGACGAGCCCCGCTATGCCGAAGTCGCGCGCGAAATGTTCGCAAGCGGCGATTTTGTTTCGACTCGACTGTGCGGATGCTTGTGGTTTGAAAAACCAGTTTTGCTCTACTGGATGTCGACCGCCGGTTATAGCTTGTTCGGGGTTAACGAGTTTGCGGCGCGCTTGCCTTCGGCTGTGGTTGCTCTTCTCACCGTCGGGATCCTGTTCTTCGCGCTTCAACGGTTAGGTTTGCGCAGCATCGCTCTTGCGGCATCGTTGGTCCTGGCCACGAGCGGAATCTTCATCGCCTACGCGCGCGTGGCAACACCGGACATGATTCTCACTGGAACGGTTACGGCAGCATTGCTGTCCGGGCTTCTGTCGACGACGACAAGCGGCCGTGCGCGCTCGATCTACTGGGCCGCATTGTTCTTCTTTATGGGGCTGGCCGTGCTGGCGAAAGGGCTTGTTGGTCTCGTTCTGGTGCTTACGATACTCGGCATTCACCTGTCGCTTATCGGCCGTCTGAGCTCAATGCGGCTTCGCGACTGGTTGATTGGATTCATAGTCTTCCTGGTTGTTGCGGGGACCTGGTACGTTCCGGTTACGATGCGGCACGGTTGGGCATTCATTGAGGAGTTTTTCATCAGGCATCACTTCGAGCGTTATACGTCCAACGAGTTCGGGCACCCGCAACCGGTGTATTTCTTTCCTCTGGTTGCTCTCGCCGGGAGCGCGCCCTGGACATTCTTTCTGGTTCCCGCCGCAGCGAGGTTGCGTTCTTTAAAACCGCGCAGTGGCGATCGCGACTCTCTGCGCACGCTTGCGTGGATCTGGGTGGCCGTCCCTCTGCTGTTCTTCTCTCTATCTGAATCCAAGCTTCCGGGTTATGTCTTGCCGGTCTTCCCGGCGCTGGCAGTAATAATTGGTATTGAGATCGATCGTTTTCGGAGGGGGGAATCAGACCTCTTATTGAAAGCCGCAGCGTGGATGACCGTAGTGACTTTGCTGATTGCAGGGGTTGGATTTCTTTACTATTTGCGTCTCGAGGAGGTAAGGGTAAATGCCTGGCAGACGGTACTGGCGGCGTTGCCCTTGATGATTGCGCTGATTTCAAGCGTGGCGCTCGGGGCGAGGAAATGCTTGGCGTTCGTTACCAGCGCAGTTGCGTTGGTGGTCAGCTTGATTTTGGCGACGGTGATTCTGCTGTTTCCAACACTGCAAGATGAGGTGAGCTTAAAGACGCTGTCACTCGAGGCAGCGGCCGCATTGAGGCCGGGCGAAAAGATAGGTTTTTATCTGAAAAAGGAGTTTGCTCCGGTTTTTTATGCGGAAGGACGGGTCCTCTGTGAGCCACGAAGAGGTACAACTTTTTACGCGCTGCATCAAGGGATGCTTGCCCAGGCACTGGAAGTTGAGCCGAGTCTAATTGTCATTACAGATTCGCATTGGGTGGAAGGGATCAAAAACGATCCCCAATTTGTAACCGAGTTGATTGCCGCGCACCGCGACTCATTGGCCTTGCGAGTCGCATTAAAGAAAAAGGTCCAGACGCAATGAGTGCAATGCTGGTGGCGATTTCAGTCGGAGTCTCTGAAGTGAAGTCGAGATCAAGCATACGCAAACGGCAATGGACCCGCTTTACTTTGCTCGCGCTAACGCGCCGGGTTTGTCGGAAGTAAGAGGAATCGCCTCCTTAAAGAATGCCACTACTCGTGCGTCATAAGTGGACGAGGCTTCATCGTACAGTCGATTGAGGCGCGTCTGTTCAACCTCGACAATTTGCTTTGGGTCTTTAGCGGCGGCGTGCAAGTCTCTGGTCATCAAGCCCAGTCCTCCGCTGTTCTTTCCGACGATGAACAGAAACTTACGGCCTGAGGCGGTAGCCACCGAGTCGAGGGCCGGCGCCGAGTCCTCCCTTCTAAGCAAATAAAGCTGCATGGCGAGCGACGTGAGTTGATTCGTCCAGGGAGAATCTGCAAGCCGGTTACCTAGATCACTGTCTTTGCCTACGATTGTCTTTAGTCGATGACTCATGAAATGCGAAACATCGGGATAAACCGAATCGATTGCCACCGCTTTTATCATCGGATCTTGTGTTGAAGCGACTAACGAAATGTAACCGCCCAAATCAACACCGTACAGACCGACTCGCCCGTCTAGAAGCGCTTCACCGGAATCAGTTTTGCGGGTTCGAACAAACTTTATGGCGGACAACAGATCATCTCTTTCGTAGGTACCCAGGCCAGACCACTTGACCGGGCTTTCACCATGGCCTCTGAGGTCATAGACAAGGACGTGATAGCCAGCCTTCCAGAGCTCGAAAGCCAGTGTGAGTAGTTCGGAGCGGTTCGAACCGTAGCCGTGGCTCAGAATTATTGAAGGCGCGGGTTTCCCACGGCTCAAGAACCAACCGACGGTTTGGGTAGAATCGGAGTTCTTCCATTTCTCTTCGAACCACATCGGTCTCTGGAGAATCAGTTGGAAGTCGCGCGGCGAGCCGTAAAGCTCAGTGCGGGGCGGGTGTGTTAAACGATGAATAAAATAGAAATCCAGGCCTGCAACTCCAACGGCGAAGACCAACACCGCAGGTATGAACACCCACAACACACGTTTGAGCATTACTCTCGTTTTTTTAGAGATCATAAGACCACACCGAACGGGGCAACTTGAAACGGCAGGGGCCTGAGGAGTCGAATGGGGAACCTTGTTACAGCGCTGAGTATACGATGGACCGGGCTATTTTCAAGAGTTTATCAAGGTCTGGCAACGGCCATTGCGGCTTGTCGGATATTGATTACCGGACGGGTCGACAAACAACTTCGCGGGACCAGCGATCCGTTGACTACCAGGGTGCAAGCTGACAAACTCACGCTGTCTGAAGCAGGGAACCGCACTCAACACGCAGGGGGCCGGTTTGATCGCGCAACTGTCGGGAAAGCTTATTCATAAACAACCGAATACCGTCATCATCGACGTCGGGGGTGTCGGCTACGACGTCACGATTCCCGTTTCGACGTTCTACGAACTTGGTGAGCCGGGCGCGGACGTCTCGCTCAAGATTCACACTTACGTTCGTGAAGACGCGATTCAACTGTTTGGTTTTTGGACGGGCCGGGAGAAGGAACTGTTCTTGAAGCTCACCAGCGTAAGCGGCGTTGGTCCCAAGCTCGGGATAACGATGCTTTCGGGTATGCCTGCGGGCGAGTTGATCAATGCAATCACTACCAACGATCTGGCGCGGCTCACCTCAATTCCTGGAGTGGGCCGCAAGACTGCAGAGCGGGTCGTTGTGGAATTGAGGGATAAGCTGGCGGTGATTTCGCTCGAGTCGCGCGAGGCCGACCGCGCCGCGGCTCGCGAGATGGCGCCCGGCGAAGCAGCCGTAAGGGACGATACCGTCGCCGCGCTGATGGCGCTCGGCTATCCAAAAGCGATCGCGGAACGGGCAGTTTCATTTGCGATGCGGGAGGACGGTGAGCGAACAATCGAAGCAGTGTTGAAGCGCGCCCTCAGACGTCTATCAAGTTAACCGGCAAGTTCCAATCGGGAGGTTGGTCCGTTGTGCGCTGCATTGCTCGCGGCGGACTCGCTGGGTTACAATTCACGCTCAGCCGCGCCACACCGAGCACATTGGGAGGCGGGCAGCAATCCTGGAGGCCCAACTATGAAATTGTTTTCTATGTTTGTTCTCGCGACTGCGCTTGCCGCGCCTGTCTGGTCGATGTCCGGCAATCAAGCGGTAGAGCCCGCACCGTCCCCGTCGAGCAGCGAACTCAAGCCACTGCCGACGATCAATCTCCAGGACTTTGATGGTAAGGCGGTTGCCGCCGCGGATCAGTTCAAAGGCAACATAGTTGTCCTCGACTTCTGGGCGACGTGGTGCGTGCCATGCATTGCGGAGATACCGACGCTCAATCGGCTACAGGAGAAATACGGAGCTCAGGGTGTCAAGGTTGTGGGTGTCGCGATGGCTTCGGGTGAAGCGAAAGAGGTGAAACCGTTTGTCGGGCGCAATAAGATGAAATACACGGTACTGATGGGAGATGACGATCAGGTTTATGATCTGAACGTTGTGGCGTTTCCGACCACGTATTTGGTCACTCGCGATATGAAAGTATTTCGCCGCTACATCGGCGCTGGCCCCAGAAAAAGCGCCGAAATCGAAAGCGACATTCAGAAATTGCTGGCTACGAACTGATAAGCTCGGGTCGCCGGGCCTGAAATGCGTCGCGCGGGCATGGAAGATATCCATCCCCGGTTCACATCGACATTTCCTGAGATTCCGGGGACGATAACCCTTACTTTTTGCCGGCGGCAGCCTTTTGAGCGTGGGCAGGCTCGTGAGCGCGGGTCCGTCGATGTCGGGCGCCCGCCATGTGACCATTCTGATAGTACTTCTCCACTCGTTTTGAGAGCGTATTGCGATGGATGCGAAGTTCATCTGCGGCCTTTGATAGATTACCTTTAGTTCGTCTCAGTACTGAGAGTATGAAATACTTCTCAAATTCCTCAATCGCGTCTTCAAACAGTATTCCTCGCTCCACCATTTCCGTTGCAAGGGCCTCGAGCCTGCTCTTCATCTCAATTCTCCTCTGCATGTCCGCTATTCAACTGGCCTTTGTCCCCAAAGCTGTTTAACCGTTTCATAGCCGTTAAAAAATCGTTGTCTCACTTCGCGCGAGGTTAGATAAGCGATCACTCGCGTCCCTTCCAGCAGAGCCGGTCCGAAGGTTGCCCGCTCAACTGCTTCGGGTCTTCCGGGAAAGGCAGTCAATGCCAGGTAGATAACCGAGCAAATCAACCAGCCTCTCACGAACCCAAATGCAGCTCCAAGCGTATGATCGACCCAACCAAGTCGCGCGCGCTTGAGCCCGCGACGAGACCACCGGGCTAACAGGCTCCCGGCGACGAGCACAATCAGGAACACCGATACAAAACCGAGCAGATCCGAAAGCCGCGCGATCACAAATACACGCAGCAAACGCGCAGCATACGGGTACAAGTACGCTGCCAGGATCAGCCCGGCGACGGTGAACGCAACCGAGACTATTACTTTGATGATTCCTTTTGTGGCTCCTGAGGCGACTGATGCCACTATAACCAGCAGGACGAAGTAGTCGAGAACCGTCATATCTATCGCGGATTGCAGATTGCGAATTGCGGATCCTTCGAACTAAGAAGTCGTTTTCGAATCCGCAATCAGCAATCCCCAATCAGCAATCGAGTGGCCGGTCAATAGTCTGTATGCCTCAAGATACTTCTCACTCGTTCGCGCTACCACTGTTTCAGGCAGGCTCGGACCCGGAGGCTGCTTGTCCCATGTCACCGTCTCGAGGTAATCACGCAGGTATTGCTTATCGAATGACTGCTGACCTCGCCCCGGATGATAGGTATCCCTGGGCCAGAACCTGGATGAGTCTGGCGTGAGCGCTTCGTCGACCAGAATCACCTTTCCATTTTTGGTTCCGAATTCGAACTTTGTGTCGGCAATGATGATTCCACGCGAATCGGCGTAAGCCGCCGCGCGCGAGTAAAGCATAAGCGTCAACTCCTTGAGTTGTCGCGTCGCGTCCTGACCGATGCGAACGGCCATCTGGTGCTCGCTGATATTGATGTCGTGCCCGGTCTCGGCCTTCGTGGCGGGCGTAAATATCGGCTCGGGAAGCTTATCCGATTCGCGCAACCCGGCGGGCAATTTGACCCCGCACACCTCACCAGTTTGCTGATATTCCTTCCATCCCGAACCGGCGAGGTAACCGCGGGCCACGCACTCGATCGGGAATACCTCGGCACGCACAACCAGCATCGACCGTCCTTCGAGCTGTCCGCGGTAGGAGGGCAGCGGCGCCGGATACCGATCGACATCAGTCGTGATTAGATGATTGTCAACGACATCCTTGAGGAAGTCGAACCAGAACAGCGACAGCGCCGTCAGCACCGCACCTTTGTATGGAATCGGGTTCGGCAGCACGACGTCGAAAGCCGAAATGCGATCGGTGACAACAATCAACAATTTGTCTTCGATCGCATAAACGTCTCTAACTTTGCCGCGCCTGAAAAACTCGACACCAGGGATATCAGTTTGTGTGACTACGTTGATAGTCGCGCCTCGTCTATTGGAATTAAGCTGTCAACTCGCGTGGAACTTCAACTGATGACTAAGGGCTTTGTGATGGCACTCCGCATTATCAGCATGAGCCGAATCGATGTCAAGCACTAACAGCACGAACGATCAACTTTGTTCGAAATTTTTTTACGCTACTGCTTTTTCGTCCTGATTGCTCGTGCTCGAAGCTTGCTTGTATACTTTTGCTTTCTCGATTTCAGCGCATTTGGCGCCAGTCTTGAACGCATCTCAAGGCTCCCGGGACACGAGAGGCGAACGATGGAATTCAAGCTCGCAAGTGATTATCTTCCGCAAGGCGATCAGCCCGCCGCGATTGAACAGCTCGTCCGCGGACTCGAAGAAGGCGTCGAGCATCAGGTGCTGCTCGGAGTGACCGGAAGCGGCAAGACCTTCACAATGGCCTCGGTCATCGAGCGCATCAAGCGACCGGTGCTGGTAATGGCCCATAACAAAACCCTCGCCGCTCAGCTCTATCAGGAGTTCAAGTCGTTCTTTCCGCAGAACGCGATCGAGTATTTCGTCAGCTATTACGATTACTATCAGCCCGAAGCTTACATTCCTTCGACCGACACCTATATCGAGAAGGAATCCACCGTAAACGAAGACATCGACCGGTTGCGATTGTCGGCCACCCGCACGCTGTTCGAGCGGCGAGACTGCATAATTGTAGCCAGCGTCTCGTGCATCTACGGGCTTGGAGATCCCGATGCTTATTACGGGATGATTGCCTTTGTTGAGCGGGGCCAGCAGTTGTCGCGCACCGCTTTGCTGAAGCGCCTTGTCGAGATTCAATATCAGCGCAACGACACCGAGTTCGAGCGAGGAATGTTTAGGGTACGCGGCGACGTCGTTGAGATTTACCCGGTCTACCAGGAGAGCGCCGTCCGAATCGAGTTCTGGGGAGATGAAATTGAATCGATCTCGACGATCGATCCGCTGTTGGGTGAGGTAATCGAGACTCACGAGCGGTTGCCGATCTATCCGAAGTCTCACTTTGTCATGCCCCCCGACAGGTTAAAACGCGCAATCATAACCATAAGAGAGGAACTCGACTGGTGGGAGCCGCAACTAGTCGAACAAGGGAAGTTACTGGAAGCGCAGAGGCTTCACCAGCGCACTTTGTACGACATCGAGATGCTCAAGGAGCTGGGTTACTGTCACGGCATCGAGAACTACTCGCGTCACTTGACCGGACGTATGCCCGGCGAGCCGCCGCCCACTCTGCTCGATTATTTGCCCCGCGACGCAATGGTGATGGTCGATGAGAGCCACCAGACTATCCCGCAGGTTCGAGGTATGTATCATGGCGACCAATCGCGCAAGCGCACGCTGGTCGAGTACGGCTTCCGCTTGCCATCGGCGATGGATAATCGCCCGCTGAGTTTTGAGGAATGGGAAGAGCGGATGAGCCAGTTGGTGTTTGTGTCCGCGACACCCGGTCCGTATGAATTGTCGAAGACTTCGGGTGAGTTCGTCGAGCAGATAATCCGGCCAACCGGTTTGATCGATCCGGTCGTCGAAGTGCGCCCGGTGAAGGGTCAGATCGACGATCTGTTGAACGAGGTCCGCCTGCGAGCCACTCTAAACGAGCGGGTCCTTGTTACGACTCTTACAAAGAAGATGGCCGAAAACCTGACTGAGTACTATGCCGAACTCGGTGTGCGAGTTCGATATCTGCACTCGGAGATTCAGACGCTCGACCGGATCAAAATACTTCGCGATCTCCGGGCGGGGGAGTTCGATGTGCTCGTCGGAATCAATCTGTTGCGGGAAGGACTCGATCTGCCGGAGGTTTCGCTGGTGGCGATCCTCGACGCGGACAAGGAAGGCTTTCTCCGTTCCGAACAGTCGCTGATTCAAACAATCGGCCGGGCGGCTCGCAACTTGAACGGAAAGGCGATACTTTATGCGGATCGGATGACTGATTCGATGCGCCGCGCGCTCGGTGAAACTCAACGTCGCAGAGAGAAGCAAGCTGTCTACAACCGCGAGAACGGCATAACTCCGCAGTCGATCGTGAAGGCGATTGGTTCGACGCTGGTGTCAATCGTCGAAGCTGACTACTTTAAATTGCCGAGTATCGCGGAAGAAGCGGAAGAGTATTCAGCAGAAAACATCGCGGCAACAATTCAACGGCTCGAGGGACAGATGCGGGGCGCGGCGGCGAGGTACGAGTTCGAGCGAGCGGCAGAGTTGCGCGACAGGATCAAATACTTGCGTGGCCGCCAGCTCGAGGTTGCGTAAGCGCAACCAAAGTTGTTTGCTGATCGCTCGCTATCTGGTCAGCGAAGGTCTGAGGATCAACAAGGCATGGGCCAATTCAACTTCATCACGGCGGGCGAATCCCACGGCAAAGGCTTAGTCGCAATCGTCGAAGGACTGCCTTCCGGGTTGTCGATCGATCCTGCCTTCATCAACCGTGAACTCTGGCGGCGGCAGCAGGGTTACGGGCGCGGCGGGCGAATGAAGATCGAAAGCGATGAGGCCGAGATCATCTCCGGCGTCCGGCATGGCAAGACTCTGGGCTCGCCGGTCTCGCTCTTGATTCGCAACCGCGACTTTGAGAATTGGCAAGATGTGATGGCGGTTGAGGCTCGCGAGTTTGACGACGAGAAGCGCGCTCGGAAGCTTACCAGGCCGAGACCCGGTCACACCGATCTTGCCGGCGGGCTAAAATACGACACCCACGATCTGCGAGACATACTTGAACGTGCCAGCGCTCGAGAAACCGCGGCTCGAGTCGCAGCCGGAGCATTTGCCAAACTTCTACTAAAAGAAATCGGCGTCGAGGTTGCCAGTCACACCGCAATGATCGGCGGTCTGCCCGATCAGCCAATCGAAGCTAGCTGGGAACAGATCGCTTCGATTTCAGACGCCTCGCCGCTGCATTGTGTGGACAACGAAACTGAACAGAGAATGATCGCGCTCATCGATGCTACAAAAGAAGCGAAAGACACGCTTGGGGGCATCTTTGAGGTAGTAGCGCGAGGAGTAATTGCCGGGCTCGGCTCGCACACCCAGTGGCATCGAAAGATCGACGGTCGACTTGCTCAAGCCATAATGTGCATCCCGGCGGTGAAGGCGGTCGAGATCGGGGCTGGGGTCGAGGTGAGCCGGCGCAGTGGGTCGCAGATACACGACGAGATTGGCTATAATCAAAACGAACGTAAGTTCAGCCGTCCGACTAATCGCGCGGGCGGAATCGAGGGCGGCATCAGCAACGGCCAGGAAATCCGGGTGCGCGGTCACCTAAAGCCCATATCAACTTTGAGGCAGCCGCTCTTGAGCGTTGACGTGGTTACCAAGCAAGACTCGGCCGCCGCTTTCGAGCGCTCCGACATCGTGGCGGTTCCCGCCGCGGGAGTGATTGGAGAGGCGATGGTTGCGATAGTGCTGGCGGATGCTGTGCGGGAAAAGTTCGGAGGCGACAGCCTTGCGGAAATGAAGCGAAATATCGAGGGCTATTTGCAACAGTTAGCTCGATACTGAGCGAGGCGAGATTGGGTGGAATGGTCACCCGCGTATTGACGCACAGCGTAGGAGCAGGTGGGGATGACCGTATTAAGCCATGAGCGGCAAGGCTCGACACATCGATCCGAAATAGACCACGAGGTCGAACAGTTGAGGCGGTCGATCAACGCCAGGCGCACTCACGGCATCCTTTATTATGTGCTCCTGGTGGCGATATTTTTCATAGGCTTCGTGATAGGTTATGCGACACATAGTCTCGTCGGAGCTGCTATAATACTGGTTGGGCTGGCGATCGTAGCATGGAGAGAAGTCACCGGATTTAAGGCTCGGACCGCTGTGCTCAACCAGTTGCTTGGAGAGAAACTAGCGGAGCGGCGACAATACGATGAGAGATCAAAGGAGTTCGAGATAGAGAAATGATACTGAATGTGGTCAAGTATGGAGATCCGATTCTCACCAAACGTGCCGAAGAAGTGACGGAGTTTGATGAGAAATTGAATAAGCTGATCAACGACATGTTTGAGACTATGTACGGCGCGCCCGGGGTGGGCCTGGCTGCGCCGCAGGTAGGGGTGCTCAAGCGCCTGTTTGTGATGGATTGCAGCATTGGCAAGGAAAAAAAGCAAAAGGTCGCGCTGATAAACCCCGTGATCGAAACTGAAGAGGGCGAACAAATCGGCGACGAGGGATGTCTAAGCTTCCCCGGCATCTTTCTCGAGGTCAAGCGCCCTCAACGTGTGGTAGTCCGCGCGTATGACACGGATGGGAGCCCGATGACGCTGGATGTCATGGACCTCGAGGCTCGCTGCGTCTCGCACGAGACGGACCACCTCGATGGCGAGCTGTTCATAAGCTATCTGAGCCCGCTGAAACGCGACCTCACAAAGCGGAAGATAAGGAAGCGCGTCAAGCAGGGTGAATGGTAATCTGACCACACCCGCTCTTAATTAACCAAAAGGCCCGTCGCTATGATGGCGATGGGCTTTCTGTTTGTTCCAGAATTTCCTCACGCTTTTATTGCCGCGTAAAGAATACATCCCACGCCCATCTCCCGACACTTGCACCCTGTCCGTCACGGACCTTTGCCCTGTACCGGAAGGCATTTCCATTTTCATCCGTGCGCTTGGATGATTTGTAATCCAAATCCAATGCCATAACTTGAAGCGATGACAAGGTATGTAGCTCGGAGGCTTCGGATAGGCCGTTGTGATTTGTGTCTTGCCAAAGCCGTAAAGAGGTGAAGATAGCATCTGAACTGGTTATCTTTCCATCGCCGTTACCACCGTTCGTTGATTTGTCATACTCTGCTAGTGCGAGAAACCCGTTGGGACTTGAAGATTGTGGCTGAGGCGTGAAGTTGCCAAACAACTCCGCTCCGTTATCGATAGTTCCATTGCCGTTTCCGTCAAGGACAAGAAACGCATCGTCAGAACCCACTGAAGTCCAAGAGAGATGTTCAGCAGTGCCATCTCTATCGAGGTCGAAATTCACTCCACCTGCTGCATCCGTCAAATTAAAACCATTTCCCGCTATGTCAATTAAGATGGGAGACGGACAGCAACTAGAATGCGGCAGTCTTCAGGATTCGTTTATGGTACATGTGTCCCTCCTTCTTTTTATGCGCCGTTCTTATTGAAATTTATTTTATTTTGGAGACCGTCCGGACAGTCTGTAGGAATGATTCCGGGCTGTGTAGAACACCAGGCGGCAACTCGGCCCCGGTCAAAGCTCTGAATGTTACTCCATCCAGTTCGAAGCACCCAGAATAGCCGGTTGGCTTGTAGGAGCCGCTTTCTTTTACCGATTGCAAGAACAACACAACCTCGCGACTTAGGGG
>JBASRM010000353.1:0-7477 GCA_049273835.1 Blastocatellia bacterium | reverse complement strand
GGTCCTGACGACCGATCCTGGTTGTGTGATGGCTTACTGGGGAATAGCGATGACGCAAAATCATCCGCTCTGGGCCCCTCCCACCGCCACGGAATTAAAAAAAGCTTCTGCGGCTCTGGAGAAAGCGAAGTCTTTGAGTGTCAAGACCCAGCGTGAGCGGGATTACCTGGCTGCAATAAACGCCTTTTACGCGGACTACGATAAGCTTGACCATCCAACTCGCACGTTGGCCTATGAGAAAGCTATGGAGCAGGTGTTCACCCGATATTCGGATGATAAGGAAGCCGCTATCTTCTACGCGCTGGCTCTGTTGGGCACCGCAAGCTCGCGCCCAGTTGATAAGACATTTTCCAAGCAGAAGCGCGCGGTTGAGATCCTAAACGGCGTGCTGGCTAAGCAGCCAGACCATCCCGGAATCGCTCACTATATTATTCACAGTTACGACTACCCGCCGCTCGCAAGCCTGGCGTTACCGGCAGCCCTCAGCTACGCGAAGATCGCGCCTTCTTCTCCTCACGCGCTTCACATGCCCACGCATATCTTCACCAGGCTTGGGCTTTGGCCAGAATCCATCAAGTCGAACCTCGCTTCCGCGGAGGCAGCCAAAAACCTTGTAGCCAGGACCCATCCTGGCTCAGGATCATTCGATCAACTCCATGCAATGGACTATCTGGCTTATGCTTATCTGCAACAGTCGCAGGACGAAAAGGCAAAGCAGGTTTTGAATGAGCTCAAGACGATCAGCAAACTCGACGACTATGTGATAGCGGCCGCCTATTCGTTCGCCGCGGCTCCGGCTCGCTATGCGGTCGAACGCCGCAAGTGGTCCGACGCGGCGCGGCTTCCTCTGCTTCCACCGGAGTTCCCCTGGAACCGTTTTCCTCATATGGAAGCCATCAACAGTTTCGCCCGAGCTCTCGGGTCTGCACGCAGTGGAGATCCCGCCTCGGCACGGAAAGAAACTGAGCGCCTCGAGGCGCTTCGAAAGATGCTGATTGCTTCAAAGGACCCTTACTGGCCGACCCAAGTCGAGATTCAGAGATTGACTGCCGAAGCCTGGATCGCACGGGCGGAATCCAGAAATGAGGACGCTTTGAGAATCATGCGATCCGCTGCCGAGTTGGAAGACTCGACCGACAAACATCCGGTTACACCGGGTTCGATTCTTCCCGCACGCGAGCTGCTGGGCGACATGCTGCTCGAACTCGAGCGGCCGGGCGAGGCGCTCAGAGAGTACCAAGCGTCGCTTCAAACTTCCCCCAACCGATTCGGCGGACTTTACGGCGCGGCGCGCGCCGCGGAGCTTGCGGGTGATCGGACCAAAGCCCGGGAGCTCTATCTGAAGCTAATCAAGCTGTGCGAAAAGGCTGACACCGAGAGGCCTGAGCTCGCACACGCAAGAAAGTTTTTGGCCGGCCAGTAAACGAGTTCACGGCGATGTCTATAGTGATGGGTTTCGAGCTCAACGCAGGCCGAGCCGGACACTTGCAATTTGCAAAAGAGCCGCTATGACTCGGCTGGACCTCCGATGAGCAACGTTACAACCCTTAAATGCGTCGAGTGCGGGCGCGACCACAATCCCAACGAGACCGAGTATGTCTGCTTGTCGTGCGGCGGAAATCTGGACGTGCTTTATGACTACGACCGGGTCCTCAACGGGATGGGCAAGGCGCAATTGGCCGCCGACCGCAACTTCACGATGTGGCGCTATCGCGCGCTATTGCCCATCGAACACTCATCCGCATTACCGCCGCTCACAATAGGATGGACCCCCATCTACAACTGCACGCGCCTGGCACAACGATATGGAGTCAGGCAACTGTTCATAAAGGACGACGGCCGCAATCCGACCGCTTCATTCAAGGATCGCCCGAGTGCACTGTGCGTCGTCAAGGCGCAGGAAGCCGGCGCCCGCATCATCAGCACCGCTTCGTCCGGGAATGCTGGGAGCGCGCTGGCCGGTGTGTGCGCGAGCGTGGCGATGGACTCGGTGATATTCGTTCCCGCTTACGCGCCGCCCGCGAAGATCGCTCAGCTCCAGATCTACGGCGCGACCGTCGTAATAGTCGAAGGAAGCTACGATCAGGCATACGATATCTGCATCGAAGCTTCCCGACGGTTCGGGTGGTACCAACGCAGCACCGGCTTCAACCCGTTTACGCGAGAGGGCAAAAAGACGGCGGCATTCGAGATCGGCGAGCAGTTGAACTGGCAGCCTCCTGACAAGGTCTTTGTGGCGGTAGGCGATGGCAACATCATAAGCGGGCTGTGGAAGGGGTTTAGTGACCTCCACAAGATCGGCTTCATCGACCGCATGCCTGCCATGATCGGTGTCCAGGCGGAAACGGCTGCAGCGATCGTCGATGCGGCGAACGGCGATGGATCGGTGAGAGAAGGTCCGGCACATACAATCGCCGACAGCATCAATGTCGGCAAGCCGCGGGATGCGACTATGGCGATCCGCGCGATCCGGGAATCCGGAGGGCAAGGGGTAAAGGTAAGCGACGAGGAAATACTGGCTGCGATTCCCACCCTCGCACGCGAGACGGGCGTGTTCGTCGAACCATCGGCGGCCGCTGCCTATGCGGGCTTCGTCAAGCTTTGCGGAGCGGGTGCGTTCAAGGCTGAGGAAAGCGTGTTGATTATGGTCACAGGCAATGGCTTGAAGGACGTGGACACGGCGCGACGAGCGGTGAAAGAGCCTCTGCGGGTTGCGGCGGATATTGAAATATCGGAGCTTGAAAAGCGGATTGCGAGGTTCCGCGAGTGAAAGGGTTGTAGCTGGATCGATGGCCGTTTGGAGATTGGGGATTGGAATCTGGAGTTTTGGATGATCTCCAATCTGAGATTTTTGAAATCAGAAATAATCTGGAATCTGAATCTGGAATCTGGAACGTCGAATCTGAATTTCGACATATGGCAAACAATGCTCGTCCACTAAGATGTCATACCTTCTAAAATCAGCGACAATCATAACCCTCGATCCACCCCGGATTGAGCGCGCCGACTTGCGCATCTCCGGCGGGCTCGTCCTCGAGCGGGGCACCCACCTCGACCCTCGTGAAGACCACGAAGTGATCGACCTGGACGGCAAGCTGGTGATGCCGGGTATGGTGTGCGCGCACACTCATCTTTACTCGGCGTTTGCGCGGGGGATGCCTCCGCCACTTCGCCCGCCGGCCGATTTCAAAGAGATACTCGAGCTGATCTGGTGGCGGCTGGATCGCGCGCTGGATGAGCAGACCATCTACTGGAGCGCGCTGGCCGGGGCGATGGACGCCGCGAGAGCTGGAACGACTTGTCTGTTCGATCATCACGCGTCGCCGTCTCGCATCACCGGGTCCCTTCAAATCGTGCGCGAGGCCATTGAGAAAGTAGGCTTGCGAGCAGTGCTTTGTTATGAGATTACCGATCGTGGCGGAGCCGCAGAACGCGATAGCGGAGTGCAGGAGAATCGCGCGTTCCTGGAGTGGAACCGCCGTGAGACGATGCCGAGGGCAGCCGAGAGCGACGCGGGCTTGTTTCGCGCGATGGTTGGAGCTCATGCGTCGTTCACGCTGTCGGACGAATCGCTCGATGCTTGCGCCGAGATGTTGAAGGAGTTCGATGCGGGCCTGCACATTCACGCCGCCGAAGACAGATGCGATGTCGATGACGCGAGATCTCGATACAACACCGGAGTTGTCGAACGCCTCGCGAAACACGGCGCGCTCAACGGCAAAACCATTCTCACTCACGGCATACATTTGTCCGATGAAGACATTGAGATAGCGCGATCGAGCGGCGTGTGGTTCGCGCACAACCCCCGGTCCAACATGAACAATCAGGTCGGGTATGCGCCGGTATCAAAGTTTGGCGAACGCGTTGTGCTGGGCACGGACGGCATCGGCGCAGACATGTTTGAAGAGGCTCGGTTCGCGTTCTTCAAAGGGCGAGACGCGCGCATTGGCAAAGGGGCGGACGATTGGCTTCGCGTGCTCGCCAACAACCAGCGGCTTGCGTCCGAAACATTCGAGGCAGACCTGAGCAACTTGACACCCGGCTCGGCTGCCGACCTGACAGTCCTCGATTACGGTTCGCCCACAACTCTAGCCGCCGAGAACCTGGCGTGGCATTTGACGTTTGGGATTAACTCGGCAATGGTCGAGAGCGTGATGGTGAACGGCAAGTTCGTCATTCGAGCCCGCCGTTTTGGGCTGGATGAGCACGACCTTTACGCCCGCGCGCGGGTGGCTGCTGAGCGTTTATGGGCCCGACTTTAGACCTACCATAGTTTCCTTGGAGACCGAGTGCTGTTAATTCACTCTTGGGCTTCGCCACCCGCTGTGCCGCTGGGCTTCGGGCTCGGCGACCGAGTGGGGCTACTTCACTCTTGCGGCTTGCCGCCCTTGCCGATGGGCTCCGGGCTCGGAAGCTTGCTTAGTACTTCTTCTGCGGCTTTGCCGCCCGCTGTGCCGATGGGCTTCGCCCTCGGAAGGCAGCGTCATCCCCACTTCTGTCGGCTCGTCTTCTAACATCTGCGGCTTGCCGCCCTCCTTGCCGATGGGCTCTGCCCTCGGAAGGCCTCCTGCGTAATCCTCTGCGGCTCTGCCGCCCACGGTGCCGATGGGCTTCGGGCTCGGAAGCTTGCTTAGTACTTCTTCTGCGGCTCTGCCGCCCTCCTTGCCGATGGGCTCTGCCCTCGGAAGGCAGCGTCATCCCACTTCTGTCGGCTCGTCTTCTAACTTCTGCGGCTCTGCCGCCCTCCTTGCCGATGGGCTCTGCCCTCTGAAGGCAGCGTCATCCCACTTCTGTCGGGCTCGTCTTCTAACTTCTGCGGCTTGCCGCCCTCCTTGCCGATGGGCTCCGCCCTCGGAAGGCTTCCTGCGTAATCCTCTGCGGCTCTGCCGCCCTCCTTGCCGATGGGCTCCGCCCTCGGAAGGCTTCCTGCGTAATCCTCTGCGGCTCTGCCGCCCTCCTTCCGATGGGCTCCGCCCTTGAAAAGCAGCGACAGCGTTGTTTTGTTGCGCAGCAACTGATCTAACTCCTCAAAGGGGCAAACCCTCAGCGGACTGGGCGGCAGAGCCGAAGAACTTAAGCAAGGCAATCGGCCTTGTTGCCTCGCGGCCAAGCCGTTTGATATTGTTTTTCGCCGGAACGAAATAGCGGGTCCGGTTAGACAAGCATGGCCAAAAGCAAAACCAAAAATCGCCGGGGCGGTACGACTCAAAGCAGCAACTCCAGCGGACGCAACCTCAAGCGATGGTTTCCAATTCTCGGAGTGATAGTTGTTGTGGCCATCGCAGCCGTGGCCCTGTTAGCCGGCAAAGCTAACCGAACCGGTTCGGTGTCCCAGCCGATCCCGCCCGCGGGCAATGCTACCGCGCCGGCTCCTCCCACATCCGAACCACCAAAGCCCGCATCCGAGCTGGTAACGATGGACGTCGCCAAAGCGGTAATGGTCACCGTCGAGTTGGACTTCGGTCCTAAGGTTCCCGCCATCGCGGACGCTTTGACCCAGATCGAACGACGATACCAGCCGGACGATGGTCAGGGACGCACTTTCGCCGTGCTTGACGCCTATGGCGAACCCACACCCGACGGCAAGCTGCACATGTCTATGCACGTCAGCAGCGAAAAACCGGGCAGCGGCCAATTGATTTTTAAGCGAACCGGTGAGGTGCTGTGGCGCGGCAAGATCAACCCAACGGTTGCGCCGATTCCGCCCAAGAACCTTACGATCCTGATCGATAACGGGAAAGGCACCTCGCTTACCGTCGACGGCTCGACGAGTCCCACCTCGATTATCGATGCCAGGGTTAAGCCCGGAGACCTCCCGGTGCGGGATATTTGGCCGGATGGACAAGAGCGCGATCTCACCTTTATCTACAGCGCGTGTGGCTGCCCCGTTCACGTTATGGTCCGTCGAGTCGGGGACAGGACCGTGCGCGTCAAAGACATGCCGGTTATCTTTCCAGACGATCCCGCCGCCGTAACGCTGATTACGCGGCTGATGCGGTGGTGATCGATCGTCGGTTTGCGAAGTGCTGAGCGTCTTGAGCAACCGAGCCGGCCTCACAGAGATTCATGGCCCGCAATCGAAGAACCAAGAGAACACAGGCGGCAAGTGTTTCACCCCGTGAGGCATCCAAACCCGAGTCCGCCCGTCGACAATCCCGAGAAAGAGCACAGGAAAGGTTGCGCTTGAGGCAGCACCACCGGCTGCTGTTGGTGGCGGTCTTAGCGGTCACTGCGCTGGCCTACGTCAACGCGCTCGATGGACAATTCGTCTACGACGACAATTTTCAAGTACTCAGGAACCCGACGCTGGGCTCGCTTGCAAACATACCAAAGATGTTCACGCAAGGGGTGTGGCAGTTTTTGAGTGAAGGCGACAAGAGCGCGGTTGGACCCTACTACCGTCCGTTGTTCAACATTGCGCTCATCATCAACCACCAGATGTTTGGTTTGGAAGTCTTTGGCTGGCATCTGTTTTCGCTTCTGGTGCACGTCGGCGTGTCGTTCCTGGTGTACCGGATCGCGCTTCAGTGGGAGCTTTCAGCCGAGGTAGCCCTGGCATCGGCATTGTTATTTGGATTGCATCCCGTTCACAGCGAATCGGTGGCATGGGTGGCGGCGTTGCCCGATCCTCTTGCCGCCGTATTTCTGCTTTCATCACTGCTTTTGTACGAGCGCTTCTATCATGGCCAAATCAGTCAAAAGGCTACGCTTGGTTTTAGCGTACTTTTCGCTTTTCTGGCGATGCTGAGCAAGGAAGTCGCGGTAATCTTTCCTCTGTTTCTTGTTGCTCGCGAGCTGTTCGATAGACCGCAAGGTGAGAAACCCGGCGAGATTGTGAAGCGGATCGCGAAACGCACGGCGCCGTTCTTTGCCTTAGTTGTCCTGAATCTCGGCTTGCGATATTACGTGCTCGGAACCCTTCGTCTGGAAGAACCCAAGTCGCTGGGAGTTACCGGCACCCAGGTCATGCTGACCATTCCGTCAGTGCTGATGAGCTACGCGCGAATGTTGTTCATTCCCTTTCCGCTCGCCATCATCTACGACAACACCTACGTGAACGCATTAGGTGATTTTCGATTTTGGGGAGCCGCACTGGCCGTGATCGCAATTGTTGCCGTGGCGAGCCGGCTGGTGCGCCGCTCGCCGGCGGGTAAGTATGCTCTGGCTTTCTTTATCATCTTTATTCTGCCGGTGCTCAACCTGAAGGCATTCAGGCTGGATGAGTCGTTGCTACACGATCGCTACCTTTACTTGCCCTCGATTGGTTTTTGCATTCTGAGCGCGATGGGTCTTGAAGCGCTGAGCAGTCGTTTTGGCGCCCGCGGTCGCCAGATCTTCGCGACTGCGGCGCTGCTGATCGGCGTCGTGTTTCTTGGACTCACCTTTTATCAAAACTTTTCGTGGCAAGATGAGCTTGCGATGACCAATAACGCGTTGAAGGTCTCTCCGCGATGGCCGTTCCTGTTTAACAAACTCG